>JAFGFF010000122.1 GCA_016931075.1 Pirellulales bacterium | reverse complement strand
TCGCCCTGCAGCGTGAGAACCAGCCGCCGGCTGCTCGCACGGCGACGATGCTCCCAAAGAAAGACCCCCTGCCAGGTGCCCAGTCGCAACGCACCGTTGGCCACGGGCAGAGTGAGCGAATTGCCGGTCAGGGCTGTTTTGAGGTGGGCCGGCATGTCGTCAGGCCCCTCGATGGTGTGACGATAGGGGAAATCTTCGCTGACCAGAGTGTCCAACGCCCGTTGAAGGTCGATAGGCACGTCCAGATCGGCATTCTCGTTAAGCGTCAGCGAGGCCGACGTGTGAGGAAGGAAGATATGGAGCAGGCCGACCTTCATCTCGCCCAACTCGGGCATCGCCGCCACCACCTCTCGGGTGATGGGGTGACAACCCTGTGGATGGGACGGCAAACGGATTTCGCGTTGGATCCAACTCACGGGCAGGCTCTCCTTTGTCTAGGCGAACCTACCAGTACCACGGCTGCCAAGTGGTCGCAAGGGGTTAGCACCGAACCCCATAGGTGTGACGTATGTCTAGCCTATTGAACCCGCCGACGAACCCAAAACGGGCAACCATCGTAGGAAGCTGAAGTACAATGCGTCTTGGACCGTGCCGGTTGGGAAAACCTGACCGCCGCGAGTGTAAAGTAACGGAGAAAAAAACAGCCAACCTGGTGGAAAAGACCGCTTGAACCCTTGACTGTGCCGCCCGCACGTGCATAATGAGGAGTTCATACACAAATGCGTCACCCCACCTGAGCGGGTTATCCACACCCACTGCACCAGAGTCTGAAGACGCCTTTGCTGGGCCGTTTTCTTTTTTTTATCCCGGATGATGCGTCGGATCGGTCCGACGCCTGAGGGACGTTTGTTTTTTGCATGGGGCGCGATGCGTCCAACGGAGAGTTCGCTGATGCGGAATGTGTTCGAGGCAATTTTGGAATGCGGGCACGACGAAGATTTCGTGCCCCACGAGACAGACGATTTTCGGGCGACCGAAGCTCCGGCCGGTTCGAAGGCGAAGTTGGACATGCTGGCCGAGCGAGTCCGGCGCGGCTGCCCCCTCTGGCATCCTGATGACCGCTGCGACTACAGCGGCCTGACGGGCGCCGTTCGCCCTCGCGACTGACCAGTCTGGCCCCCCTGGCCGCGCGCCTCATTCCCCCCGACGGCGCGCGGCCCGGGTGCCGGTCCGCCTCGTGGTGCGGACCGCTCTCTTTCCACACCGAGACAATCCAACCCAGTAGGCGCACGCGCCGACGGTCTTTCTTGCCGCGCGCCACTGCTGATTTGTCCAAGGGGGTTCGGGAATTCAATCCCGGATATAAGCCACTAATGGCGCCCAATCATGGACAATACAGCATTCAATGGTCACATGGGGACCGTCCGAGCGCCCGGACTCCGGCGAAACCGATTGCCGGAGACCGGGACACTCTAGTCACCTCGGTGGGTTGTACAACACCGTATTTCGCAAGGCAATGCGACTCAGGCCGGGGCGGGCAGGAGTCGCGGGGGTGAAGGAGCCTTGGCCTCAAGCTCGTCACGAAGCACCACCACATCCAGGGGCGCCTCAATGCCGAGCCGGACCTTGTCTCCGGCTACACGAACCACGGTTACCACGATCGAATCCCCTAGTCGGATTCGTTCGCTCTCTCGACGAGATAGGACCAACATCGACGGACCTCCGTGTCGGGGATGAATAATGTATGAATGTATACTATTCCAGCCTGACTGTCAAGCAGCCACACGGTCGAGGCAGGGCGCTTGGAGCAATTGGGTCTTCATGAACCGCTCGCCCGTAGCGCCATAGAAAAGAATCTGATTGTGTTCGGTCTCCCAGATCGCGGTGAAGCGGACCGCGCGAGGACCATGAAGGCAGAACTGAACGCCGCACGGTCTGCCACCCCGGCGGAGTATCCGTTCTGTCATGTCGAATGCCCCATATTGGAGCTCAAAATAGCGGCAAAAGGTTTGGGTAATGAAATCGCGGAGGTCCTCCAGAGTCCGAAATTGAAGGATGCTCGTAACCATCTGAGGTGGGGTCTCCTGGCTGAGCACGGAGCGTGCGGGAGATAACTGCGTCCGTGCAGGTGAGAGGATATGGGCTGAATACCACTAACAGAAGCTATCGGCAAAGTAGGAAGAAATGTTTTGATATAGAAATAGGCAATTTTGGGTGCCATGAGGACTTTAGGAAAATGCGAAATGCGCGGTAGTCCGTATCAGCGTCGACCTTGACGGGCACGCCCGCGCGCGCACGATGCTCGTTTGGATGACGATCCGACTTGAAGTGACGGTCGTCCCAAATGTCCATGGCAATTGGGTTTGGCCACACAAGACGTTCGGTGGAATCCACCTTGTGCGCGGTCGCAAACGCCGCTCTTGTCACGGGGCCATTTCAGGCGGATAGCCGTGAATTGCCGCCAAGTCTCGCTACTTGGCGCGTTCGGAATAGACCTTATAGGCGTCGGCCACCTTCGCCTCGCTCGCGGTCCCCTTGTGAAAAAGGATCCGATAGCGAAGCGCCATTGTCTTGCCTTTGGGGATGGTGTACGACCCGTCGGCTTCTTTGCCGACGAAATCGCTTAACCCGAACGGGTTGGCAGAGCAAAGCCCGTAGGTTCGGGCGTGCCAATAGGTTGGGAACCGGAAACTAGTCGGGTGGTTCATCATCGTGATGCCGACCGTCTGACCATCGACCGGTCCGGAGTAGTCGACCCACGCCGCCTTCTTCCCCCAGACGGCTTTGCCCTTGCGACCCTCGCTGTCGACCAGGCGTCCCCCCTTCTTTGCGTCCGGCTTGATCGACGCGGCCATGCGGATGCCCATGGCGCCTTCCTTGGTGTCGCCGAAGCGCACGGGCCCATCGGTCGCCTTGAACGTGATGTCGAAGTCGATCCAACGCTGGTCGTCGTTGCCGCCAAACGTCAGCGTCCGCTCGTCCTCGCAGACCTTCTTTCCATCGGGACCGATCCAATCGTTTTGGGTTGCCACGACCGCCTCGTCTCCGCCGGCCACCTTGACGAACCGCCGGTGGACAATCTTGCCCGTCACGCCGGGCTTCTCGAGCCAGAAGTCCACGCCGTTCACGTCGCCGTGGGTGAACCAGAGCGAGCGGTGGTGTCGGTGGTCGGTCTTTTCACCGGGCCCTTTCTTCTCCATGGGCCAGCGCCGGGTCATCGGCTTGCCGGTCGGGCCCAGGATGGGCCAAATGATCGGTTTCGTGCCCGAGCGGGTCAGGTACTCGCAAAACGGCTTACCCTCCAACTCAATAACGACCTTCTTGCCATCCTCCGACTTTTCGGCCGTCACTTCCGCCCAGGCGGCTGTCTGGAATGAAAGAAGCCCAACAAGACAACACAACGACAGCAGCAGGCGGCGGGACATGGCAGTTAGACTCCTTTGCAGGTCAATCAGGCGGGAACAGACCGAGCAGTGAACCACCCGGGCGGGAAAAACAGCGAAACAAGCCGCACCTTGAGTATACTCGCCCCCCGACCGACCAGCAATCGGCCCAGGAGAACCAGAGGCAGGGGAACTTGGGACGTCTGCTAGAAAGGCCGAATACAAGGGTATAATGCGTGGGCGCTTGCTCAAAACGCTTTCCCGCGACATGATGAAGCATGTTGGAGCTCCGCGACATTCTTTCGGTGCAGCCATGCCCGAGTTAGCCCCAAGCCAGCTCTTTCCGCCGGTCCAGCATTCCACGCCGGACGGTCTCTTGGCCGTCGGGGGCGAGCTCTCGCCCGACTGGCTGCTGGACGCCTATTGCCATGCCATCTTCCCGTGGCCGGTCGACGAGTTGGACGATCCGGTGCTGTGGTGGTCGCCCGACCCACGGGCAATCATCGAACTGGACGGCCTGCACGTCTCGCACCGCCTGTGGCGAACCGTGCGTAGCGGCCGGTTCCGGGTGACGTGCAATCGCGAGTTCGACTCCGTGATTCGCGGGTGTTCATGCGGTGTCGGACGCGAGGGTGGCACTTGGATCACGCCGCGGATGATTGACGCCTACGTCCGGCTGCACGAACTGGGCCACGCCCACAGCGTCGAGGTCTGGGAGGGAGACCGCCTGGCCGGTGGGCTCTACGGCGTGGCGATCGGCGGCCTGTTCGCGGCCGAATCGAAATTCCACCTCGCCCGCGACGCCTCGAAAGTCGCCCTGGTCCACCTCGTCTCCCACCTCCGCCGCCGCGGCTACTGCCTCCTGGACATCCAACAACTCACCCCGCACACCGCCCGCCTCGGCGCCATCGAAATCCCCCGCTCCACCTACCTCACCCGCCTCGCCGAAGCCCTGATGCTGCCGGTGTCGTTTGGGGAGGAGTTGGAGGGAGTGGAACTCTAGAACATTTCTCAGTTCCCTGTAGCAGGGTGGCACTGGCGTCTCGCCAGTGCTGGTGCTCAAATACTGGCCGGGTGCCATGCCAGCAGGGAGACCGCCGGGAGCAAATCGGGTATCTCAGGGAGAATCGGCCCAGCCTTCGATCACGATCGGCTTCTCTGGCGGCTTGAGCAGACGGAAGGAATTGAAGAACCTCTCAATGTCGGGGTCGTTTTCCTTTCCTCTGAGTGTCCACACATAGAGTACGTACGACCTGGTTCCATCAACCACATACTTACGGTATTGGTTCACGGCAGGTGCGCTCTTGTGTGTGGCTTTCCAGCCAGGATACTTCCCTTGCAACAAAATCCTCTTCTGTTCCACAACCGTTTCTCTATCTAAGGGCTGAGGTCGCAGCATCGTGTCCAGCCACCACCTAAGGCGTTCTGGTTTTTTCATCCCCGGCCCCCAAGAAAGCATCACCCGAAAAGAAACTCCGTCCTTTCTCCACTCGCGATCGTAGGTGCCATCGCCTGTGAGGGAAGCGGTCGGCGGCCCAGGGAAGCTGACGGAGTAGTTATCTTCTGGGTATTGATATTCACGCCATTCATTCTTCGGCTTGGAATTTGCCGACGAAATCGCCTCCCCTGCATTGGAAATCAACACCACAATCCCCCAGCCGGCCAGGCCGACGAGGGCGAGGCCGGCGGTGAGGGAGCTGGCGAGGAGGAGGCGTTTTCGGAGTTGCTGTTTGCGGCGGCGCGAGGCGCCGGTGCGAGCCGGGCCGAGGGGGGAGGTGGGCGAGGCGGCGTCGTGGGCCGCGGCGGCGGCCAGGTCGACCTGGAACGGATCGGCCGTGCCCAGCCCGAGCGGCGCAAGCGTCTCCGGTCCCGCCGGCTCCGGCGCTGCCGGGATCTGGAACGCCTGCCCACACTTCTTGCACTTCACCCGTTTACCCGCCAGCTTCGCATTGTAAGGGTACGTTTGACCACAATGATCACATTGGATTATCTCTGCCACGGCAGTGTCTCCACATGCATTTTCCAAGTAAGCTACCCGCCGGGTGCCTCAATAACCCAAGATTGTAGGGCCCCCGGGCGACCCCCGTCAACAGGGTGCCCGTTGGGTGAAAATGTCGCGCGTCATGGCCATTTGTCCCCACTCGGGCCGATCCGTATACTCAAGGAGGGGATTTCAAGGATATCCTGTCTGACGGAGGCTGGGACCGGTGCCGAAGAAGCTCGATTTATTGGCGGCTGGCAGGACCGGCTCGCGTTCCGTGGGCGCACCCTGCCCTCTTTCCCGAAGTAGGTGCATTCCACGTGTTGCCTCAACACTTTTGGACCTTTTCTTGCCATGCCGCAGCGGATCGGCAATGTGTCGCCCCGAAGGGGCAGCCGTTCTCCCAGCCCAGGGCAACGCCCTGGGGATGGAGAGCACGGGAAGACCTTGTCGGCCCAACGGGCCAATCGTTCACCTGAAAAAACGGTTGGCCCGTTGGGCCGAGAGGCCAAGGCATTGTCTACCCGCTCCCCAGGGCGTTGACCTGGGCTGGGAGAACCAGAGGGCTTTTGGCCCGACGCCGTGCCAGGGTCACGTCGCATCGGCCAGATGTTTCCGTCCAGAAAACATCCTGCGAGAAGCGTTTTCTCAAAAAGAAAAAGGAGTTCTTATTGGCCGGGCAACCGCACTCGTGCTCTCGATACTCACACTAACACTGGCCATCTCCCAGTCCGTCCGGGCGTGTGACACGCCCGTGTATCGCTATGCGATCTACAACTGGGCCGCGTCGCCGTATCATCTGTTCTATCTGCACGAAGGGCCCGAGTCGTCGGAGGAAGCAAAGGCAAAGAAAGCCCTAGAGGCCGTGGCCATGGAGGAACCGCCGGCTAATCTGGAATTGCACGAAGCGGACGTGTCCGATCCGAAGCAGAAGGAAATGCTGCCGGGCCTGGTGGCCAAAGCATGGGCGAAGCACGAACCGGCCGGCAGCCCGTTGTATCTGGTCGTCAGTCCCACCGGCCAGATGCTTTTCTCCGGACAGCTCGATCCGGCGACGCTTCGGGCGATGCTCGACTCGCCGTTGCGAAAAAGGATCGCCCGACTGCTTGAAGAAGGAAACGCCGCCGTGCTCGTCCTTCTGACCGGTCCGGACGCCCAGGCCAATCGCCAGGCGAAGAGGACGGCCCAGGAGCTGATCGACCAGGTCAAGTCGTTCGACCGGTTCGAGGAACTGGCCGACGCGCTGCGAGGCACCTCGGCCACGGGCAAGCCACAACTCGCGATGGTCGAAGTGAGTCGGACCGATCCGAAAGAAACGTGGTTCGTGCGCAACCTGCTGGGCGTCGAGGACGATCTGGACGAGTTCCCCACCGAGCCGATGGTCTTCGCCGTCCACGGCCGAGGACGGACGCTGCTGCCCTACGTCGGCAAGGGAATCACGCTGCGGAACCTGGGCCGGTGCGTCCTGTTTCTGGCCGGGGCCTGTTCATGCGAGGCCAAGTCGGGCAACCCGGGCGCCGACCTGCTCTTCCGCTGGGACTGGGACACGACGGCCGACACCCTGGCCTCTCGGGACGACGGCATGCCGCTGGCCGAAGGGCAGCTCGATTACAGCGAATTCATGCCGACAGAACCTCCGCGAACAACATCGTCGTCGGACAATCCCGCTCCCACCGCCGTTTTGCCGACTGAAGTCGAGGCGAACACGGTTCCTCCAAACGAGGAAATCGAGAAGGCCGTCGAAGCGAAACCGGCCGAATCCTCCTTCGCCTCGCGCCAGATGTGGCTCCTCGGCTTCGGCCTGGCCGCTGCCACCCTCGTCGTCCTCCTCGCCGGAATAGTCCTCCTCCGCCGGGCATGATACGATAGACCACACCCAAACCACACAACCCCTCCCCCAATCCCCTCCTCCCCATGATCTCCTTCAACGACGTCACTAAGACCTACACCACGGCCGACGGCCCTGTCCACGCACTGGCCGGAGTGAGCTTCAATGTGCCAAGAGGACAATTCGTGGCGATCCAAGGCCCCAGCGGGTGCGGCAAGTCGACGCTGCTCATGCTGGCCGGCACGCTCACCTCGCCCACCGCGGGCCGTATCGTCGTGGGCGACCAGGACGTGGCCGGGCTGTCGGGCGCCGCGCGGGCCCGATTCCGGGCACAACGGATCGGCTTTGTCTTCCAGATGTTCCATCTGCTCCCCTACCTGAACATCGTCGAGAACGTCATGGCCGCCGCGTCGCCCGAGCACAAGGCCGATGCCCTGGCGCGGGCAGGCGAACTGCTCGAACGATTCCGGCTCGGACCGCGGCGAGGGCACCGACCGGCCGAACTCAGCGCGGGCGAACGCCAACGCGTGGCCGTCGCCCGGGCGCTGATCAATCGGCCCGACGTCCTGTTGGCCGACGAGCCGACCGGCAATCTCGATCCCGAGAGCGCGTCCGACGTTCTCGGCCTACTGGCCGACTTCCACCGCGACGGGGGCACCGTTCTGTTGGTCACCCACGACGCCCAAGCCGCGGCACACGCCCAGGAGACCATCCTCCTACGTGACGGCGCGATCGCCGCCAAGTAGCTGGGTGCCATGCTCCACGCTTGCGTGGGCATGTTTTCGAAGCTTATTCAAGTCCCACATGCCCACGCAAGCGTGGAGCATGGCACCCGGTTCCCATATTCAACACCATTCGACCGGGTGGAAAGAGATGCAACCTCCGGCCGTCCCTGGCCGGCACAACCGGTCTGTCTGCCTGAGGCCATAACGTCGTGAATCCTAGCGAAGGTTTCATGACCTCTGGGCCACGTGGCACAAGCTACGTTTGTCAAAGCACTTGGGGCCTCCGACTCCATCCTCGCGGGATGGCGATCGGCGGCGATTTGCGCGACGCGTTCTATGCGGCGAAGTCGGCAAATTGTACCTGACCCCGTTCCCCAGACACGTAGACCGTCGCCACCATGCCGAGTTCTCAAGAGACCGTGTTGCCGTTTCAGGGACCGTCGACCGACGAGGCATCCTTGGTCGCTGTTTCGGCCTGTGCCGAGCTGACCGCCGAAGCGTTCGGCGCCGGGTTCTCGATTCTCGACACGGCAACCGGCGACATGCTGCAATCGGGCGAAAGCCAGCCGAAATGGAACTGGTACGACCGGCTCGAAATGTGTCGTGCGGTGACACGACGCGGCCGGCCTGAGTTCGTCGCCGAGGAGTCGCCGCTGGTGGCCTTGGCCCTGCCTCTCAGCTGGCGTGACGACGATCCGAGGGTGGCTGTCGGCCTGTTTCTTTCGCGTCCGTTGGAACCGAACGAAGACCTCGGTCCCGCGGCACGGACGCTTGGCATGGACACGGACGAGGCCGTCCGTTGGGCCGCCGATCAACAGCCCTGGTCGCCCGACGTCTTGCAGCACACGGCCGACCTGGTCTCCGCGCGGCTGGCCGACCGGCTCAAGATCGAGAAGCTCTCGCGGGAATCGAGCAGCCTGACCGCCAATCTCTCGGGCACCTACGAGGAAATCTCGCTCCTTCACGAGTTGACCCAGAACCTGAAGCTCTCGGAGAATGACGAAGAGCTGGGCAACGTCGCGCTGGAGTGGCTTGAGAACGTGGTGCCCGCCAAGACCGTGGCTCTGCTTCTGACGCCGGTGGTCGAGGCAAACGACACCCAGACCCAGCGCGGCCGAACCGAGCCGTTGTTGCTCACGCGGGGTGACTGCCCGCTGGATGACGAGTCGTTCCTGGCCCTGATCAAACAGCTTGGCCTCAGTGCACAGTCGTCGCCGCGTGTGGCGAACCTGGGCGTGACGGGCCGGCCCGAGTGGCCCGATCCACGCGTACGCCAGATCGTCGTGGTCCCGCTGGCAGAAGGCGACAACCTGTTCGGTTGGTTGGCCGCGGTGAACCACATCTCCGACGGCGAGTTCGGCACGGTCGAAGCGTCGCTGATGAGCTCCGTCGGCACAATTTTGGGCATCCACAGCGGCAACCTCGAGCTTTACCGCAAACAGTCGGAGATGTTCGCCGGCGTGGTCCGGGCGTTGGCCTCGGCGATCGACGCCAAGGATCAGTACACCCGCGGCCATAGCGACCGGGTCGCCCAGGTGAGCGTCCGCCTGGCCCGGGAACTCGGCTGTGACGAACAGTTCCTCACGATGATCTACCTCTCCGGCCTACTGCACGACGTGGGCAAGATCGGCATCGACGACCAGGTGCTCCGCAAGCCGGGCAAGCTGACCGACGAAGAATACGAACACATCAAACGCCACGTCACCGTAGGCCATCGGATCCTCATGGACCTGCGGAAGATGGGCGAAGTTCTGCCGGTTGTGCTTCATCATCACGAGTCGTGGGACGGGTCGGGCTATCCCGAAGGCCTGGCCGGCGAAAAGATCCCCTTCAGCGCGCGGATCGTCGCCGTGGCCGACTCGTTCGACGCCATGAGCAGCGATCGTCCCTACCGCAAGGGAATGCCCGACGAAAAGATCGACACCATCCTCCGCGAAGGCGCCTGCCGCCAATGGGACCCGGTCGTGATCGACGCCTTCTTCCACGCCCGCGACGACATCCGCCTCATCGTCAGCCGCGAACGCCACGACCTGGACGGGCAGCTCGAACGGTTGACATAAACTTCCCTCTCCCTTCGGGAGAGGGTGGCGGCGCAGCCGCCGGGTGAGGGCGGGTTGTGCCCACGGCCACGAAGGAGCGTGGCCCTCCAGTCGGAATGCCAACCTATTCCTCTTCGCTGTCCTGCTCCAGCAGATCCACCAGGAACCGCCCTGTAATCGACTCGGGAGTGCGGCTGACCATTTCGGGCGTGCCTTTGGCGATGAGGCGGCCACCTTCGTCAGCGGCGCCGGGGCCCAAGTCGATCAGATAGTCGGCCGTCTTGATCATCTGGAGGTTGTGCTCGACGATGATCAGCGAATGGCCCACGGCCAATAAGGCGTCGAAACAGTCCAATAACTGGACGATGTCCGAGAAGTGCAGGCCGGTGGTCGGCTCGTCGAGGATGAACAGGCAGCGGCCTCGCTTGGCGCTGGACATGTAAGCGGCCAGCTTCAGCCGTTGGGCCTCGCCGCCCGAGAGGGTATTGGCCGGCTGACCCAGCCGGACGTAGTCGAGGCCAACGTCGATGAGCCGCTTCAATCGGGCTTGCACCTTCGGTTGGCCGCGAAAGAAGGTGAACGCCTCGCGGACCGTCATATCGAGCACTTCGGCGATGTTGCGCCCGCGGTACTTGACGTCGAGGATCTCCTTGCGATAGCGTGTGCCGCCGCACTGGTTGCACCGCATGTAGACGTCGGCCAAGAACTGCATGTCGATGGCCAGATGGCCTTCGCCATGGCAGACCTCGCACCGCCCACCGTCGACGTTGAAACTGAAGTGGCTGGCCGAAAAGCCCCGCGTTCGCGAGTCGACCGTGTCGGCGAAAACGGCCCGAATCTCGTCGAACGCCTTCAGATACGTCACCGGATTGCTTCGCGGCGAGCGACCCACCGGGCTCTGGTCGACCATGATCACGTCGTCGATCTGGCCGTCGCCAAAGACGTCGTCGTAGGAATAGGGTTTGGGGGCTTCCTTGCGCAATCGGCGGCACAAGGCCGGATAGAGCGTCCCCTCGACCAGCGTACTCTTGCCCGACCCGCTCACGCCGGTCACGACGCACATCAGCCCCAACGGGAATTCGACCGTGACGTTTTGCAGATTGTTCCCCCGGGCGCCTGCCAGGCGGATCCAGCCGTGGTCCGGGCTGCGACGCCGGCCGCTGGACCGGATGGCCCGACGCCTGGCCAGATAATCGCCGGTCAGGCTTTCGGTGTCCGCTTCCATCTCCCAGGGCGTGCCCTGGAAGACGACTTCGCCGCCCCGCTCGCCGGCGCCGGGCCCGATCTCGACGACTTGGTCGGCCGCGCGGATGATGGCCTCCTCGTGCTCGACGACCACGACCGTGTTTTGCCGGTCGCGAAGCTCGACGATCGCCCCGATCAACCGGTCGATGTCCCGGGGGTGCAGGCCGATTGACGGCTCGTCCAGCACGTACAGCATGTTGACCAGGCTGGAACCGAGTGACGAGGTGAGCGCGACGCGGCGTATCTCGCCGCCGCTGAGCGTGCGTAGCGTCCGACCAAGCGTCAGGTAGCCCAGCCCGACCGCTTCGAGATAGCCCAACCGGGCAATGACCTGTTCGAGCATGGTTCGGGCAACCGTCCGGTCGAAGTCGTTCAGTTCCAGGTCCCGAAAGAAGGCCAAGGCATCGCGGATCTTCATCGCACTGACTTGGGCGATGTTCCGGCCGCCCACCCGCGTGGCCAAGGCCCGGGGATGGAGCCGGTCGCCGCCGCACGCAGGGCACGTCCGGTAGCTCCGCCACCGGCTCAAAAACACACGGACGTGCATTTTGTACTTGCGGCGCTGCAGCCAGTCGAAGAAACCCTTCAAGCCGCCGAAATCCCGCTCCGGTATCCCCTCGGTGATGATCTGGACATGGCGGGGTTCCAACTCGCTATAGGGCACGTCGACCGGGATGTCGATCTCCTCGGACAGTTCCATGAGCCGGTCCAACTCGTGCAGATAGGCCGGGCTGTTCCACGGGGCGATTGCCCCCTCGCGGATCGACTTGTTCGGGTCGGGTACGATCAGTTCCATGTCCAGGTCGATCACGTTGCCAAAGCCTTCGCATTCGGGACACGCGCCCAACGGGCTGTTGAAGCTGAACAACCGAGGCTCGGGATCGGGGTAATCCTGCCCACAGGCCTCGCACGTCAACCGCGTGCTGAATCCCAGCCGCCGCCATGGGCGGCCGTCGAGTGTGACGGGGATTCCCACTTTGACAGGTTGTTCGGAGGATTCCTCTACCAAGGTATGACACACGCCGCGTCCTTTGGCGAAGGCCGTTTCGAGGGAGTCGCGCACCCGTTCTTCCGATGCCCCGCCCGACCGGAGGCGGTCAACAAGCACATGCAACGTCCTTGGAGTCTCACCGTGTGAATCGCCGGGTGGCACTGGCGTCTCGCCAGTGCCCTGAGAATCACGGGCAAGATGCGCATGCCATTCGTTTCCCTCACCAGATGATAGGTCGATCATTCGATCGCCCATGATCATGCGGACAAACCCCTCCTCGCGAAGCGACGCGGCCAGTTCTTCGGCGTTGGAACCGTCAGGCACATCGACGGGGAACGTGACCATGTAGCGGGTGTCTACCGGCAGGGCGCCGAGCACTCGGGCCGTGCTCTGGGGCGAGTCGCGGCGGACCTCGCGGTCGCACTCGTTGCAAAACGTCCGCCCGATCTTGGCATAGAGCAGCCGCAGATAGTCGGCCGTCTCGGTGGCCGTGCCGACGGTGGTCCGGCTCGACCGATTAGCGCTCTTGCTGGTAACCGCAATGGCCGGCGGGATACCGTCGATCCGTTCGCACTCGGGCTTTTCGAGCCGTTCGAGAAACTGCCGCGTGTAGGCCGAGAAGCTCTCGATGTAGCGGCGCTGGCCCTCGGCATAGAGCGTGTCCAGGGCCAGGCTGCTCTTGCCGCTGCCGCTGACCCCGCAGAAGACGATCAGTTTCTGATGGGGCAGGTCCAGATCGATCGCGTTGAGGTTGTGAACCTCGACGCCGCGGAGCGTAATCTGCCGGTGGTCGCTCATAGGCTGCCTTGCTCGGCCCGGTCGACAATAGGGCAAACTATCATGATACCACCCCGCCCGGGCCATGACCACCCGGTTCCCGGTTCCCGTCCATAACCTGTGTTCGATAACCCACCGCTTGTGTTTGACCCTGTAGGGAACGCCCTCCGTGGCGTTCCGACGGGGTGTTGCCCCATAACCGGAACGCCACGGAGGGCGTTCCCTACAGAACGTGGATTAGCGGTTCGCGTCAGGCACAGCCTGACCTACGATACTACTTATGCCAAGGTCAACAAGCTGTTAGTACCTTCCACCCCGACTTGCCGGCAAGGCCGGAAGGGAGTCTACTGGGCCCCATGGAATTCGCCGGCAAACGCGTGACGGTCATGGGCTTGGGCCATTTCGGCGGCGGGGCAGCCGCCGTGCGGTGGTTGGCCACGCAGGGGGCACGGGTGACCTTGACCGACTCGGCCCCGGCCGAGATGCTTGCCGATTCACTGGAAGGCATTGCCGACGTCCCACTGGCGGCCGTCCATCTGGGAGGGCACGTGCCCGAGGATTTTCGGCAGGCCGATGGGGTCGTCGTCAATCCGGCCGTGCGGCCCGACCACCCGATGCTCGAAATCGCCCGGCAGTCGGGCACGCGACTGACGAGCGAACTCGAACTCTTCCTCTGGGCGTGTCCGGCGCGGACGATCGGCGTGACCGGCTCGAACGGCAAGTCGACCACGTCGGCTATGATTGCCGCCATTCTCGAAGCGGCCGGTCGGACCGTCTGGCTTGGAGGCAATATCGGCCGGAGTCTGCTGGACGACTTACCACGCATCCAGTCGAACCACGACGTCGTGTTGGAAATCAGTAGCTTTCAACTGCATTATCTATCTGATGAATTGCCAGGGCCGCACGTAGCTGTGGTGACCAACTTCACGCCCAACCATTTGGATTGGCACGGGAACGAAGAACACTATCGGGCATCGAAGCAGCGGATTCTACGACTGCAATCTTCCGGCGACGTCGCTGTGTTGGGCCAGACGCTTATAAACGACGGCAACTGGGTCCAATGTGGCCCGGCCGATCAGATTTCGCTCCCTGACCCGGCCGACTTGCCGACCCTTCGCGTGCCGGGATCGCACAACCGCGAGAACGCCCAATGCGCGGCCGCCGTGGCATTGGGCTTGGGCATTTCAAGTGAGGCAATCCGTCGGGGACTGGCTTCTTTTTCAGGCCTGCCAGGCCGTTTGAAGCACATGGCCGACGTCGCCGGTAGGGCCTTTTTCAACGACACGACGTCGACCACGCCCGAGTCGACCGTGGCCGCCCTGGCCGCGTTGGATCGGCCCGTCTGGCTCCTGGCCGGCGGACGGAACAAAGGCCTGGATCTGCCCGCAATGGCGGAAGCCGCCGCACAACATGCCTGCGGAGCAGCGTTCTTCGGTCAGTCCGCGCCGCTTTTACAGCAGTTGACTCAAACACATGATCCCGACGCCCGTTGCACGGCGGTCGAGACGTTGGACGAGGCCTTGGCCTGGTGTTGGACACATAGTCAACCAGGTGATGCAATCCTTCTTTCACCTGGTTGCGCCAGCACGGACCAGTACCGCAACTATAAACATCGCGGCGCCGCTTTCGAGGCGAAAGTACACACGTTGAAGTCCAACCAGACGTAATGTGTTCTCTCAAAAGCAACCGTGTGTGGGCTCATCGAAGACGGTCATGTCGCTCTGTCACACCCACCTCATGGCCTACCATCGGCCTGATTGGTGTTGACAAACAGACAAGAAACTTTCTAAAGTGAACGGCGTCATCGATGGCATTGCGTCCGTCGGCGACGTCGACCTCGAGGCCGACGGCTGTGAAGCTTCCTCGTTGGAAGCAATCATGGCGCTGGGAGTCGTTGCCTCGAGGTCTCTTTTTTTGCGCGACGTACTGTGCTCTGTGTGGTTAAACATGGTGCTCACGGTACTGTCACCATTGCCACAATCCGCACGATTCGCACCGCCCGGCGATGCAACATTCTTCGCCGCTCGCATGGCCCCTTCCAACTGCCCCTGCCTGGCCAGGACCTCCCTCGCGCGTGGGGGCCTTGTGGCTGTTTGTGACTTACACTTGCTGTAGCATCCGGGCACTAGCAACCGGGTCGTCCAAAATGGGGAGAGGGAAGATGTCCAGCGAAACGAAGACACTGGGCGAGGGCCTGTTGGCCACGCTGATGGCCGAGGAAGCCTTTCGACCGGCCGCGCCGCAGTCCTTGGAAGAAACCGGCCTGACCAGTGCGTTGGTCGAAGCGCTCATCTGCAAGAATCTCGCCCTGGTCGGCACGTGCAGCGGCCGCGGGATCGCTGAGAAAGTCTGTCTCCCATTTGGCATTCTGGAAGGGCTCTTCCAGTCGCTCCGCACGCGGCAGATCATCGTCCACACAGGCTCGGCCCCGGTGAACGACTATTACTATTCGCTCACTGAGCAGGGCCGCGACCGCACCCGGTTGCTCACGTCGGCCAGCGCCTACGTCGGCGCGGCGCCGGTCCCGCTGATGGACTACGTCCTGAGCGTCGACGCCCAGACGATCCGCGCCGAAGCCCCCAAGCGAAGCCAGCTCACCGAAGCCTTCTCCGATATCTCGGTCGACACCAGCCTGTTCGAAAGCCTGGGCCCTGCGGTCAACTCGGGGGCCGGTCTGTTCCTCTACGGAGCGCCGGGAAACGGCAAGTCAACCCTTGCTCGACGAATCACCAGTTGCTTCGGCCAACATATATGGGTACCGCGTACGCTGATCGAGGACGGCCAGCTCATCAAGCTCTATGACAACGCCTACCACGAAGCGGTCGACGAAGACCACAACAGCCTGATTAAGTCGGCCGAGCATGACCAGCGTTGGATCAAGATCCGCCGGCCCACGGTCGTTGTCGGGGGTGAGTTGACGATGGATAACCTCGAAATCCGCCATGATCCGGTCAGCAACGTCGGCGAAGCGCCCCTGCAACTCAAGAGCAATTGCGGCTGTCTGTTGATCGACGACTTCGGTCGCCAACGGGTCGAGCCGGCCGAACTGCTCAACCGGTGGATCATCCCGCTGGAAAACCGCCACGACTTCCTGACCCTTTCGACCGGGAAGAAATTTCAGGTTCCATTCGAGCAATTGATCATCTTCTCAACCAACTTGGAGCCGAGCGACCTGGTCGACGATGCTTTTCTCCGTCGGATTCCCTACAAGATTGAGATCGGCGACCCAAGCGAGCAGGAGTTCCACGACCTGTTCGATATTTACGCCCAGAAGTTCGGCTGCGAGTGCCGGCACGACGTAGTCGACTACCTGCTGAACGAGCACTACCACCCGAACGGCCGGCCGCTGCGTCGTTGCCAGCCGCGCGATCTGCTGACCCAGGTCCGCAACTACTGCACCTACAACGACCTGCCGCTGGAGATGGAGCCGGCCTACTTTGACCATGTCGTTCGCAGCTACTTTACAGTCGTGCTGAAGAGCTGAACGCTCTTGCGAGGCAATCGGTGTGATATCACCGCAGAGGCGCGGAGACGCCGAGTTAGAGTTATAACGAAACTATGCCGGATCGGCGGGGCTCAGGTCGGGGATGACGAGGTAGTCCGACCCGAGAGAGAACGGCGTCGATGGGCGGAACGTCTCAGCCGTGACGGGCGAGCTGAGGGCCAGAAGATTGTTGGCCGTGACCAGGCCGGTCGGCTGGTCGTGGTGGACAATCACCAGCGTGGTCGCCGGCTCGTCTTGGAACAGCCGCATGAGTTCGTCGAAGGTCGTTTCTTCGTCCCGAGCAGGCGGGTTCGGCGTCATCAGGTCGCCAACCCGGTTTGACGCGCCTTCTCCCCCACCCGAACCGGCCAGCAGACCGGCGTCGCTCAGCAGACCAACCAGCTTACCGCCCGTGTCGACCACCGGCAACGCGCCCAGGGCCGTCTGGCCCAGCAGGGCCGCCGCGCGGGCCGATGAATCGTCGGGCCGGAGCACCAAGGGGCACGGGGTCATGATGTCCCGGGCGATCGTGCCCTCGAATAGCTTGCCCAGGGCGATCAGGTCCTTCCATGCCCTGGCCTCGTCGATAAACTGGCCATGCCGGGCGACCAGATCGCGGCCCGACTGCTTGGCCGAGCGGAGGGCTTCCTCCGCGCGGTGAAGGATCGTCTCAACCGAGACCTCTTCGCCGCCCACGACCACCACGCCGCCGCTGAGGGTCAGCGAAACGGGCGGTTGCCCGGGGGCCCACTCGATCTCGGTCAGCGACGCCCGGGCCTGGTCGGCCCATTGGACCACCTGATCTTCCGTCTGCCCGACGAACACTGCACAAAACTGCCCCGCCCCCGGCGACGCAACGAGTTCGGCCGATTGCCCCAACTCGATCAGTTTTTGCGCAATCACCCCAAGCAGGGCATCGCCGGCCGGATGGCCCCATCGAGCGTTGATTCCGGCGAGGAAATCGACGTCCAGCACGGCGCATCCCACTGGAGCCGACCCGCCGGCCAGGCGTTCGAGTCGCCGGTGGACGGCCGCCCGGCTAGGCAAACCCGTGACCGGCTCGATGTTGGACTGTTGTCCGAGCCGCCGTTCGAACTCGATCGTCCGGGCCGCCGCGCGGAGCCGGGCAAGGACTTCGCCATAGACGATCGGCCGGGCGAGAAAATCGTCCACACCCGCCTCCAACGCCTCGGTCAACGCCCCGGGCGACGATTCGTCGACGGCCAGAAGCGTGTGAACGTGCTCTCGACGCCCTTGGTCGACGATTTGCGAACACCAGCGGAGCGTCTCGCCCAGCGAGCGGCCCGCATCGATTACGATGCAGTCAGGCCGTCTGGCCGCCACCGCCGCTGCCGCCTGGTGCGGACCGGCCGCCTGGTGAACGTCATAGCCAAAGACGGCCAAGAACGCCGACAGACGCCGCAACAGACGCCGGTCGTCAGCAACCACCTGGATGGACAACGGTTGGGCAACCATGGTATTCGATCCTTGGAGAGTCCGCGCCGCCATGCCCGACCGATACAACCGATCCTCTCGGCGCCCCCGGTCAACGCGCGCGGACTCCTCCTGCAACTGCTCAACTCTAGGTCACAACCGCGCCCGACGCTAAAAACCGAGTGCGAGAAATCCCCCCCGCAGGGTGAATCCAAACGAGAGGGCCTCTAAGGCGGGTGGAAGGAGAACCCGGATGGCGTCGAAATGCCGAGAGCAACCCGGTCTAGGTAGGTGAGTTGCCCATTTTCCCGCGATTGGAACTTCGGCACAGAAAAGGGAAGAACTCCAAGTGCCCGACGATCGTCTGATCTATTCGGAGGTCCCGGATGGCAGGATACTATCTCCCCCCAGACTGCAAAGGAGACGCGACGTGTTCACAAAAAGACTCGGACTAACGCTGATCTTGTTCGCCACTGTCGTGTTGGCCACCGAACCCGCTTTGGCCTTGCGCGAGCGATTTGGTCAATCCAAGGAACAGTTGAAGTTGGATTACAATGTGGCTGTGACCGACCACGGCACCGGTCAGGTCACCGTCGTTCTGACTATCACCGATGAGGGCCGATTGAAACCGCTAAACTCCGTTGATTTCTTCATCCCCGGCAAGGAAGGCACGGGCTACGTCACCCTTTCACTTGTGTTGGCCACCAAGGAGGTTGGTGGAAAACGCGTGGCACGGGTCCACCTGACAAAGGAGTTGGCCAAACAGGCTGAATTCCACCTCTCCACTTCGACTTTCGATGGAAAGAAAACTGCACGGGGGGGATACTACTTCGTGATCCCCATCGCCAAACACCTCGAAAAAGGAAACAACCCGTGAGGAGAGCCTCTCTTCCACGAATTGCACTGTTCTTGGCCGTCATCCAGGGCACGGTCACGAACTCGTTCGCGATCTACCCCAATAAGCAAATCGCCTTCGAAAACCGGCCCGTTTCGGAAGACCTTGCCCAGATTTGGCACTTTCCCGACGGTGTGTTGGATCTGGTGAACGACCCCCTTCGGACAGTCGGTTGGCAAGGCACTGTTATCGAGCTTCCCAACGACAAGAAAACTTTCAATTTCCAAATCAATAAACAAGACGACGTGCAGCATCTCATCGACGTGTTCGCCAAGATCAAATCCCAGCGACTCACCATCCGGCTTGGCGCCAAAGGCAGTCCACCAGACCGATCCAGCAAAGGGGATACCCGCACACTACGGATCGATTTCTCCATCGGCGATCAGAAAGCGGTCGACGCCTGGTTCGAGCGTCTGCCCGAAGTGGAACCGGGCGTCCGAAAGATAAGGCGCGAGCGACTGAAAGAACCCTATCCTGCATGTCCACCCACCTTAACAATCTACGTGATCAACAAACACGATTTGCTCAACCACCTCGTCATTCCGCTACACGTCAAGCTGGATACCGCCCACGGGCTGAAAGAAGGCAAAAAGTCCTATTGGCAACGGGACAAAAAAACCAAGGAGTGGACGCCTCCACCGAAAGAGGTCGTCGACTTCATCCAGCGCCACCGCCAGCAACAGGCAAATCTGAGACAGCAGAAGGCAGAACTCCCAGCACCAAATACGCGTGCCGTCGCCCCTCTTCCGGAGAAGCAAAACTCGTCGTCCGGCTCCTGAAAGAAATCACGGGAACCACACTACGGACGTGTTCGTCGTGGTCACCTACGGTGTGACCGATCTCGCCAGATGTGCGGATTGTCGGATTCGTGACAGACAGTTCACGTCTGTCCGCCAGCTTCGCCGCCACCCTCTCCCGGAGGGCAGAACAGACGGCGTCATACCCCCGTCTGCCGAGCTATACTTTTTATGTCCCCCTCCCGGCGCACAGCTTCCCGTGTGTTTCGCGTCGTGTCGGGTCCGCCCATGGTGGGCGAGGCCGGCGACCGGTCCGTTGATAGGAGGGGAAACCCCTATCGCGCCAGGTTTTTTTCATGGACCCGATCCAGCGCGGTGTCAGACCCAGGCCTGGCGAATCCGCGACTGAAACCAACGGCAATCGAACATGCAAACCCAAGTGATTTCCCAGCCGCTGGTTGGCACACCCTGGTTGGAACGCTTTCCCGAGGACGGCGGCGCTGGGGAGAAGATCCGGCTCGACGGATTTCCCTTCACGATCGGCCGCAACGAATCGTGCAGTCTGCCGATCGATTCGGCCAAGGTCTCGCGTGAACACGCAGCCATCCAAAGCGAGGGGGGCCGCTACTGGGTTGAAGACCTGGGCAGCACCAACGGGACTTTGCTCAACGGCCAACGGATCGATCGGGCCGTCTTGGGCGACGGCGACGTCCTGATGATCGCCAACGTCCAGTTCAGCTTCTTCCTGCCCGGCTCCGGCGTGTCGCGTACGATGGCCACCCAGGTGCTCGATCTGGGACAACCAGGCACGGACACGGTCCGTTCGGCAACTGAAATCATCGCGGGTGTCCGGCGTCTGGGTGAAGTTCTGAACCATCGCGCGGTCAACACGACGTTTCAACCAATCGTCGATCTCGCTCGGGGACGCGTGCTGGGCTACGCAGCCCGAGGGAGTTGGAACACCGGCTCCCGCCTGGCCAGCTCGGGCGACCCGCTTATGGCGATTGAATGTCGTCTGACAGGCCAGATCCGCCGGCTGGAACGGATCATGGCGGTCGAGGCCGCCTTGGAATGGCCAGGCGAACAGTCGCTGTTCGTCCGCGTTCATGCCTCGGAATTCGGCGATCCGACGCTGCTGGACTGGCTCGTTCGGCTCCGCCAGATCCTACCCACGACCCACGCCCTCGTGGCCGAGTTGCCCGACAGCGCGGCCGGCGAGACGCCCTTCGCCCGGGAACTGTGCGACGGCCTGCGTCGATCAGGCGTCGGCATGGCCATCGACGCCTCGGCGACCGGCGCAACTCGCTGGTCGAAGGACTCGGCCAGCCGGCCCGACTACCTGCTGCTGGACCGGACGTCACTTAGCGAGGCGCAACGCAACGCCCAGCGGCGTCGCCAGCTTGAATCCATCATCCAAGCCGGGCGTGAGGCCGGCTGCGATACGGTGGCCTCCGACGTCCAGACCGAGGACGAAGCAGCCCTGTGCCGAATCCTCGGCGCCCGGTTCGGCCGCGGTGACCATTTCGGCCCGCCCCAACCAATCGAAGACATCCTGTACAACTCCAAGTCGGTCAGGATAACAGACTGAGACCCCAAAACCCCTGAATAAGAGACCGCCCGACGTGTTACCCCTTCTGAGCAAAACGGCCGAACTGATCGCTGGCTACTCGATCACCGAACGGATCGGGGCGGGCGGCTACGGCGAAGTCTGGAAGGCCGACGCTCCCGGGGGACTGACCAAGGCGGTCAAGTTCGTCTACGGCTGTCTGGACGACCAGCGGGCCGCCCACGAGCTTCGGGCACTCAACCGCATCAAGCAGGTCCGCCATCCGTTCCTCCTTTCGCTCGAACGGATCGAGGTGATCGAAGGTCAACTGGTCATCATCACCGAACTGGCCGACTGCAGCCTCAAGGATCGGTTCGAGGAACACCGGGCCGCCGGCCGGCCGGGCATCCCACGTGACGAACTACTCGTTTACCTCCGCGACGCAGCCGACGCCCTGGACTACATGAGCCAGGCCCATTCGCTCCAACACCTCGACGTCAAGCCCGAGAACCTGCTGATTGTCGGCGGTCGGGTTAAAGTCGGCGACTTCGGCCTGGTCAAGGACGTCTGTTCCCAGAGCATCTCGATGCTCAGCGGCCTGACACCCGTCTACGCCGCTCCTGAAGTTTTCGAGGGCAAACCTTCCCGCCACAGCGATCAATACGCCCTGGCGATCGTCTACCAGGAGTTGCTGACCGGCGTGTTCCCCTTCCCGGGCCGAACCCCGTCGCAACTGGCCTCGCAGCATCTCAACACCAGCCCACGCCTGAGCGTGCTCCCGCCCGCCGACCGTCCAACGATCGCCCGAGCGTTAGCCAAGGCCCCCGGCGAACGGTTCGAGAGCTGTCGCTTGATGATTGAGAGTCTGGTCCGGCCCGGGTCGGCCGACGCCTCCGACAGTACGGGCGCCCTGGCCGCCGGTGCCCAGGACATCCTGGCGGCCGACACGGCCTCGTTGCGCGGTCCTGCCCAGGACACGGCCTCGAAAGGCCCCCTGCGTCGGGCGCGATCGACCGACTCGCGGACCCTGGCCCTGGATGCCCTGGAGGAAGAAGACGAAGTAGACGAGGGCACAAACGCCACGCCCCGCGCGGCCGAGCAGTGGGTCAAATCCCTGACGACCTTGTCCGAGGAAAAAGCCCCAGCCCCGGTCGACCTGCCACCGCTGAATGTATCAACCGACGACGCCCGATTGCGACCGACGCTCTTTTTGGGCATCGGCGGTACGGCCCTTCGCACACTGGGACACATCCGCCATCGGTTGGGCGACCGGTTCGGCGACGCTTCAGCCCTGCCAGCCGTTCGATGCCTGTTGGTCGAGACCGACTCGAAAGCCGTTTCGGCGGCCATCCGGCCCGACGGCCCGGTCCGGCTCGATCCCAACGACACGATCGTCACTCCGTTGCGACGGTCGCAAGACTACCGAAGCGATTCGACCGAACTGCTCCGCTGGCTCAGCCGGCGATGGTTGTTCAACATCCCGAGATCACTACAAACCGAAGGCATCCGTCCCCTGGGCCGCCTGGCCCTGGTCGACAACACCCGGCAGTTGCGCGAGCAGATCAAGACAGCCATCACCCAGGTCCTCCAACCGGAAGCCCTTGTCGAGTCGGGCCGCGTGGCGAGGATGGTGCTCGAACCGGATGGCCTGCGGGTTTACCTGGTTGCGTCGGTTTGCGGCGGCGCCGGCGGAGGCATGGCCCTGGACATGGCCCATCTTGTCCGCGAGGTGCTCGACGAGATGGATCTGCCCGACGCACGGATCGTCGGCGTGTTGACCCATTCGACGCCTCGCGTGCCTCATGCCAAGATGCTGGCGATGGCCAACACGTGCGCCAGTTTGAGCGAGTTGTACCACGATGCGGCCCATCCAGGTGGCGGGCCCAGCCCGCTGGATCAGACGTACCTGGTCCATCTGGGCGACGACCTGGACGAGACCCGATTCGATGCCGCAACGGCCGATCTGGCCGAATACCTATGTGTCAACGTCGTCACGCCCGCCGGCGCGTTTTTCGAAGCGGCTCGGAAGGAACAGAGCGACGAACAGCCCGCGATTTCTCTACGAACGCTGGCCTTGTGTCAGATGGGCGCCACGAGCAACGGCCTGCCCGCGTTGGCGGCTGAAACACTCGTCCGATCGGTGCTGGCCCGCTGGCGAGGCCGTTCTGCTCAGCAACCTCGCTCGACCGGAAGCGGCATGCCCATCTCGCCCGCCGATCTGGACGACGTGCCCGACCTGCAACTGGACGTCGGCCAACTGGCCGGCGAGGTCAACCGGATCATCGAGAACGACCTGGGCAAGGACGTCGCCGCTCGATTCCGTCGTGGTCTGGAAAGCCACCTGTTGAAGTCACGGCCCGAAGGCGAGACCGGCATTCCCTACGGCATTTTGCTGGAAGCCGTCCGCAACGTCCTGGAACCGGCCGACCCGACATCCCGCCTGACCGAGGATTTCCCGCAACTCTCGCGGGAATCCCTGGATGAACACATCGGCCAGATGGCGTCCAAGCAGGGCCAGGCGATCTGCCGCTGGATCGTCGAGCTAGTCGAAACGGCCGACCGGCGGCTGGACAGTGCCCTGGAGGCGGCCGGCTGGCTGGCCGAACGGCTACGGCAGCTTGAATCGCGACTTGGCGTGATGCACGAACACGTCCAGGCGGCCATCTCGCAGACGGAAAGGGCCCTGGCCGCCGGAACGCCCGTCGAATCGACGCGACGCGGAAAAGGACGTCGCAAACAGGCAGTCGACGCCCTGCAACAGGCCGAGGACTACTTCCGGCTCCGGTTGGATCAACTCGCGTTGGACGGCACCCAGACGCTGTTACGGTCGGTTCGCAGCCGTTTGGCCAAAGTGACCGACCAGCTTCGCGACCTGGAGAGCCAACTGGCCGGATTGGCCCGGCAGTTCGACACACCCACCTGCTGGGACGCGCTGCCCATCGGCGCTCAACCTCTTCCCCCCGTCTGGGAAGACCTTCATCGGGCACTGGCCGAGCAGATCCATCAGCAGATTCCGACCCTGGTTGGCCAGCTCGACCGGCAGTTCCACGTCGACGTGCTCGACTCGCACGGGGGGCTGTTCCCCTACGCCCACGAGGGTCCCGGCTTGGACGGTCCTTTCCTCGAAAGGCTCCGCCGCGCTGCCCGAACTATCGTAGCCCAGTCCATGCGGGAACTAGACGTCGCCCGATGGATCGCTGGCCCCGAGCGCCCCGTGCCCACCGAAGACGACTCACCCACGCTCATCGCCTCGAGCATCGAACTGGCCACTCCACGCCTGCCCATCCATGGCGGCACCCGCCGGTTCGTCCTGGCCTGTCCCGAATCGGCCGCCCTGACACTGGCTGAGTCGTACCAGTCCGAAGGGGGTATCGATCCAACGGTAATCCGCGATCCCTCGGGCAACGTCATCCTCTGCTGCGAGCTGGCCCAGCTCCCGCTCGACCACGTCGCCGCCGCCCT
>JAFGFF010000121.1 GCA_016931075.1 Pirellulales bacterium | reverse complement strand
TGAGGATTTTTTGTGTTTGTAGGAGGCGACTCCTGTCGCCGAATGCCTGCCATTCAGGTCCCCTTCGGCGACAGGAGTCGCCTCCTACAGGTCAAAAACAATCAACTTATTTATGCGCGGCGCCTTACTTGGTGGGTAGCACCCAATAGTGGACGGAGTTTCATTCATGCAGCCCCCGCGAGGGTGGGGACTGGACGTATTTCCGCCTTCCCTCGCAGCCGGAACACTCCTCCAATCTCTGCCCCGGGGGTGAGCTATCTTTTGTCTGAACCGCCCGCGAGCCTCTTTCCTCCCCCGGGAGGGTGGGCGGTCGTCCCTCGTGGTCTGTCAACAATCAATGTCAGGTGAACCTGTAGGCTGGGTCGTGACCCGGCAAGGCTGGAATCGCCGGGTCACGACCCGGCCTACGAGATTGGCCTTTACTCTGCCTGACATTGATCGTTAGACGGCCCACTCGTATCGCATGGATATTTTGAAAAGCCGGGCAAGGACACATCGTGATCGAGTTCTCCTGGACGATCTTCATCATCGGCGTGGTGCTGGGCGTGATCCAGTTGGCCATCGGCTATATCGTCGGCCAGACGGCGCAGCGACGTCACGTTGCCTATAAACCGGCCTCGTCCAAGCCGACCAAGGTCGCGTCCAAGAAAACCGGCGTCGCGCCCGAGCCGCTGGGACTGGACCAGCTCCAAAGCTTCGCCCAGCGGTTGCTCCGGCTGATCAACAACGTCTCGAGCGACGTCGGCCAGCACCAGGTCCGCATCGAACAGATGACCAAGGATCTGTCGTCGTTGAAGAATCAACACCCCAGCGCGATGGCCAGCTACGTGCTCGAACGGGTAGGGCAGATCGTCGACGCCAACCGGCAGCTTCAAGGTCGGCTCACCCGCGTGGAAGGGAAGATCCGACAACAGTCCGAGCAGATCGCCGTCCATGTGACCGAAGCGCGGACCGATCCGCTCACTCGGCTGGCCAACCGCCGCGCGTTCGACGACGAGCTGGCCCAACGGTTGGCCGCCTGGCAGCGTAACGGCGTCGGATTCGCCCTGCTGATGATCGACCTGGACGACTTCAAGCCGCTGAACGACAACCACGGCCACCTGGCGGGCGACGAGTTGCTGCAGACCCTGTCCGCGACGATCGACGACCAGCTCGGCCCGACCGACCTGGCCGCGCGGATCGGGGGCGACGAGTTCGCCGCGATCCTGGGCGAGCCCGACTTGGAGCGGGTGTGTCGCAAGGCGGGCAAGATCCTCGACGCGGTGGCCACGATCCGCTACGCGCTGGACGGAACGATCGTCCGGACCTCGGTCAGCATCGGCGCCGCCCGAATCGAAAAGAACGAAGACGGCGCGTCGCTCATCCGCCGAGCCGACAAGGCCCTTTATGCGGCGAAGAACGCCGGCAAGGGCAAGGCCTTCTATCACGACGGCGAGCGATGCCTGCCCATCCGCCACGACGACGCCACGTCCGCCTCGTCCAGTCCCACCGAGGAAGAAGACGCCGCCGCCCTGCATGAACTCTGCGAGGACGTCCGCTCCCGCCTCGACGAAGTCCTCCGGCCTAGCGATGCCGACGACGATTCTCCTTCCCCTCTCCCATTGGGAGAGGGTGGCGGCGCAGCCGCCGGGTGAGGGCGGGTCGCGCGCCCAACACGGGTGCCATGTCCACGCTTGCGTGGACATGCGGAGGTGGTGACAGCTTGGAAAACATGCCCACGCAAGCGTGGGCATGGCACCCTTACTTCAACCTTGAATCGATCAATTGCCCTTCGCCTCGGGTTCTAATTCCAGGCACAGGACCGAGGCGATCTCATCCAACGGCTTCTCGGGCAATTGGATCGTCAGCTTCTGACCGGACTGGGTGAACGTGACCGGTTTGCGGTCGGGGTCGGACAGCCAATACGCCCGGGCGACCTGCTGCTTGAGGCCGTCGAGCTCGAACGTGTCCTGGGGCCAGGTGAACAGGTGCAGGTAGAGCTTGCCCGGCTTGGTGGTCGCGCGCCAGTCCTTCTTGATCGCGAAGGCCGGGCGGCCGCGGCGGTCTTTCTTGCCGGGGATGGGGCTGCCTAGCTCGGGGCCAAAGGGCGTGGGGCCAGCGCCGTAGACGGCCTCGCCGTGGACGGCCAGCCATCGGCCCACGCGGCGGAGGATGTCCTGGCTGGGCCGCGGGATGACGCCGTCGGCGTCGGGGCCAACGTTCAGCAGGTAATTGCCGCCCTTGCTCGTGATGTTGACCAGCTTGAATGTGATGTCGGCCGGCGATTTCCAATGATGGTCGTTCTTCTTGTATCCCCACGTGTCGTTGATCGTGGCGGCCGTTTCCCACGCCCCGGGCCGGACCGTGTGCGGGATCTCGTTGTCGCCCATCGACTGATAGTCGAAGTCGGAACCCTGGCCCAGGCGGCTGTTGACCAGCGTATTGGGCTGGATCGACCGGACCAGGTCGGTGAACCGCTTGCATCGCTCGGCATTCATCAGCCGGGGGACGTCGAACCAGATCAGCCCGATCGGCCCGTAGTTGCGAAGCAGCTCCTCGACCTGGGGCAGTGACTTGTCGCGCAGATACTGGTCAAAGTCCTTCTCCTCGTTCGGCGGAAAGTCCCAGTTATTGCCCGCGCCGTTGGGCTCATGCCAGTCGGTCGCCTGGGAGTAGTAGAAGCAGAGCTTGATGTCGTGCTTCTTGCACGCCTCGGCCAGTTCCTTCATCGGGTCGCGCTTCCACGGCGTGGCGTCGTGGACGTTATATTTGCTGACCTTCGAGCGATACATGGCGAAGCCATCGTGGTGCTTGCAGTCGAAGACGAGATACTTCATGCCCGAATCTTTGGCAAGCCGGACCCACTCCTCGGCGTCGAACCGCGTCGGGTGGAACTGCCCGGCGAGCTGTTCGTATTCTTTGACCGGGATTTTGGCCGAGTACATGATCCACTCGCCGATCCACGGGATCTGCTTCCCTTTCCACTCGCCGGCCGGGACCGAATAGAGCCCCCAGTTGATGAACAGCCCGAACTTGGCCTCGTGAAACCATTCGAGTCGTTTTTCCCGTTGGGCTTGCGCCTCGGTCAGCTTGGCCGGGCCCTTCGCCGGCGCGGCGGTCAGCGGGGCGGGGACGGTCAGAACAACACTCATAATTGCCAATGCGATCGGACGCAACATCCTGGGTTCCTTATGGAGCTGGAGGGAAAGCAGCAGACAGAATTCACGCACCGGCAATAGCCGGATTGTAAATGCCCAAGCCGGTCATGGCAAACGCTCTCCCAGAGTGGGTGGGGGGTGGCTGTCCGATTGTACGAGACGGCGCGAATAGCTATACTGCCGGAAACCGCCAAACAGTGCGAGGAGAATTATTCCACTCAACTACTTCTCATGCGATTGGGGTTGAATCATGAAGATGCGAGCATTGGCTGTTGGTGTATTGTGTGTATGCTGCCTAACGAGTTGTTCACCGGGGCCTGATGAACCAGATCCTGCTGTCGACCCTCGGGACGAAACGGCGTCCCGCGGGAAGTTGGGGAAAGGTGACGGAAAGAAAGCCCTCGTTGACCGACTCCTTGACAAGTCGGTGTCCAGCAAGGCACTGGAGGAAGTTCTCGAGAAGCCGGAGGAGTGCTCGTCGTTCGCGTTGATCGTCGCAGCTCTCGTGGCTTATGGTGAGGGACGTCTGGAAGACAGTGCATTTCTGTTTTATGCGGGGCAACTCCGAGCCTCGTTTGACAAAGTGTGCTTTCCTCCCAGGGGCCAGGGTGGAGACAATCCTTTCCTGGCGATCGGCGCCATGTGCGCGCAATACGGCGGTGAAATAAACTCTGCGGTGATGAAAAAACCTAAAGTCTATGCCAAGGCGATCGACCGGCTGGAGAAGTGGAACCCGAAGGCGCCGAAGGACTACGATCCGGGCTACAAATTCACGATACGAAAGACGGAGAAAGAAGCCACCGAGGCCGAGAAGGTCCATCGGGCGGAGTATATCAAGGGCATGAAGGGGGTTGCTACACTGCTGAACGACAAGGAGTATTTTGCGGCATTTAAGGTCGTTCAAGCGTACAATCTGAGCCCTCTGGACAACCATCCAACCGAGGAAGTGCAGAAGGCCAGGAAAACCATGGTGCGAATCGAGAAAGAGAAGGGGATCAAGGGTTTTGGGAGATTGTAGAGCTACCCAAGGAGTGGGCCCTCCGGTTTTCTCCCTAATCACGGATCACTAGCCACCTGCTACTGCCCCACGCACCCTCACCCCCGGCCCCTCTCCCAAAGGGAGAGGGGAGAGCATTGCGCGCGGCCGGTTAGGGGCGGGTCATTTCGAGCCGCGCGGTGCGGATACGCTCGATCTTGCGGAAGAGTTCGCGAAGGTGGGCCCGGGTGTAGCGGTCCAGATTGGTCTTTGGGCGGAGGGCTTCTTTGGCCCAAGCGCGGACGCGGAAGAGTTCTTCGGCGGCCAGAGCGCGGCAATCGTCCGGGGCGTGGGTGCGGCCCATCGCCATGTTGCCCAGGCGGTCGACGTACTCGGTCTGCAGCGCGCGTCGCACCGACGACACGGCCGGCTTGCGGTTGGTGAACTTGCCCTGGGGCGGCTTGTGGATCTCGGCGAAGATCGCGCCGGTCAGGCCCTCGAACAGCTCGGCGGCCGTGAAGGCGTCCTGGCTGGCGGGCACCTTGGCCTCGGAGTCGATCAGACGCTGGAGCGTGAGCGACGAGAGGACCTGGGCGAGGTGTTCCTTCTGCCAGTCGAGAATCTTTTCGTGGATCGGGTAGTCGGACCGGTCGGGAATCTCCGTGCCCCAGTGATACCACTTCGACGCGCCAAGGCGGTTGAGCAGCTCGGGCGGGAACCGGTAGGCCTTCGGTCCGAAGACCTCGGCGTTGAGCAGGGCCAGGGCCTCGCGCTGCTTCTTGGCCTCGACCACTTCGACGGGCGGCCGGGCTCCGGGATCGCCTTTGTGGTCGCGGTGGATGTAGAGCCCGCCGATGAAACGCCCGGCGTACTGCATCGATCGGTGATGGCCGAACAGCAACCGCTCGAAGGCCCAGCGTGCCCGTTGGTAGCCTTCGCCCTCGTCGGTCATCCGCTCGGCCAGCCCGTCCCACAGGCTGGCGATCAGTTCGGCCTGTCGCTTCGCGTAGGCCAGCGGGTCCTTGCCCATGTCAAAACGGTTGGTCAGCGGGTCGGGATCGATTTCGCGGGTGTCGCCGTCGTCGGCGAAGTCGAACTGGGGCTCGGCGCAGCGGCCAGCGATCTTGCGCAGCGCCGGCAGCTCGGCCTCGCCCGAGCCGGGCAGCGTCTTGTAGCCGTATTCAATGACCCAGTAGTCGTAGGGTCCGATCGTTTGGCTGAAATAGTCGCCCTGTTTCTGGCCGGGCTTGGCCAGATTGATCGGCATGTAGTCCATGATGGAGCTGGCCAGGCCGGTCTTGGCGGTTTTCGCCGTGTCGTGCATCTCGTCGAGCGAGTAGAAGGTGCTCGCCTTGAAGTTGTGGCGCAGGCCCAGCGTGTGGCCGACTTCGTGCGTGGCGATCGACTTGATGCCCTGCATGGTAATCTTCTCGGCTTCCGCTTCGGAGATCTTCGGCGACCGGGCGGCCAAGACGGCGTGGCCCAAGGCCAGTTCGTGGCCCAGGCCGGCGGCCAGGTTCTCGTAGCCGAACCGGCCGTCATGGTCCACGTCGCGCGTGTTGAGCGTCGCGCCGAACATCGCCCGAAGCTCGCTCGGCTGATGCAGCCGATATCGCGCCTTCCACACGTCGGCGAATCCGGCGTCGTAGATGACGTCGGCGTCGAGGATCTGCCCGGTGGTCGGGTTGACCCGGCTGGGCGCCGAGGCGAACGTCATGTCGCAGGTGATCCAGCGGATCGTGTTGTAGTTGATGTCCTCGGGGTCCCACGTGGCGTCGTCGGGCTGCTGGCGGACTTCGATGACGTCGGCGAACCCGGCCTGCTCGAACGCCTTGTTCCATTCGAGAATGCCGTCGCGGATCGGCTTGCGGAACTTGTAGGGGATCGTTTTTTCGAGCCAGAAGATGATCGGCTTTTTGGGCGGCGACAGCTCGGCCGAAGGATCTGCCTTGCGGAGGTCCCAGCGGTTGACGTATCGGACGAACCGGTCCTCGCGGGACTTCTTGGAGAAATCCTTCAGCACC
>JAFGFF010000120.1 GCA_016931075.1 Pirellulales bacterium | reverse complement strand
TCTCGTTGACGTAAGTCTTTGCCCTATATGGAGAAAGCCGTTCGACATTCTTGCCGAACGGCTTTCTGTCCAATTGAGTCGGGGCGAGAGGATTTGAACCTCCGACTTCCTGCTCCCAAAGCAGGCGCGCTAGCCAGACTGCGCCACGCCCCGTGGGGTGGGGATGGGGTCGGACCTGGGACATCGCGGGCGGGGTGCTCGACCGAGTCGAGGTTTATGCCCGGGCGGGGCCAGGTGGACCACTTGGTTTACTATACCCGCGATTCGGGGGCGGGTGAAGGCCATCCGGTCAGGATGGGAAAGGGGGCTGCCCGGCCCGGGCCAGTAGGGAGCCGGGAAGGGTTTAAACTCCCCTCGACCAAAATGGAGCGTGGCCTTACGGGAGGACGATTGGGAATCGAATAAGGTTCAGCCGACCTGATTCCGGCTTACACCAGGACCGGCTCGTCGGCGTGGATTCGCCGGGAGGCGGGGGCTGGTGTGGGGGCGGTCGGGGGCAACGGGGTGGCATAGCGGCACAAGGCGGCGGCCGGGTTGTCGGTGCACGCGGCGTTGCGCTCGTAGAAGGTCGGCGGCTCGTAGGTCCAGCCGGCCGCGAGGCGACGCTCTTCCTGGCGGATTTTTCGCAGGACGTACCTTCCGCCCAGCGAGGAGAACAGGCGGGACTTCCAGCCAAACTCGCGGTGGAGTTGCTTCAGCAGGGCCCGCATCTTGGGGCCAAGCGCGGCGTGATGGCGATAGTAGCGGGCGGCCGCGCCGACCAGGGCCGAGAAGGTCGTGGCTAGCTCTCGGGCTTCCCAGCGGATGCGGCGGCGGATGCGGGGGTCGGGGTGGTTCTTATGCTTCATCCAGCCGGCCAGCGTGGTCCGGACGATCCGGATGGTGCTCGGGCCGTTTTGCTCGAAGTCGCGGTTGAACGCCCGGAGCATGTATTCGCCTTCCTGGCCGTCGCGAATGTGCGAGTGGCGATAGTTGAATATCAACTGGCCGTGGATGTCGGCCGGGCTGAACGTGCTCGGATCTTTCAACCGCCCCTGGGCCGACAACTCGGCGTGCAGAGGCGTGCCGGGGATCGGCGTGTAGAGCATGAACTGGTGGAAGTCGGTGTCGTAGGCCACGGCGTAGTCGATGGCCGCGTCGATGTTCTCGGGCGTGTGGTTTTCCAGCCCGACGATCGAGGAGCCGAGGATCCGGATGCCGTGCGACTGGAGTTCCTTGATTTGGGTGCGGACGTCGATGCCGTGGAGCTTTTTGTATTGGCTGTCTTCGCCTTCCAGCCCCATCCAGACCCAGGAGATGCCCAGGCCGAGCAACTGATCGGTCGTGTAGGTTTTCAGGACGTTGGCCGAGCTGAAGACATAGAGGGACCAGGCCTTGTCGTGCTCTTGCATGAGTTCCAAGAGCCGCAGGGCCCGTTTTTTGTGCAGGAGGAAGTTTTCGTCCATCATGAAGAAGGACTGGACCTTCATTTCCTCTTCGAGCTGGCACATGACGTGGAACAGTTCGTCGCCCGACTCGAAGAAGTTGATGAACTTGCCCTTGCCGCCGAACATGGCCGAGGTGGAGCAGAAGTTGCATCCCAACGGGCAGCCGACCGAGGGAATGACGGTGGCGGCGACGTCGCCCGGCTCGTCGCGGACCGTCATGCCGACGTTTCGCGTGCCGAGGCCCGACTTGATCAGCGGGTGGCGAATCGGCCGGTTCTCGTCCTCGCCCAGGAAGCGTCGCATCCAGCGAACGCCGTCGCCACGAACACAATGATCGGCGTCGACCTGTTCGGCCAGGTCGGGGATGTTGGCCACGTGGCCGCCGACGACGATCGTAGCGTTGGGCTGATAGCGGCGGATCAGCTCGCACATCTTTTTGACTTTCAGCACGTTCGGGATGATGCCCGTGATGCCGATGATGTCGTACTCGTGCGTCCGCAGTTCCTCGACGAACCGGTCCAGGACGGGGAAATCGAGAACCGTGCAGGGGGCTTCAATGTTGGCCTGGATCAGCATGAGGCCCCAACTGCGATGGAACATCCGCAGCGAGAAGGGCCCTTGGGTTCGGGTAACTTGATTATGGTAAAGCTCCATCGGGTTGAGCTTGCGCGAGCCGTATTTATCGTCTTGGGCGTAAGGCCCGAAGACGCCGGTCAAAAGAACCCTCGCCTTGGAGCCGAGCGGATGGACGGCGTCCTGCGAGGCTGCTTGAATTGCCGAATCGGAAAGGATGGTTAACTCGCCAGCGGCACGAATCATGTTGAAATCACTCCTGACAACCGTGTCATAAACTCCAAACCCGTTGGGCAGAATGCCCGGGCGTACTGTCAGCGTACAAGGGTAGCCTGGAAAGCCCGGTATGGATCGTCGGGCGGGCCGCGGCGTGCGACCCGTGGGGAAGCGTTTCCCCGTGCCGGCGATGCTCGAACCGAGAGATCCGGTTTGCATCACCGCCAGGACCTCTTCACTGTTTCTGTCGTAAGTATAGAGAACTTCGATCCGAATGGCAGTGCCAGTACGTCTTAGTTGTGTAATAGGTCGGTAATAGTCCGGCTGGGACATGTCCGAACAGAGCGCCAAGGTAAAAAATGCCCAGTAGGATGAGGAAAACGTATCACCCGTCTGCGGGGAAAACGGCCGAATTCACCCTTCCGGCTGGTCTCGAACCCTCGGACCGATTGCGGTATCTTGGAAGGTAGTGTTCCGAAGGACAGGCAGGAAATCCCGACGCCATGTTCACCCGCAGGTTCCCCATCACGCTCGGCGTGGTGATGATTGTGCTCCTCGTCCTGCTGATTATCGGCTGGGTGCTGCTGGCCGTCTTCGGGGCGCTCCAGAGCGAGAAATGGGCCGGGTTCTATTGGGCCCTCTTGTCGATCGGTTCGGTCGTTTATGTTCTGCTGCTGGTCGGCGTGTCGCTCTACCTGGGCCTCTCCGTCCGGGCGATCAACTTGAACCGGCGGCAGTCCAACTTCATCGACAGCGTGACCCACGAGTTGAAGTCGCCCATCGCATCGATGAAGCTCTACCTCCAGACGCTCGGCCGGTGCCAGGTCAGCCAGGAGGAGCAGGCCGAATTCCACCAGTCGATGCTCGAAGACCTTCAGCGGCTCGACCGGTTGACCGACCAGATTCTCGACGCCGGCCGGCTCGACACGCGGCTCAAGGAAGCCCCGCCCGAGTTGGTCGCGCTGGGGCCCGTGCTGCGCGACTGCGCCGAGACCATCTGCCTGCGCTATCGCGTGCCGGCCGAGACGGTGTGTCTGGAAATCGAGCCGTGCGTCGTTCGGGCACGTCGGGTGGATCTGGACCTGATCTTCCGCAATCTGATCGACAACGCGGTCAAGTACGCCGGCGAACCGCCTCAGGTCGTCGTCACTCTCTATCCCGGCCCGGACGATCGGGCCCTGGTCCGGGTGAGCGACAACGGCCGGGGCATCCCGCCGAAGCTGCGCCGTAAAATCTTTGGCCGGTTCGTCCGGCTCGGGGTTGAACTCGAGCGCGACAGGCCGGGCACCGGTTTGGGGCTCTACATCGTCCGGATCCTCGTCCGCCGGATGCGAGGGCGGATCTCCGTCCACGACGCGGACGTGGGCCCCGGCACGGTTTTTGAGGTTCAACTTCCGATCGGCCACGCCGAGGAGGCGCCTTCCTCATGAACTCGAAGAAGCACATTCTCATCGTTGAAGACGAAACACACCTGGCCACCGGGATCAAGTACAACCTCGAGGCCGAGGGCTATCGGGTCACGGCTGTCGGTGACGGCCCCTCGGCCCTACGATTCGTCGAGAAGAATCCTGAAGTCGACCTGGTAATTCTTGACCTGATGCTACCCGGCATGAGCGGCTACGCGGTTTGTGAGTCGTTGCGCGAAGCCGGTCGCAACATGCCCATCCTAATCCTCAGCGCTCGGACGTTAGCCGAGGACCGTGCCCGGGGATTCAACGTCGGCGCTGATCAGTACATGATGAAACCGTTCGACCTGGACGAGTTCCTCAGCCGGATTAAGAACCTGCTCCGCTTGCACAGCAGGCGGACCGCGCCGGACGAGAAGGCTCGACCGCCGATCACATCGTTCGCGTTCGCCGACGCGACGATCGACTTCGAGACGTTCCAGGTCACCGTCCGCGGCCAGCCGGTGCGGATGACCCAATTGGAGATGAAGCTGCTGCGTTACTTCATCGAGAACGCCGGCCGGGTGATCTCGCGGTTTGAATTGTTGGAAAAGGTCTGGGAGGTCCACGGCACCATGGCCACCCGGGCACCCGACCAGTTCATCCGCCGGTTGCGCAAGACGTTCGAGCCCGACCCGGCCAATCCACGGCATTTTCTCACCATCCGCGACGCCGGTTAC
>JAFGFF010000119.1 GCA_016931075.1 Pirellulales bacterium | reverse complement strand
TTGGACCCTTGATCGCCTGTCTGTCCGATCCCGACCCCACGCTCCGCGCCGCCTGTGCCTGGGCGTTGGGACGCTATGAAACCGATGCCGCGCGGGACGCTTTACATGAACGCGTTCAAGTTGAACCAGACACCACCGTCCGCCGCGAGATCGAGCAGGCTCTTTCACGGCGGTGAAAGACGTGAAAAGAAAGGGAACGCTAATTCCCGCTAATCTCCGCTAATGGGGACGAATCGACCATTACGGAGCCAACGATCAGGTGCCATGCACCACGCTTGCGTGGGCATGTTTTCGCGAGTATTTCTGGATACCACATGCCCACGCAAGCGTGGAGCATGGCACCCTGTTCTCTTTTCAAGAGACTGCTAGGCCCGGCGTCCGCTCGTCCCTCGGCCCTCATCCCCCGTCCCCGACGACACGGCCGGTTGCTTCTGCGTCTCGGGCGTTTGGGCCTCGGCCTGATCGTAGGGCTGGAATAGTCGCATGTCGTAGAGCATCAGGGCGTGGACGGCGTCCAGCCGGGCGGCCACTTCGCGGGCACTGGAGGCCGAAAGGCTCAGGCCCCGGCGGTTGTTCGAATTGAGCAACTGGACCAGGCGGCCGATCGCTTTGACCAGCCGGGCGTCCTGCAGTTGGTGGTCGGGCACGGCCAGAACGAGCCAGCGGACGATCTGGCCCGTCGAGCGGAGCTGATCCACGGCCGAACCGCCCTTGCCCCGGTACTTGAAAAAGGCCGGGTGCCACGAGCCGTCGTCGTTCTGCAGTTCCCAAGCATAGTCTTGAAACTTGTTGAGGTACTTTACCGCCCGGGCCAGCGGACCCTTGAGCGATTGGCCCATCCGCTGGTAGCGATCGACCACGTAGCTCAGGGCCAGCAGGCGAGGCAGGCCTCCTTCGGGCGCGTCGTCGCCGCTGCGGTCCAGCTCCTGTTGGACCATCCGGGCGATCGACCACTTCTGGCCCTGGTCGTTTTCCCAGGTCGCGTCGAGCGGGCAGTATCGTGCCAGGCCGATCAGCGTGTAGGACAGGTCGGCCCCTTCGCGGCAGTTTCGTTTCTCGTACTCGACCAGGTCCTCGACGGTCCCCTTCTTCTTTTCTCCGATGCTGATCGGGTAGTCCTCCGGCACGCGCGACAGGGCCAACACGGCCAGGAACTCGCCCGGCTGATCCTGGAAGGGGTATCCCACGCGGGGGACGATCTGGTCGTCGACCGTCCGCAGGATGGAATAGCCCGCGCATGGGTAGTTCCAGCACAGACACGTGATGCCGTTGAGCCGGCCGCCGGTCGTGCCCGAGTGGTAGACTTGGGTGTCGCATCCGAACGCCATGCAGGCGTGCAGGATGTTGGCCGGCGTGTTTTCCCGCGTGCTTAGCGGCTGTCGGGCATAGTTGGTCACCGTCTGCCGGACCGAGCCGCGCAGCGACTTCATCGCCTCGGAAAGCGGCGGCAGGGGCTCGTCCTTGGGTTTCGCGGCCGGAGCCGGTATTTCATCGACCTCGTCAACCTCCTCGTCCGCACGAATCTCGTCGCCCTTGATTCCCTTCCCTTCGTTCGAGGACGTCGACGGCGCCGAGTCGTCGGCCTTCTCTTGCTTCTCGGGCAACTCCGTCTTCTCTACAGCCGACGGCTGGCTCTGGGCCGGTCCGTCGAGCGACGGGAGCCCCGGTTCGTCGGCCGGCGGGTTGCTCTTCTTCGCGTCGGTCGAGGCGGGCGGGCGTTTCGCGGCGGAATCTTCCGACGGGGCGCTTCGCCGGTCGCTCAGCAACGGCGCGTTCAGCAGGGGTGCATTGAAGTCCAGCAGGACAGGCCCGTCGTCTCCCGGCGGAACCGTTTCGGCCTGGGCCGTGCCCGGCCCGTCGGTGATCCAGGCCGCGCTCAACGCTCCCAGCATGAAACACAACGCGAGAATCGCACCAGAGCGACGCATGGAATATCCCTCCTTGAATGTCGGGGAACGCTCTTTTCGTTGACCTCCGCGTAGCCAAGGCGCCCGAACTTTGGCCTCGCGGGAGTCCGTAGTGGACCGGCCATGCCTATCCGTGGGCAAGGCGATCCGTGGATCAGGTGCCGGCGTCCGCCGTGGTGCGGCGGTCGGCCGTCTTCTTCGTCTGGACTTCGTCTTGCTTCGGGCGGTCGATCAGGAACCCGCCCTCACTGTACCGTTGAAGGTAGCTGTTGTTTCGTGCGCCGCATCCGTACTGGTCGGTTCCGCCGTAGTCGATCACGAAACTGAAATTGCCGCCGCAGTAGGGCAAATCGTGGTACGAGATGCTCGAGGACGCCTTGCCCTGGCCGTAGCCTCGGTAGACGTCGTCGCCGTTGTAGTCGTAGATAATCCCCAGGCCGGCCTGGGCGCCGTTGCCTTGGGTGCCGCCGCCGGTGGCCACGTACTGGTCGTTCCCGGCGAAATCGCACAGGACGCCGACGGCCACGTCCCAGGCGAATCCAACGCCCATGATCGTGCCGCCGTAGACGTCGTCGCCCGCGTCGTCGAACAGGAATCCCAGGGCGTAGTGGCAGCCGAATCCGTTGCTGAACCGCTGGAACCGCGATTCCGTGCGAGGGCCGCCGCCGAAGGCCTTGCGGGTGGCGCCGAGCCGCTGGTCGTTCCCGCCGAAGTCGCGGGCGAAGCCCATGCCGAGCCAGTAGCCGCCGCCGTGCGAGATGTAGTCGAATTCGTAGATGTCGTCGCCGCCGCCGTCCAGGATAACGCCGATCCCGCCGTTGGCCACTTGCCGGATGCCGGCCCCGATGCCTTGCGACCAGCCTTCGTAGCCGGGCGTTTCTTCATACGAGTCGGGATAGAGTCCGCCGGCGTAGTAGTGGTCGGCCCCGTCGGTGTCTTCCAACACGGCGAAGCCCAACGGTCCGGCAAAACCCTGGGCCCACATGGCCGCGTGGTAGCGGTCGTTTCCGCCGCGGTCGATCAGCAGGCCGAGCCCTCCAATGGCCTGGCCCTGCATCCGCCGCACGCCGACGTAGGTATCGTCGCCGGCGTAGTCGATCAGGATGCCGGCCCCGCCCAGGCACGACCCTTGGGCGACGTCCTTGCCCTGATAGACGTCGTTGCCCTTGCGATCCAGCAACATCGAGATACCCAGCACGGCCGAGCCCTGCACGCCGGGCTTGGTGCCGCGATACTGGTCGTTGCCGTCCATGTCGATCAGCACGAGGACCGGCCGCTCGACCGAGCAGGTGCCCTCGTAGTAGATGTCGTCTCCGCCCAGGTCCACCACGGCGCACACGCCAGGCATGGCGTCCAGTTGGTAGGTGTTCTGTTCGGGACCGCCGATGAGAATGTCGCCGGCGGGCGTCTCGATCCGACGCACCACCGTGCCCGACACGCCCTCGACCTCGACCGTCTTGTCCTTAGGCAGCGCCGCCAGTTGGTCCAACAGGGCTGGATCGGTCAGCGGCACCAGCGCCCGGGCCGCTCCCTGCATGGCCACACGGTCGAGTTTCTCAAGCAAGTCGCACATGTACCGGCCGGAACTCCGGTCCGCCAGCGTGTGGCCCACGTTGCCATTGCGGGTAAGGTACGAGTGGAGCCCTTGGGCAAGACGATTCACCTCGCTCTGGGTCAAGGGGGCCAAGGCGGCCGCATAGCCAACCTGGGCGTCGGTCACGGCCTGGCGAAGGACGCCCAACGCCTCCTCCGGCGTCTCGACGGAGACGTATTCCCGAGGCGGAGCGGTCCCCAAGTCGAGCTTCTCCCCGGCCAGCGCCATGGCCTGGTCCAGCCCTCGGTGGTCGCCGATCAAGTGCTTATGCAGCAGTCGTGTGAACTGCTCGGCTTCGGCCGGCGCGACGAGCGGGTGGCGCAACAGCCGGTCGAACCATTTCAGTCGGCAATTGCCCGTCACTTCGTTGCCCGAATAGGCGCCCGCCGTGCTGTTGAGCTTCTGGCCGGCGTAGGCCTGGAATCGGGCGAACCTGTCTTGAATGTGCCGGCGTTTCAGCCCCCCGACCACTTCGTCCGAAAGCAGGGCCACGATGCCCGGGGCCAGCGGGTCGCCCACCTGGAGCTTCTCCTCCTTCGGGGCATCGGGCTTAGGGGAATCGTCCTTCAAGGACGCCTTGTCTGGGGCCTGGTCCTTCGAGTCCGCCGAGGTGTCGGAAGACGTCTTCTCTGGGCTTGTCTTCTCTGGGCTTGTCTTCTCTGGGCTTGTCTTCTCTGGGCTTGTCTTCTCTGGGCT
>JAFGFF010000118.1 GCA_016931075.1 Pirellulales bacterium | reverse complement strand
GGACAACCAACGACAAGGGCGAGCAGGGGGTCTGTGGCGGCATGATGGCCCGCCAAGCGCCCGGGCACATGATCACCAACTACATCGACGTCCCCTCGGTCGACGAATCGGCCGCCAAGGTCCAGAAGCTCGGCGGCAAGATCGTCATGCCCAAGACGCCCGTGCCCGGCATGGGCTACTTCGTCATCTGCCTCGACACCGAAAACAACGCCTTCGGCCTCTGGGAAACCAACTCCGCCGCCCAACCGGCCGGTTAAGAGAGTTCTCGGTATAACCTACACATGGAGGGCCACACTCGGAGCGTGGCCCTCCAAATCAGTTTTTCGTAGGGTGGGGCACACTTGCCCCACCACTACTTTTCGGAAGACTATGTTCGGGATTCCGGCGGGCAGGGTCTCGACGATGCACACCTCTACCGACCGACGCAGATGGCAATTCAGCCTTCGCGGCCTGCTTATAGCGGTAGCCGTGATTTCCCTGCTTCTCGGCTGGTATGCGTCTTATCTGCCTATGTATCGGGCAGAGGAAAAGACACTGGAAGGCATTTCACGCGTAGTGAAAGCGCCGGTGGCTTGCACACGTATTACGACAATGGGACCGCCCGGACTAGAGTACGTTAACATCATCTATTTACCTCATGGCACGCTGACAGATGAACAGGTTGACGACCTGATTCCGTACTTGCGAGAGCTATCGGGGCTTAACAGCGTGGATATTCGCCGGACGAAAATCTCGCCGGATGCTTTGAAACGACTGCAAACAGCTTTGCCAGACGTGGCTTTCGGCCGCGTTGATTATTAGGATACGAGTGCCGATGTAGTTTGCAGCGGTGGGGCAAGTGTGCCCCACCCTACTTCTCACTCCGCGCACACGGCCGGGCCGATTCGTAGGTGCGGCCGTCGATGCCGTTGGCGGAGTTTTCGTGGGCACGTTGGGCCAGCTTCTGGCCCCAGGGGGTGGGATACTCGCCCGTGATGCAGGCGCGGCAGAGTTGGTCGGCGTCCAGGCCGATCGCCCGGGCGACCGATTCGACGGGCAGGTAGCGGAGCGAATCGGCCCCGATCTCCCGGGCCATCTCCGCTTCGACTTGCGCATTCAAGGGCTGACCTTGCAGGAAGGCGGGCGCGAAAAGCTCCTTGATCGTCGACATGTCGATCCCGTAGAAGCAGGGCGAAATGATCGGCGGGCAGGCCACGCGGACGTGGATCTCCCGCGCCCCGCCCAGCTTGCGGATCCGCTCGATCAACACCCGCATCGTGGTCGACCGGACGATCGAGTCTTCGACCAGCAGCACCCGCTTGTCTTCGAGCACCTGGGGCAGCGGGGTGTACTTCGTTTGGGCCTTGCGCCGCCGGGTGTCTCCCCCTTCGATGAACGTCCGGCCGCTGTAGCGGTTGCGGATGAGCCCTTCGAGGCTCGGCACTTTCAGGGCGTAGGCCATCGCGTCGGCCGACGCCTTGCTCGTGTCGGGCACGGGCACGATGATCGTGTCCTCGTCCAGCGTGAGCGTTTCGAGCCGGGCCAACTCCTCACCCAACGCCTTGCGGGCGAGATAGACGCTCCGCGAGTCCATCGTGCTGGCCACGTTCGAGAAATAGACCCATTCGAAGAAGCAGTGCGCCTGCCGGGGGCTGGGGGCGAACCGCTGGATCTCCAACTCGCCGTCCGAGATAGTGACCGCCTGGCCCGGCAGAAGCGTCTGGATATTTTCCGGCGCGAAACCCAGGTTGACCAGGGCGACGCTCTCGCTGGCCGCGGCGAACAGAGGCCCTTCGATCGCGTAGCTCAGCGGTTTGATGCCCAGCGGATCCCGGGCGACGATCATGTCGCCCAGGGCGTCGAGAAACACGAGGCTGTAGGCCCCGTCGAACTGTTCGGCCAGTTTGCGGCAGATGTCGATCAGCGGCGGGCTGGTGTCGTGCGACAGGGCCTTGCACAGGGCGTGCATGATGATTTCGGTGTCCGTGTCCCGGGCCAGGTAGTTGTCGTCGTCGGACAGGAGGTCGTCGCGGAGATGCTCGAAATTGGCCAACTGCCCGTTGAAGGCGAAACTGAACCACTTGTGCTTGCGGATGTGGTGCCGCTCGAAGGGCTGGGCGTAGCTCCGGTCGGACCGGCCGCAGGTGGCATAGCGGACGTGCCCGATGGCGGCCCGGCCGGCGTACTCCCGCATCAGGCTCTCGAACTTGGCCCGATGATTCGTCCGGAAGACCTCGGCGACCGTGCCCACCTCTTTGTGGGTGTCGATCAACTGGTTCCGTATTGGGTTGTATGTGGTCATCCCGGCGGCCAGTTGGCCCCGGTTCTGGATATCCAGCAGCATCCGGGGCATCAGACGAGAGATCGCGTCGGCGCCCGCCTCGGGGCACAGAGGGCTATCCGTCTCGCTGGGCAGGTGGTAGAGAGCCGCGATGCCGCATTCTTCGTGCATATCGCTCATGGGAGTGGAAACGACCGTATCCCTACGGCCGACTCGCGACTGGGAGGCATGGGAAGCAGGCATACGATCCCTCGGAACGCCGCGACGGGCCGCCTGCTCTCCCGTATTGTAGGCTCCACGGCCTTTTTCACAACCGGCTAACTGTATGGACCAACTTCCGGCCGCCTGCCCTATGAGGGGACCGGGTGCCATGCTCCACGCTTGCGTGGGCATGTGGGACCTCGAAAATGCCGGGAAAACATGCCCACGCAAGCGTGGAGCATGGCACCCAACAAATGTTGGTTCAAGGGTTAGCCGATCCGTAGCATCTTCCGGTCGCGGGGCCAGGCGGGTATGCTGAAGGGTTGACCGGTTCCTGCCCTCCGAGGGTGTGGCTCGTGGCCCCGGGGTAGATCGGCCGGCCGCATTGACTGCCTTGGGTGGCACTGGCGTCTCGCCAGTGTCCAAGATTCCATCACTGGCAAGACGCCCACTGGCGAGACGCCAGTGCCACCCATCGCTTCAACCCACCACCCGTGCCCTTCGGCTTAACGTCCCACGACTGAGTCGCTTTCACCATGACCGATTTGTTGCGTCAAGAGATTGCCACCAGTGCGACCACGATGGTCGTGAAGGTGGGCACCCGGGTGCTGACCCAGCCCGACGGACGGCTCGATCCGGGGCAAATCGGCCGGTTGGCCGAGCAGATCCATCGGGTGATGGGCATGGGCCGGCGGGTGGTTTTGGTCAGTTCTGGAGCGGTCGGGGCCGGCATGGGGCGGCTCGAAATGAGCCGGCGGCCCACCGACCTGGCCCGGCTTCAGGCCGTGGCCGCCATCGGGCAAAGCGCCCTGATCGAGGCCTACGAGAGCGCGATGCGGCCTCACGGCCGGCACGTCGCCCAAATCCTCCTGACGGCCGAGGATCTCGATCAGCGGACCCGATACCTCAACGCGCGAAACACGATCCTGACGCTCCTCGAGTTCGGCGCGTTGCCGATCATCAATGAAAACGACACCGTCAGCGTCGACGAGCTTCAGACCACGTTCGGCGACAACGACCGGCTGGCCGCCATGGTCACCAACCTGATCCGAGCGCCGCTGCTTGTCCTGCTCTCCGACGTCGAAGGGCTCTTCGACGGCGAACCCCACGCGCCCGGGGCCAAGCCGATCGCGACGGTCACGCGGCTGGACGACACGGTGCTCGGGCTGGTCCGCGACCGGAGCGGCGAGCTGAGCCGGGGCGGGATGGCCAGCAAGCTCGAAGCCGCCCGACTGGTCACCGGCGGCGGGGAAAACGCCATCATCGCCGGCGGCCGGACGCCCGACGTCCTGACCCGCATCGTGGCGGGCGAGCCCGTCGGCACGCTGCTGGTCGCCCAGGGCCAGACGGTCGCCGCCCGAAAACGATGGATTGGGTTCACCGTTCAGCCCCGAGGGCACCTGATCGTCGACGCCGGCGCCCGCCGGGCCGTCGAACAAGCCGGGAAAAGCCTTCTGCCGATCGGCGTGGTCAACGTCGTCGGCCAGTTCGACAAGGGAGACGTCGTCGCCCTGCGCGACGCCGACCGAGTCGAATTCGCACGCGGACTAACCAACTACAGCGCGGCCAACATCGCCCGAATCAAGGGCCTCCGGACCGACCAGATCGCCGGCGCCCTGGGCCACCATCCCTACGACGAGATCATCCACCGCGACAACATGGTCGTCACCCGATGAGGAAAAGATCATCCCACACCAACCACCTCGTAGGCCGGGTCGTGACCCGGCACAACCCATTGAACTGCCGGGTCACGACCCGGCCTACGTCTTGAGTCCTATTCTACCCCGTGAACAGAGATGAAACCCAAACCCACCGCCAACCCCGTTCCCGCCACCCACATCCCCTGCTACGTCTTTGAATCGAACCTCGAAGCGGCCCGGCACGTCGCCCAGACGATCGCCAACACGATCCGCGAGCGGAACGCGTTCGGCCGTTCGGCCGTGCTCGGGCTGGCCACCGGCTCGACGCCCGTGGGCGTCTACCGCGAACTGATCCGCATGCACCGCGAGGAAGGGCTCGATTTGTCCAGCGTGGTCACGTTCAATCTGGACGAGTACTACGGCCTCGAACCGGCCCAATTGCAGAGCTATCACCGCTGGATGTACGAGTCGTTCTTCGACCACGTCAACATCCCGCCGGAGAACATCCACATCCCCGACGGCACGATCGGCCCCGACGAGGTCGACGAACACTGTCGGCGGTACGAAGAGGCCATTCGCCGGGCGGGCGGGATCGACATCCAACTCCTGGGCATCGGCCGCAACGGCCACATCGGATTCAACGAACCGCCCGCCATGCGCGCCAGCCGCACCCGCGTGGTCACGCTCGATCCGGTCACCCGCAAGGACGCCGCCAGCGATTTCTTCCACCTGGAAAACGTCCCCAGCCAGGCCCTGTCGATGGGCGTGGCCACGATCCTCGAAGCCAGGAAGATCTTCCTGCTGGCTTTCGGCGAGCACAAGTCGCGGATCATCCGCGCGGCCGTCGAGGATCCCGTCAGCGAGCGGGTTCCCGCCAGTTTCCTCCGTGAGCACTCCGACGTCTCGTTCCTGCTCGACGCGGCCTCGGCCGACGAGCTGACCGGCCGGGCAACCCCCTGGCTGTTGGGCGCGGTCGAGTGGAACGACGCCCTGACCAAGCGGGCCGTGCTGTGGCTCTGCGAGCAGACGGGCAAGGCCCTGCTGAAGCTCGACGCCGACGACTTCCGCCGGCATGGGCTGCACCAACTCGTGCGGAACCACGGCCCGGCCTCTCGCGTGGCCCATCGCGTTTTCCGCCGGCTGATGGAGACGATCGAATACCACCCGGCCGGCATCGAACCGCAGCGCGTGCTCTGCTTCAGCCCTCACCCGGACGACGACGTCATCAGCATGGGCGGGACGCTCATCCGGCTGGTCGAGGACCGGCACGACGTCCACGTCGCCTACATGACCAGCGGCAACATCGCCGTGTTCGACCACGACGCGCGGCAACTGGCCGACCTGATGACCGAGCTGAACCGCCGCTTCGGCATCGACGAACAGAAGACGCCCGACCTGGAGACGCACGTCCTGCAAGTGCTCGACCGCAAGAAGCCGGGCGAGCCGGACAGCGACGCGGTCATGAAGATCAAGGAACTCATCCGCTGGAGCGAGGCCAAATCGGCCGCCGGCGTGTGCGGCATCCCGGAAGAGAACCTGCACTTCCTGTCGCTGCCCTTCTATCAGACGGGCACGGTCGCCAAAAAGCCGCCGACCGAAGAGGACATCCGCCGGGTGCGCGAACTGATCGAGCAGGTCCAGCCGGGTCAGCTCTACGTGGCTGGCGACCTGACCGATCCGCACGGCACCCACCGTGTCTGTGCCCAGGTCATCTTCGCTGCCCTGGCCCAAATCGAACAGTCCGGCGGTTCCCTGCCCGACGTGCTCCTTTACCGGGGAGCCTGGCAGGAATGGGCCCCCCACGTGATCGAGGTGGCCGTGCCCCTGAGCCCGAAAGACCTGGAAGTCAAGAAACAGGCCATTTTCCGGCACGAATCGCAAAAAGACTCGGCCCTGTTCCCTGGCCCGGACGACCCCCGGGAGTTCTGGCAACGGGCTGAAGACCGCAACCGCCGGACGGCCGACGTGTATAATCAAATTGGTCTGCCCGAATACTACGCCCTGGAAGCCTTCGTCCACTGGAACGGCCAGCCGATTTGATCCTGGAGGGACGCGCTCCGTCGCGTCCTAAGGGATCCGTTAAAGAACAACTTTCCGAATTGAGATCATCGCCGTGACTGTAGGGAACGCCCTCCGTGGCGTTCCGTGAACCGCGAGTTTGGCCCATTATCCGCGGCCCGCGGAACGCCACGGAGGGCGTTCCCTACAGAACAAATTCGGCAAGTTATTCCTTGACAGCGCCTAAATCGACTCGGAACGATTGTCCCGCGAGGAGTCCTCTATAATGCTCGACACTGGCAACGGGATGAGGCAAAACGACACTCAACACGGCATTCTTTCGCATCGAGCAGCACGAATCGGCGTCCTGGTCGTGCTGGTCCTCTTGATGTGTTGCGCGACGGTGCACGCGGCTCCTCGGAAGAAGTCGTCGGAGCCAAAACAAGAAACCAAGACGGCCGCCGCGCCGCAAGATTTCCGCTCCCGGCGGTTTCTTATCCACACCGATCTGCCGGCCAAGGAGGCACAAGAGCTGCTCGAACGCCTCGAGACGATGCTCACGCTGATCTCCACCTATTGGGGACGGCCGCCCCAGGGAATCATCGAGTGCTACGTGGTCAAGGACCTGGCCAATTGGGACGCGAAGCTCTTTCCTGAACGCGCACTCGAACGGCTCCAACATCAGGCCGGGATCTGCATCTCGCAAACGGCAACGATGGGGCGGCAGCGTTTCGTCAAGGCGACCGTCTACGCCGTCTCGCGACAGGGCGTCCCGCAGCACGAATCGGTCCATGCCTATTGCCGCCAGGCCTTCGGAGACGTGGGACCCGTCTGGTACGCCGAAGGCATGGCCGAAATGGGCCAGTATTGGAAAAAAGGAGGCGAACGGGCCGTCAACGCGCATCGAGAAACCATCGCCTATCTGAAGAATTCGCCGCCAAGGTCCCTGGCCGAACTGATCAACGAAACCAAGCACTCGGGCGATTGGAAAGACTATTGCTGGTGGTGGGCCTTGTGCCACATGCTGGCCAACAACCCGAACTACGGAAAACAGTTCCGGCCGCTGGGGCTCGGGATGCTCACGGGCCGAAACGTCAACTTCCAACAGGTCTACGGGCGAATGGCCCCGCAAATCGAGTTCGAGTACCGCTTCTTCCTCGCCCACATGGACCAGGGCTTTCGCGTCGACCTGTGCGCGTGGGACTGGTCCAAACGCTTCGCGTCCCTGAAGGGCTCCGCCCGAATCGTTACCTCGACCGTCCGCGCCGACCGGGGCTGGCAGCCCAGCGGAGTCCGCGTCACGGCCGATACCGAGTACGAGTACGCCGCCACCGGCAAATGGAAGACCGACCGGAAACCGCAGCCCGTCGACGCCGACGGGGTCCCCGAGGGTGACACCAAGGGCGCCGGCCGCCTCGAAGCGGTCGTCCTGAGCAGTGACCTCAAGCTGGGTAAACCGTTCAATCTGGGCAACCAAGGCACTTTTAAGGCCCCGGCCGATGGCGACCTCTACTTCCGCTGTCACGACGACTGGTGCCAGCTTGACGACAACTCAGGCACACTCAAAGTCAAGACCAAAGCCCAGGGCAAAGGGAAATCCCTCCTCACGAACAGCCCGTTGAAAAACTGACCTTCCTGCACCGGGTGCCCTCATCCCGGCCCGTCTGGCGGCCGATTCTTTCTTAGCCCCCCTTGACCATGTACGTCCGTATATTGTACAATTGTCCATAGCCTCGAGTTTCCGCGGCCCATCTCAGGATTATCCGTTTCGTGGGTCGTCCACTTGGACAAAGGGGAACGTTTCATGGAAGCCCTAGAGCGTCTGACCGATCGCCAGCGAGAGGTGTACGATTTCATCCGCGAGCTGATCCACCACCGGGGCTACGGGCCCACGGTCCGTGAGATCGGCGACAAGTTCCGGATTCGCTCCCCCAACGGCGTGGTCTGCCACCTCAAGGCCCTCGAGAAAAAGGGCCTGATCACCCGCGAGGCAAACCGGTCTCGGGCGATCCAGTTGGCGGCCGAACCCCTGGGCGAGCGGGGGCTCCCCCTAGCCGGGCGAATCGCCGCCGGCGTGCTGCACGAAGCGGTCGAGCAAAACGAGCAGATCGATTTCGGCGAGATGTTCGACGCCTCGGACCGCGACCTGTTCGCCCTGGAAGTCTCCGGCGACTCGATGATCGAAGACCAGATCGCCGATGGCGACTACGTTGTCATCCGCAAACAAGCGACCGCCCGGAAGGGTCAGATCGTCGTCGCTCTGACCGACGAGAACGAAGCCACGCTGAAACGCTGGTTCCCCGAAAAAGGCCGCATCCGCCTCGAACCGGCCAACTCCACGATGAAGCCCATCTACGTCAAAAACGCTAACATCCTCGGCGTCGTCGTCGGCGTGGTGCGAAAAGTCGTCTAACTTCAGGGCAATCCGGGCTGTAATGCGGGCGAAGCAGGTCAGATTGCGCGCCGGGAGGCAGCCCTTCAAGGAACCCCTCTTTGACGGGGGATTCTGTTTTGACTCAGGTCAGTCGGAGCCGCTGCAGATCATCGGGTTGCAGCCCTCCCGGTCCCGTTGACAGGGATGAGGGGAGCCCGTATCCTGGAGGATTCGCGTATTTGACCCCGAGGCTCCGGTTGGGGGCCGAGGCAACGATCCCGCCTGCAGGCAGAGTACGAGACGATGGCCGTTCCGAAGCGAAAACATTCGAACCACCGGACGGGAATCCGCCGGTCGCAAGACGCGCTCAAGGCGAGCGAGTTGACCTATTGCACGAAGTGCAGCACGGCCAAGCCGGCCCACGTGGTCTGCCCGAATTGCGGCCATTACATGGGCCGAAAGATCGTCGAGGTCGAGTCCTGATCGCGCGGCCCACCGTCGCGCGGAGGCCCACCCGTTCGGGCCGACCGCAGTGAGTCTTCTATCTTCCACCGGCGCCGGCCGGGGAAGTAATGGAATCGGGGAGCCGGTTTTCCATATCGAGTCGGGCGCGTGCCCGTGATCCGACCCATCGCACGAGGCGGACGACAGTGAGCAGGATCGCGTTCTTGTTTCCCGGGCAGGGAGCGCAGGCAGTCGGGATGGGCCAGCGGCTGGCCGAGTCGCTGCCCAGCGTCCGGAAGCTCTACGACCGGGCGGCCGACGTGCTGGGCTACGACCTGGCCAAGCTCTGCTTCGAGGGCCCGGCCGACGAGCTCGATTCGACCGTCTGCAGCCAACCGGCCCTGTTTGTGACCAGCCTGGCCGCGCTCGAGTCGCTCCGCCAGACATCGCCCGACGTGGTCCTTTCGTGCGAGGCGGCCGCCGGGTTGAGCCTGGGCGAGTACACGGCCCTGGTCTTCGCCGGGGTGATGGAGTTCGAGGACGGCCTGATGCTGGTGCAGCGCCGCGGCGCCGCCATGCAAGAGGCGGCCGACGCCCAGCCCAGCGGCATGGTCAGCATCCTCGGCCTGGAACGCGTCGAGGTCGAACGCCTCTGCGAACAGGTCCGGGGCGACGACACGCTGGAGATCGCCAACCTGCTCTGCCCAGGCAATATCGTCGTCTCGGGCACGAACGACGCCTGCGAGCGGGCGGCCGAGTTGGCCCCGAAGATGGGCGCGATGAAGGCGATCCCCCTGGCCGTGGCCGGCGCGTTTCACACGTCGATCATGCAGCCTGCCGTCGAGCGTCTGGCCGCGGCCCTGGCCGACGTGCCCATGTCGCAACCCAAGCTCCCGGTCATCTCCAACGTCGACGCCCAGTCGCACGACGACCCGGAAGAGATCCGCCAGCTTCTCGTGCGCCAGGTGGTCCACCCGGTTCTTTGGGAGGACTCGATCCGCGCGATGCTCGCTCAGGGGTTCAGCCAATTCTATGAAGTCGGGCCCGGTCGCGTCCTGCGAGGACTGCTGCGACGGATCGACCGGTCTGTTTCCTGCCAATCCGTGGAAGTGTGAGAGGACGCCCATGACGGACCAAACGAAGACCCGGATAACGACCAACCTGGAAGGCCAAACGGCCATCGTGACCGGCGCTGCCCGGGGGCTCGGGCGACTGATCGCCCAATCGCTGGCCGCCTGCGGCGCGGGCGTGGCGTGTGTCGACGTGAACGCCGAACTGCTCGAAGAGACGGTCGGGTCGATCAAGTCGGTCGGCGGCCAGGCCCGAGCGTTCACTTGCGACGTGACCGACAGCCAGGCCGTCAACGACACGGTCGACCAGGTGGTCAAGGCCCACGACGGGCTCCAGATCCTGGTCAACAACGCCGGCATCACCCGCGACGGCATGTTGATGCGGATGAAGGACGACCAGTGGGACAGCGTCCTGGCCATCAACCTCCGAGGGACGTTTCTGTTCACCAGGGCGGTGGCCAAGCCGATGATTAAGGGTCGCCAGGGACGAATTGTGAACATCGCCAGCATCTCGGGCATGATCGGCAACCCGGGCCAGGCGAACTATTCGGCCTCGAAGGCGGGCGTGATTGGCCTGACCCGAACCGTGGCCATGGAACTGGCCAGCCGGTCCATCACGGTCAACGCCGTGGCCCCCGGCTTCATTGAGACTGACATGACGGCCAAGCTCGACCCGGAGATCATCGACGGGATCAAGCAGCGGACCCCCCTGGGCCGCTTGGGTCAGCCCCTGGACGTGGCCGATGCGGTTCTTTTCCTAGCCAGCCCAGCCGCCGCATTTATCACGGGGCAAGTCCTCGTCGTGGACGGAGGGCTGATCGCCTAGCCGGGGGAAGTTTTAGTGGGTTTTGGGAGAGTGGGAAAGCGATAGAAAATAGCCGGTTTTCGGGGTGGGCCGGCGATCTGGACAAGAGGGCTTAAAGCGGCTATAGAGTCAGGGTTCGTGGGGTTGCAAGAAGGCGAGGCAAGTTGTAGGATTTGCATCCTCTTCGGGCAATTCGGTGAAATAATGTGGTGGGGGGTGATGGTTGCCCCTCCGTTATGAATGGGACTATCAGGAGGACCGTCAGGTGGCCTCAGTTGAAGAGAAAGTAACCAACATCGTCGCCGAGCAGTTGGGCGTCAGCAAGGATCAGATCACCCGAGAGACGTCGTTTGTCAACGACCTGGGCGCCGACTCGCTCGACACGGTCGAGTTGGTCATGGAGCTCGAGGAAGAGTTCGACATCAATATCCCGGACGACGCGGCGGAGAAGATCCAGACCGTCGGCCAGGCGATCGAGCATATTGAACAGACCGTCCAGGCGAAGGAGCAGGAGGCCTAGCAGGCCCACGGCGACTCGACCCGTCCGGGCCGCGTCGCGCCGGGTCTTTCTGCGCGGTGCATGGTATCAAGGCAAGGCCGCCTCGCCCGCCAGTCCCCCCCGGTCGTGTCGATCGCGGTCCCATGTCCACGGGCAGTGCCGTAGGCATTTGGGTTGGCTGTCTCTTCGGCAGTCGACTTTGTTGTCTTCACCCGGCGATCGGACGGGCAACCCGCACCACGGCCACTGCCGGCCCGAAGGATCGGTGGAATCAACTCGGAACCATACGCTTTCTAATCTGAAATAGCGCGGCACGGAGCAAAGAATAGTCTGTTTTCCCGCAGGGTAAACAGGCGGTCGAGTGCAGGATCACGTTAGAATCGGTATAAAACCCCTGTTTGCGGCGAACTGGAATGAAACGGCGTGTTGTCGTAACCGGAATGGGTGTGGTCACGGCCTTGGGCTGCAAGGTGGACGAGCTGTGGCGTCGCATTTGCGAAGGTCACAGCGGAGTGCGTCTGTTTTCCCAGTTCGACGCCTCGCGGTTCCGTGCTCGATTCGGCGGGGAGATTCCCGACTGGTCGATCGACGCTTACATGTCTCCCAAGGACGCCAAGCGGCTCGATCGGTTCAGTCAGTTCGCCCTGGTGGCCGCCGTCGACGCGGTCCAAGAGGCCGGGTTGGATTTCGCCAAGGAGGACCCGTTCCGGTGCGGCGTGATCGTCGGCTCGGGCATCGGGGGCCTCAACGAGATCGAAACCCAGCACGGCAAGCTTCTCGAGCGGGGGCCGGAAAAGGTCTCCCCGTTCACGATCCCCAAGCTCATGGTCAACGCGGCCAGCGGCCAGATTTCGATCTGGTTCGGCCTGAAGGGGCTCAACACGGCCGTTTCGACCGCCTGCGCCAGCGCGGCCAACGCGATCGCCGACGCCGTGACGGCCATCCGCTACGGCACGGCCGACGTCATGATCACCGGCGGCAGCGAGGCCGCCCTGACGCCCATGGCCATCGCCGGATTCGCCAAGATGAGGGCCCTGTCGGAACGCAACGACGACCCGCAGCGAGGAAGCCGGCCGTTCGACTTGGATCGTGACGGGTTTGTCATGGCCGAAGGCGCCGGGGCAGTGGTTCTCGAGGAATACGAGCACGCCCGAAATCGCGGGGCCACGATCCTGGCCGAGATGCTCGGCTGCGGGGCCAGCGCCGACGGCAGCCACATCACCCAACCCGACGAAAACGGCGTCGGCGCCGCCAAGGCCATGGAACTGGCCCTGGCCGACGCCAAGCTCAATCCACGGGACATCGACTACATCAACACCCACGGCACGAGCACGCCCTTGGGCGATAAGGCGGAGACAAAAGCCATCAAGACGATCTTCGGCCCTCACGCGCACGAGGTCGCCATCTCGAGCACGAAGAGTCAGTTGGGCCACCTGCTGGGCGCCAGCGGCGGCGTCGAACTGGTCCTGTCGATCATGGCTTTGCGCAACGGAATCGTCCCGCCGACGATCAACTACGAGACGCCCGACCCTGAGTGCGACTTGGACTACACGCCCAACGAAGCTCGCCAACGCAAGATGTCGGTCGTCATGTCCAACAGTTTCGGCTTCGGCGGCCACAACGCCTCGCTGGTCGCCGGGACCCTTCGCAACGGCGACTGACGCATCGCCTCGTCCCATGGATGCCCCGCCTCGCCACCCGCTGCGCGTGCCCGAATTGGGTCTGGACCAGACGCCCGCCCGGCTGAGTCTCTGGCTGGTCAAGCCGGGCTGCCGGATCGACCGGGGCCAACCGGTCGCCGAAGTAACCGCCGGTCCGCTGGTGGTCGATCTCCCCTCGCCCGTCGACGGAGCCCTGGTCGAGAAACTCGTCGAGACCGATCAGCCCGTCTCGGTCGGTCAGACCCTCGGCTGGATCGAGGAAAGGTGGTAGGACTCGGGACTCAGGATTCGGGTGGGAAGACGTCATTACCCCCCATTTTTTGGTAATATTCACGGTCGGGTGGAGAAGGGGGAAGGAGAGGGGGGATTTTTGGGATGACGATAGATTCGAGGCGTTGGTAATGACTGAACCGATCACGATGGTCGAGCGGGAGTGGCGGCCGCAAGGGGAAGCGAGTGCGGTTGTGGTAATTGTGCACGGGTTCACGGAACATGGGGGGCGGTTTGGACATGTAGCGGAGGCGTTTGTGAGGGCGGGGTGGGCCGTGTACGCGCCGGATTTGAAAGGACATGGGCGCAGCCCGGGCGAGAGGGTGTGGGTGGAACGGTTTGAGGAATATCTGGACGACGTGGCCGGGTATTTCGAGAGTGTGATTGGGCGGGAGCCGGGCAGGCCGGTGTTCGCGCTGGGGCATAGCATGGGCGGGACGATTCTGGTGCAACTGGCAATCGAAAACCGGCTGCCAGTGCGAGGGCTGGTGCTTAGCGCGGCGGCGTTGCGGATCGCGCCGAATCTGTTCCCGCTGCTGCGGCGGATTGCGGGGCTGATGAGCCGGTGGTTTCCGCGGCTGCGAGTGCTGCGGCTGGGCACGGGCAGGCTCTCTCGCGATCCGGACAACGTGCAGCGGTTCCGCGACGACCCGTTGGTCCATCACGGAGCGTTCCCGGTCCGCATCGGGGCCGAGATTCTCGACGCAGCCGCGGCCGTCGAGCAGGACATGGAGTCGGTCCGCGTTCCGCTGTTGATCCTGCACGGCACGGGCGACGCGATCGTCGATTGCGGGGGGAGCCGCGCCCTGGCCGATCGAGCCGGTTCGATGGACAAAACACTGAAACTCCACAACGGGCTCTATCACGACCTGTTGGGCGAGCCGGAGAGAGAGCAAATCATTGCCGAGATCGTAACGTGGATTTCGGCTCGGGTTTGAACCATCGGTGTTGCAGCGGTTCAGAGGTACATGTCGTGCATCTCGTCGTCCCAGCGGCGCATGAGGCGGCGGGCTTCGGAGAGAGAGATGCGGGCTTGGGGCACAGGCGGCTCGGGCACGGGGGGCTCTTCGTCCTGTAACGAACGATTGTGGCAACGATCGGCCTCGTCCTCCAGTGCTTCAAGCCAGCCGGGCACGAGGAAGCCGACACCCACCGGCTCGGCGGTCAGTTCATCGAGATTCGCCTCGAGTCGAGCGAATGCCTCGGATGGTTGTTGAGCTTGGGCGTCGTCGACTGCCGGCTTGACCAGGGCCTGAAGCTGGTCGATCTCCAATGGGTGGACGAACCGCTGGCCCAGACGCTCTTCGACGCTCCGCAGCCGCATCCCATGTGTTCGCTCGAGATGACGCATCTCGCGGAGGTGTTCCTCAGCCAGTTCGGACGTGTTGGCGACGAATTCCTCTTGCCACAGAGCGGCCGCTTCACTGTGGCCTTCACGCGTGAGGACTTCGTGGGCCCAGACCATGGGGCGCAGGTGCCAGGCCGCCCGGTCGTAGCTGCCTGTCAGTCGCAGGAAATCCAACAGGGTGTAAAGCATCTCGCCATGATCGGACTGCGTGGTCGAGCTGTTATAGTCCATGTACTCGTTGTAGTTGTCCAGCACGGTCTCGATAATCACGCCCAACCAGGCGGCCGCCCGGTCGCGGGGCAACCGGCCGTCCAAGTCGGCTACCAGGCGAAACGCCTCCTCGGCGTCAGGTTTCTCGGCCAGCCACTCGAGAAAAACCTCGGGGCCCTGGTGCATGATCGCCCGGAGGTTGCCGTAGGTCATGAACGGCTGGGTGAACAGATCGCCCCCGTACTCGGCAATGAACCACTGCAGGCCTTCCCATTCGTCCTCGTCGTCGACCATTTCCAATGGCGAAAAGCGAATGCCACGGCTGTGCGAAATCCAAAGCCGCACTAGAGGATCGGCCACCGTTTGGATCGACTCGATCAGATCTTCCGTATCCCCGGGACCAGCCGCCGCCACGAGACACCGCATGATGGCCTTGAAGCCGAACTCGAACATGCGGTCGAACTCGGTGACGCCGCCGCTGCCAATCGGATGCCGCCGCTCCATCTGCAGGATCGTCTCCAGAAGCTGGCCGGTCTCCACGAGCAACCCCAGCCGCGGGAGGCCGACCAACAGATCGCCCAAGGCGTTCTGCAGCACGCGAGATTCGGTCATGCGTCGCGGATGCCCTCCCCGGACCAAGGGCAGATAGATCAGCGGCTGGCTTTTCAGGGCCGAGAGCATCTTCGACCAGTCCGCACCAACGGCCTTCTTGTTTCCTTGATGGAGAGCCCGAAAGACGCGTCCAACCAGCATCTCCCATTTTTGTCTGCCGTCTTCGGACGTGTCGTCGACCCGGGCGGCGATCCATCTCGCGGCATCGCTCGTCTCGACGATCACGGCGCTGATCCGCTCTAAAAGCATCTCCTTGATCGCCTGACACTGGTCGAACTCGACCATCGATCGATCGGAGACGCTGGGAGGTGATATGGGATAGCGGTGGACCGAATCGAGCAGCGCGAGCAATCCCGAGCGAATGGACCGGGCCTGCGCAAGCCAGGCCGCGAGAACGTCGCGGTCCTCCTGGCTCCCGTCGGCAGCGGCCAGCGCAGCCGCGGCGCGGCGCCACAACCGGGCCAACATTCGCAGGAAAGCCAGACGCTTGCTGATCCGCTCGGCTTCGGAAGTCAGCTCGAAATCGGTTGTCGGGTCACCCGACTCGAACACCTCTCCCTCGAAACCGTCGTCGGTCGTGTCGCGATAGACGACGCTTTCGTAGGCCGCCTCGAAAAGATCGTCGTCGGCCGTCTCCGGCTCAACGGGTGTTTCCGACGCTACATTGTCGGTCGCCCCGGCCAGTTCGAGTCGCGGAACCTCCCAGTACGTCTCGCCGCCGGCCTCGAGGTAGTCCATGAACTTCCGGGTCATTGTCCAACGGTCTTCGGGGTGGACCGCTCGGGCGGTCGACACGTCGCCGGCCGGCTGCCACAGGCGGTCGAGCCACTGCATGGCCAGCCGGTGGAAGGAGTAGTGGCCTTGCACCAGCGGGATCGAATCGGCCTCGCTGAGCCACTGCATCAGAAGGGCCATCGCGGCCACCAGGTCCTGCTGGCTCAACAGAGCTTCGACCACGACGGCGTAGGCCTTGGGCGAGGTGAACGTCCCGACGTGCTGTCGCCAGAAAGCGACGTCGCCGGCGGCCGTACCAGCCTTGCGCCACGCGCCGAGCGATCCGGCGACGTGCTCGGCCGACTCCCAGGCCTCCTGGCCGGAGATGCCTTCGACCGCGCTGACTTCGGTGGTGGCGAACTGGTCCCACCACTGGGCCAGTGCCCGAAGCGAATCGGAGAGCCGCTGTTTCAGAGCGTCGTCGCCCGTGGCAGCCGCCTCGGTCTCGAGCCGTGCGTAGAGGGCGAACAGATCCTCCATCAGTTCGATCAACTCGTCGGCCCGGCTGTCGTGACAACTGTCCTCGATGGCGTTGAACAGCGGGTAGTGGCAGTCCAGACCGAGGATGTTTCGCGGGTCGATCATGGCCCCGCACTCGATAGCCCGATGGAGCAGGTCCTCAATTTGCGCGATGGCTGACGCGGCGCCGTCGAGTTGGTTGCCGTCGAGATGGCGATGAGCGGCCGTCAGCCGGCATTCGATCTCGCAGAGCATCCGCGCCGACGCGGCTGGGACCACGGCGGCGTGCCGGGCGGCCGAATCGGGGTAGCCCATCCGGGCGAAAAGCAGCGCGATATGGACGTGTTGCAACTGGCTGGCCCGTTGCAGGCCGAGGAACTGGTTCAGATGCTGCCGCGCGCCGGCGAAAGGCTGGTGCAGCCGTTGGGCCTCGGTCCGCAGCCGCTGGGCGTGACGCCCGGTGAGCCGCCCGATCTGTTCTTCATAAAACCGGTCGCGATATCCGGCGATCCGCGGCAAGAGTGATGCCAGCGTGACGGTCGAGTCGTGGGTCTCCGGCCCTTGGCCGCTGATGCCCGAGCCCATCAGGATGATCCCGGCCAGGACAGTCGCCGCCTCTTCCAGGACCTCGCGTTTGGCCAACCGCCCACGATGCTCGATCCGATCGAGGACCGCGTCCAGCGTGAGTTGCGGAATGACGAAACGCCGGTAGAACCCCCGGTTGTCGATCCGGTGGGGATCCCATTGGCCGAACTGGTAGTTCGGACGCCGGTGGGCCGGATGGTCGAAATCGTACGCCCGGGGATCGAAGGCCAACTCTTCCAATAAGTCAAAATCGAAGTAGGCCTGACGCAGCAACTCGGGGGTCGTCTCTTGAAGCGTCTCGAGTGCCTTGTCGATCAGTTGGCCATAGGCGCCCGACTCTGCGCCGACGCCACGGATCCACAGGGGAACCGGCCGGACCGCCTCGTGGTCGAACGGCCGCATGGTCTGGCGGCCTTCCAACGCCGCGACGGGCCGATGCCCAACGAAGTCGTTCAATCGGTGCAACGCGCCGGGCACGATCCGCTCGGGCTCGTCCCACGGTTTGCCCTCAGCCAACACGGCCTCGAACACCCGGCCGAAAAACAACGCGCGATAGAGCGACTCGTCCGTCTGGTGGAACAGCAAGTCCCGGTGATGCTCCCGGTAAGCCGGCAGGAACCGCTCGAAGACCAGGCCGATCACCGCTTCGGCCTGATCGAGTTGAGCGAACGCCTGGGAGTCTCCCCGTAGCTGCTTTGCGCCATCGACAAGCTTTTCGTGAAACGCCCGCCAGGCCGGTTTGGCCCCGCCGGCCGAGCGCGCGCGGACAGACCACCCCGAACCGAACAACCGATTCACGGCCCCAAGGAAGTTGACATCCTCGGCTCCGGACGAGAAGTTCAGGTAGCCCAGGATGTCCTTCAGGTCCTGGTCATTGGACGGTCTGCGGCGAGGCGATTTCTTCAATGACTCCTCCAGACGCGGCGCGAATCTTCAGCGCGCGGGACCGAGCAGAACGCCCTTCCTTCGGTACGCACGGGCCACGTGGCAAAACTGCTTATCCTAAGTGAATCCGCCGGATTGCGGAAGTGCCAACCGGGGGGCGGGAGGGTCGCCACAGTCGCATAATGAGGCAAGCATGATCATGGGCAGACCCCCCCCGATAAGAGTGCTCCTTGAATCGGCATGCCGCTTCGTGCGACATTCCCACCAGATTGGGACTCGATTGGCCACACACCATGGGCCCTGCCAGGGTGGAATCCCCGCATTACCCGGCACCGCACCTCCCCGTGGTATCTGGTGCCAGGCCAGCCGGATTGTGGTTTTTGGCGTGCTTTTCAGGCTCTGGGCGGTTATCATAGAACCGGCCATGCCGCCGGCGTTTGTCGGCCATTGCAGAGTTCCCGAACAGTCGGGCGTCGTGAAATACCTGAGGTCGGGGTTCCCGCGAGGCGCCGCTCGTTGTTTGAGCAGACAAGGGTCGATAGGCCACGAGAACGTAAGAAGAAGAGGATTCCTGGTAGGCTGTCGGCCCCCGTCGGTTCATGCCACGGTCACGCCGGTTGATGGATCCATTGGTCCCACAGACCGCTGCCCCAGTTCTACCCCACCGGAGAGTGCTCCATGAGGCGACACCGTTATCCGCTGCCCGTGTTCCGGGCTTCCGTGCTCTTTGCCCTTTCTCTTTTGTGCGGCCTGGGGTCAATCGCGCTGGGCAGCCCGCTCATAACCCACACCGAAGCCGGTCGGCACGGTTTGAAACGGGCCTGGTTTGCCCAGGTACGCCTGGATCCCTCACGATCGCGAGTCACCCACGTCCAGTTTGTCGAGAAGAGCGGGAAGTATCCCGACACGCTGTTCGTGCAGACGGACGCCGCGACCGTCCATGCATTTGACGCCGAGACCGGGCAGACCCTCTGGGTCCGAACGGTGGGCAAGCCTCAACAGCCCAACACACTTATCGGCGCCAACCAGGAGTTGGTGGCCGTGTTCAACGGAGGCGTGCTGTACCTTCTCGACCGGGGCACCGGCCGGACCGTGCGGCGCGACAGCGCCCGCGACAGTGCCCTGAGTGTGCCTGTCGCCGGCCCAGCCCTCAATTCACACCGCCTGTTCGTCCCGATGGCCGACGGGCGCGTCATGGCTTTCCGCCTTGACCAGGAGAAGGATTTGTCCGAGCGAGCCAAGGAAGCCGTGGCAGCCACACCGAAACGGGGCCCGGCCGGCGGACCGATGGGCCTGGCCGAGCCGCCCGGTGGTGAACCAGAAAAGTCGACCATCGTGCCGCTAGCTGCCGACAAACCGAAGCCGGAGGGCGACGCCCCACCGAAGGAGAGATTGCTCTCGGAAATTCCCGCGTGGGAATTCGCGCCGCTGACGTGTGTCTCGTTTGGACGGGTGACTTCGCAGCCGGTCATCACACGTGAGGATAAGCTGGGCGAGTATGTTGCCTGGACGACCTCCCGAGGGCTCTTCGTCGGCTTCATTGATATCAAGCGAGAGCGGGAATTTGTCGTTCGGTTTCATCTGAGCGCCGTCGGCGGCATCGTCGCACACCCGATGTTCGTGCCATCGAACTCGTCCGACCCGAAGGCGGAAGGAACGCTGCTGACTGTTTCGACCGCCGGCAAGGTCTTCGCCGTCCCGGCGCGAAACGGCGTGCCGATTTGGAAACAGCCGTTGGGCTCGCCGGTCGATCAACCGCCGGTGCCCATCGGCCAACGCGTTTACGTCGCGATGCAGTTCGGCGGGATGTATGCCCTGGAACTGAAGAACGGCAGCAAGGTCTGGTTCACGCGTGGACCGACCGAGTTCGTCGCCGCCAGCAAGGATCATGTTTACGCGGCCGACGCCGACGGGCGGATCCTGGTTCTGGACGCCAAAACGGGCGACCACGTCGACACGCTCGCCACCGAGAAACTGCCCTTGAAACTCCGCAACATCTGGAACGACCGGCTCTACCTCGTCACCCCGACCGGACTGATCCAGTGTCTGCACGAAATCGGATTGGAAAAACCGCTGGACTATCGCCACCCGGCAGCCCAGACGCCCGACGACTCGGGAAAGAAGCCGGATCCCTTTAAGGAAGCACCCGAAGGTTCACCCACCAAACCGAATCCTTTCAAGGAAGAAGTTCCCGAGGCCCCACCCGGCAAGCTGAATCCCTTCGACGAAGAACCCAAGGGTCAGCCCGGCAAGCTGAATCCCTTTGGGGAAGAGCCGGGTAAGGAAGAACCGGGTAAGGAAGACCCGTTCTAGCTGCCTCCCGAAGTAGCATTTTGCTCGACATGGGCGCCATGCTCCCTTTTCTGGTAGCAGTCCATTAAGAAGTCCGCCGAAAAGGTCTTTCGCATCCGGGCAGATCGCGCTACACTGGGGTGACGACCAGAGACGGCGAGGGGCTCCGTTCTTCGGACGAGGTCCACTTCAAATGAACGGAGAGTCAGGACGGCGACCGTGACGAAGAAACGCATTCTCCAAATCATCCCGACATTGGACCAGGCCGGGGCCGAGAAGCAGATGTGCCTGCTGGCGGCCGGGCTGCAGAGGGAGGAGTTCGACGTCCACGTTTGTGCGCTGACGCGAGGCGGACCCCTCGAAGCGACCTTGCGCGGGGCGGGTGTTCCGACGACGATCATCGGCAAGCGGTGGAAGCTCGATCCTCGGGCATTCTGGATACTCCGACGACACGTCGCGCGACTGCGGCCCGAGCTGATCCATACATGGATCTTCGCGGCCGACGCATACGGTCGGGCGGCCGCCCTGTCCTGCGGGGTGAAGCGATTGGTCTCGGGCCTGCGGTGTGTCGATCCGTGGAAAGGATGGCACGAGTTGGCCCTGGACCGCTGGTTCGCCCAGCGGACCGACCGGCTCGTGGCCAACAGCCCGGGCGTGAAGGCGTTCTACGTCTCCAAAGGGCTACCGGCCGAGAAGATCGACGTCATTTTCAACGGCGTCGCTCCGGCTCCCGGTTCGGGCTTGACCCGGCGCCAACTGCTTGACGAGTTGGGCTTGCCCGAGGGCGCCCGACTGTTGGGCCTGGTCGGCCGGCTCTGGCCGCAGAAGCGAGTCAAGGACGCGATCTGGGCAGCCGACCTGCTGAAGGTCGTTCGGCCGGACACGCATCTGCTGATCGTCGGCGACGGCCCACAACGCGACCGGTTGATCCGGTATCGCGATCAGGTCGAAATCGCCGATCGGGTCCATTTCCTCGGCCAAAGGGCCGACCTGGCCGACATGCTTCCCCACCTCGATTGCCTCTGGTCCACCAGCGGCTACGAAGGTCAATCCAACGCGGTGATGGAAGCGATGGCCGCCGGCGTGCCCATCGTAGCGACCGACATCCCGGGCACCCGTGACCTGATCGAACACGACAAGACAGGCCTCCTCTTTCCAATCGGCGATCGGGCCGGCCTGGCCAGCCTCACACAGAAGCTGCTCGACGACCCGGCCTTGGCCGCCCGTCTGGCCCGTGCTGCTCAAACGCGGATGGTCGCCGAGTTCAGCGTTCCGGTCATGATCGAGAAGTATGCCGCGCTCTACCAAGAGCTTCTTGCCTGAACGATTGACGCCCGTACACCGATAATTCAACCGTAGGGTGGGGCACACTTGCCCCACAAATGCCCCACGACACGATCTTGGTGGGGCAAGTGTGCCCCACCCTACGATTACTGTCCCCTTTTCCAACAGGCTGCTACGTGTGTTCGACCGGGGAGGGCTCGGGGAATCGTTCGGCCAGCAGGCGGGCCATGGCCGGGGTGTAGGCGTCGTGGCCGTGGTTGAGGATCAGGCTCTCTTGCACACGGCGACGGAGCGTAGTGAGCGAGGGCCGTCTGCACTCGCGATGAAGGACCGGCTCGACCGGCAGTGGCGGGCCCTCGGCGAATTCGTTGAAGTAGAGCAGGCTCAGGGGCAGCGACTCGCGGCCCAGCGGATACCACTCGAACAGCCGACGCATCCGAGTTTTTTCATACACGTAGGGCAAGTGCACGCAGTAATCGTGAAGTGGTCGACCTCTCGCGGCCAACAGTTCCCACGCCCGACGCTTGTCTTGCAGCCACAGCCGACGTGGCCGCCACACCGCCAGTTGTTCGACCGTCATCCGGCCGCGCGCCCGGGGCTGCCGCAACGCGTCGAGCGTCATCGGTCCCAAGAGGTACACGTCGTCCATCATCCAGACGAACGTTTCGGGAATGGCCGGTTCGTCAAACACCCTGAGCATCTTTGCCGCCAGGTCGGCGCACGCGCGGACCGTCGCCGACCGGCGCGGCGCGTCCAGAAAATCGCCCTCGTACCAGCCGGGCCGATCGCCGACCACCCAGAACCGGACCTCGCCCACAAAGTGTTTCGCCACGCTCCGGATCGAATACCTCAGCTCCTCCCCCGCCGCCTCGGCCGCCAGATAGGGGTAGACGAACGCGGTCGGCTCAACCATGTTTCCCCCTTTCTCTCCGCGGCGAGTCCGCCAAGAAGAATCTCACCAGGAGGGATGTCCACGACTACCGGCCCTTTCCCACCATCCTACGGACTCCCGGCAACGGATTTCAACCGGAGTTTTTGGGCCACTCCGACGAAATGGCCGTTCCTAGGCCGAAGACTATCCACCGGGTGGCAGAATGGTCGATGTCCCCGTGTAAGGTCTTAAACGGTACGGAGCGAACGGCCCGCGACCTTATTGAATCGCGTCGAACATGGCGATCAGGTTCTCGGGCGGGACGTCGGCCAGGACGTTGTGGACTTGTTGGAAGACGAATCCGCCGCCAGGGCTGAAGATTGAGACGAGCTGGCGGACGTGCTCCCGGATCTGGTCGGGCGTGCCCTTGGAGAGCATCGAGCGGGTGTCGCAGCCGCCGCCCCAGAAGGTGATCCGGTCGCCGAAATCGTCCTTCAGTTGCCTCGGTTCCATGCCGCGGCAGGAAATCTGCACCGGGTTGAACGCGTCGAGGCCCGCGTCGATCAGATCGGGGATCAAGGGCCGGATGCCGCCGCACGAGTGGAGCAGGATCTTGACGTCGGCCAGTTCCTTCACCCGGCGCCACATCAGGGCGTGTCGCGGTTTGAAGTATTCCTGATACATAGCCCGGGACATCTGCGGTCCGTTCTGCATGCCCAGGTCGTCGCCGAAGACGATCACGTCGATGTACGGACCGACCAGGCCGAGATAGCGTTCGAGGTTGCGGAGGTGGATTTCGACCAGCCGGTCGAGCAGCTCGTGGGTCCGCTTCGGATCGGCCGCCATGAGCATGAGGAACCGGTCCATCCGGTAGAGCCACTGGCTGCACTCGAACAGATTGCCGCCGAACAGCCCGACGATCGCCCGATCGGTGCTCTCGCGCAGCCGCTTGGCTCCCTCGACAAACGCGGCGTCGCCCCCTTCACCCTCGACCAGCGGGCCGGGCGGTGAGGCGATGCCCGCCCACATCGTTTCGCCGATGGCTTCTTCGAGTCGATCGAGATCGTCGTCCTCGAGATAAGGCCAGTGGCATTGCTCGAAGTAGATGGCCCCGTCGGGCATTTTGGCGATGGCCCGTCCCGTCCGGTCCGGCAGGACCCATTGGCCCTCTTCGCGTCGGGGTAGCGCCCAAACGGGCATTTGGGCGGGCGTGCCGTCGGGCAGCGGCCAGTCGGCCCAGTCCTCGTCCCGCGTGGCGAACCCGCGACCCAACTCGATCACGTCCACCCCGAACCGGTCCAGCACGTCCTCGTCGATCACGGCCAACTGTTGGATCGGGTCGTAGATACGAACTGGTCGCGGTTCCAGCCCCAGGGCCTCGCGGAGCTTCGGGTAGACCATCGCGGCGACGCCCGAAGAACGATGACCGCCGAAATCGATCGCAACCCGGTCGGGTTGCTCGTGGTTCAGGGACGCCAGAACACGCTCTCGGGGGGTCATGCGAGGCCCTTCTGTTGGTCGACGGCACGGATGATCGGGCATGCCCGAAACCACTGATTTTCGGGCTTGGCCGCGGGATTGTCAACGGACGTGCTCCTTGCCGACATGCTCCGACCGTTCTACGATGGAACCATCCTCGCCTGGATGATTTTCACCCGGTATGGACGAAGTTCATCCAGGTATGTGTTGTTGAGAGATCAAGCGTGGAGCATGGTACCCGTTCTTCTTTTTCAACAGATTAGAAGTCATTTCCGTTCATTCGCACTCTCTATGGACAGTCCATGAACTCTCTCCAACGCATCCAGGCAGCCCTGGCGTTCGAGCCGCCCGACCGGCTTCCTTGTCACGAGTCTTTTTGGGACGGCACGCTTGACCAGTGGCGCCGCGAGGGGATGCCGGCCGGCGTCGACGCGGCCGATCACTTCGGGTTCGACGTGGTTTCGATGTACGTCGACGCGTCACCCCGTCTCGAACAAAAGGTCCTTCACCGGGGCGACGGGATGATCACGTTCCGCGACCGGTTCGGCTACACAGTGACCAAGCGGGACGGGATCTCTAGCTCGATGGAGTTTTCAGACCACGTTACGACCGATCAGGCCGCCTGGGAGCGGCTCAAACCCCGTTTCACGCTTTCGGACGACCCGGCCGAGCCAGCCCGACTCGACGACGCCAGCTATTTTGCCCACCTAGAGCCCTATCCGACGTGGGAAGAAGCGGTGACCAAGTTCGAGCGAGTCAGGGCGACCGAGCGTTACGTCCTGTTCACTTTCTACGGCCCTTGGGAGGCCACCTGGCGTCACCGGGGTATGGAAAAGCTGCTGATGGACGTCGCGTTGGAGCCCGACTGGGTCGCCGACATGGCGGGCACGTACGTCGATCTGGTGATTTCGATTCTGTCGCGATGTATGGAGCTAGGCATGAAGCCTGACGGGATCTTCCTGATCGAAGACCTGGGCTCCACGCGGTCGATGCTCATGTCGCCGGTCACGTGGCAGTCGGTTCTCAAGCCGACCATGCTCCGGCTGGGGCAATTTGTGCAGACACGGGGAATCGACTTCTGGATGCACTCGTGTGGGGCCATCCAGCCGGTGATTGACGGGCTGATCGACTGCGGGCTGCGGGTGCTCAACCCGCTACAGGCCGATGCGGGCCTGGAGGTTGGCCCGCTGCGAAAACGCTACGGCCGGCGGCTGGCCTTCCACGGGAACATCGACGTTCGGAAGATGACCGGCCCGATCGACGCTCTGGAAGAAGAACTCTGCCGCAAAGTCCCCGTTGCCCGAGAGGGGGGGTATATCTTCCACTCCGACCACTCAGTCCCGCCGGACGTAAGTTTCGAGCGATACACGTGGATGCTGGGCAGGGCGCGGGAGATATTTAAGGGGGGGATTGGGGATTAGGGATTAGGGATTGGGGATTGGGAACTCGAAACCGAGCGGGGGACGTAAGTCCCCTGTTCTGTCATGGTTTGGGGGGCACAGGAAAAACGCGTGATCTTGACTGGAGGGTATTGACAGCCAAACCGAACAGGGATTATGTTTGATTCAAACATCCCCTTTCTGTGCGAGTTGTCTATGTCCTCCAGAAACGATCGGCAAGAAGAGATCCGCGACCTGCTGACCCAGCGGGGGCGGCTGAGCGTCGAGGAACTGGCCGAGACGCTCCAGGTCACGACGATGACCATCCGGCGGGACCTGGCCGCGATGGAGCAGGACGGGATGCTCACCCGGACGCACGGTGGGTGTGTTCTTCAGTCCCCCTTCGTCAACGAGTTGCCCTTTACCGAGAAGGACCAGCAGCGCCAGCCGCAGAAGCTGGCAATCGCCCGGGAGGCGGCAAAGCTGCTGACGCACGGCCAGCGGGTCTACCTCGACACGGGCACGACGGCCGTCCACGTCGCCCGGGTGCTGCCCGGCGATTTGGAGTTGAGCGTCCTGACCAACAATCTCCGCGTGGCGACCGAGCTGTTCGGGCGCAAGGGAATCGAGGTCATCGTCTACGGTGGGCGGTTGGCCGGACAGAGTCCCGATCTGGTCGGCGAACTGGCTCTCACCCACATCACCGAGTCCCGCATCGACGTCGCCCTGATGGGCGCCGATGCGGTCGATCCTGTCCGCGGCGAGATCTACAGCGCCGATTTAGGCACGGCTCTGCTCTCGCGGGCTGTCCGCAGCCAGGCCGACCGGACGATTCTCTTGGCCGACAGCTCGAAGTTCGGCCGACACAGCCTCGACGTCGTCGGTCGATTGGGCGAGAGTGCCACGCTCGTGACCGACTGGGAGGCCACGCCCGAGGATTTGGCACATCTTCGGGCAACCGGCGCCGAGGTGCTCGTCGCCGTCAATGGGATTCAAGAAGAATAGACCAGCAGACACATCTCCCAGGAGCAACCGTTCATGGCGGTAAGTGAAATCCCCCCCTCGACAAGTTCATCTTCCGGCAAGTACGATCCCACGCCCTACGCCGTGGACCTGGATTCGGTCCCCTCGATCCAAACCGAACGGTTGCCCGGCCCGAAGAGCGTGGCCCTGCACGACCGGGCGACCAAGATCATCCGCGGTCTTTCGGGCCAGGTCCGCCTCTTCCCCGTGGCGTTCGAAAGTGGCAACGGCTGCACGCTGCGGGACGTCGACGGCAACCAATACATCGATTTTTCAAGCGGCATCTACGTCACGAACCTGGGTCATTGCCACCCGAAAATTTCCGAGGCGGTCGCCCAGGCCGCGCGGACGCTGATGAACGCCCACGACTTCACCACGCGGGTGAAGGTCGAACTGCTCGAACGGCTCGTCTCCGTTCTGCCGGGCGATCTGGCGGGCGTGCAGCTCTACGACAGCGGGACCACGGCGGTCGAGGCCGCCTTGCGGACCTGCCGGGCCGCCACGGGCAAACACGAGTTCGTTAGCTGCTTCGGCGACTTCCACGGCAAGTCGGGCCACGCGGTCAGCCTCGCGCGGATGAACCGGTTCAGCGGCGCGACGCGGACTTCCGGGTTCTACATGGTCCCGCGGCCCGACACCTATCGCCCTTGGTGGACCCGGTCGGACGGCTCGCTCGACACCGAACGATACCTGGAGTACTACGACACGTTTCTGACCGAAAGCACGACGGGCTCGGTGGCCGCGTTCGTGCTCGAACCGATCCAGGGTTGGGCCGGCAGCATCATGCCGCCGGACGACTTCTTCCCCAAGCTCCGGGCATTCTGCGATGAGCGAGAGATCCTGCTCGTGGCCGACGAAGTGCTCACCGGGATGGGCCGCACCGGCCGGTGGCTCTGCACCGAGCATTGGGACACGCTGCCCGACGTTGTGACGATCGGCAAGGGGTTTGGCAATGGATTTCCGGTCACGGCCATGGTCGTCCGCGAACCCTACGCCGACGCGGTCGACAAGATCAGCGCGTCAACCAGCTACGGCGGCAACCCCATGGCCTGCGCGGCGGCCCTGGCGTCGATCGAAGTGATCGAAGAAGAAGGGCTCCTGGAACACGCAGCCCATCTCGAAACGCTTTTTGATAAGCGAATGGCCGGCTGGACCCAGCGGTTCAATATCGTCGGCGACACCCGGGTGAAGGGCTGCCTGATGGGCGTCGAACTGGTCAAGGACAAACAAACCAAGGAACCGTTCGACGAGGCGGGCCGGCGAATCTACCAACGGGCGTTCAGCAAGGGACTGGCCTGGATCCCCGCCGGACACATCCTTCGCATGAGCCCCCCGATCGTCATGCCCGACGACGTCGCCCACAAGGCCATGGACCTCATCGAGGAATCACTCGATGAAGTCCAGCGCGAGCTAGGCTACGGGTCGTAACGGGACGGCCCCTTTTTCCCAAGACAAGTGGTGGGTGCCATGCTCCACGCTTGCGTGGGCATGTGGGGATTCCAGGCGCCACGAAAACATGCCCACGCAAGCGTGGAGCATGGCACCCGGCATGGCACCCGGAAACACGGACGGCCTTTCCGCCGGGGGGGCGTAGGGGTATGCTTGGTGGATTGCGGGGTAAACCGTGCCACTTCCAGCGATGATCCACCAGCGTGTGCTACCAGACATGAACAACCCCAAGGTATTTCTCAACGGTCGAATGGTTTCTGCTTCCGAGGCCCATCTGAACATTTTCGACCTGGGCGTCGTGCAGGCCGCCACGGTGACGGAGATGGCCCGGACGTTTCACCACCGCCCCTACCGGCTGGCCGATCACCTGGCCCGGCTGGCCCATTCGTTGGAACATGCCGGATTCGATCCGGGCATGACGATCGACGAACTGTCCTCGGCGGTCGAGGAGATGGTCGAGCACAACGCGACGCTGATCAGGCCCGAGGACGAACTTAGCATCGCTATTTTCATCACGGCGGGGGAAAGTCCGATCTACGCGGGCGGTTCGGGTATGACGGCAAGAACAACGCCGACCGTCTGCTCGCACACGTTCCCGCTGCCGTTCGACCGTTGGGCCGAGCAGATGGCCCGAGGCGCGCGTGTCGTGACGCCCTCGATCCGGCAGATCCCGTCGCGGTGTCTTCCGGCCGACATGAAGTGCCGCAGCCGGATGCACTATTATTTGGCCGAGCAGGAAGCGCGTCGCGTCGATCCCGACGCCGTGCCGCTGCTTCTGGATCTCGAGGGCAACGTGGCCGAAACCACGACGGCCAACTTCCTGATCGTCGAACGGGGAACGATCGTTTCGCCCCGGCTGGACGGGATCCTGCCGGGCATCTCGCGCAAGACGATCGTCGAGTTGGCCGGCAAGCTGGGCATTGCGTTCCAGGAAGCCGACCTTTCCGTTACGCGCGCGACGGACGCCGACGAGGCCCTGTTGGCCAGCACGCCCTTCTGCCTCATGCCGGTCACGCGGATCAACGACGCGACCGTGGGCGACGGCCAGCCCGGGCCCGTGTTCCGGCGGCTGATCGAGGCCTGGAGCGAACAAGTCGGACTGGACATCGTCGGTCAAATCACCCAACGGAGCACTTCCACAAGCAGGCAAGACGCATGAGAACGGTGAAGTTCGGAGTGATCGGTCTGGGGTTGATGGGCAAGGAGTTCGGCAGCGCAGCCGCGCGGTGGTGTCACCTGACCGACGTGAATGTCCGGCCCGAGATCACGGCCATCTGCGACACGAACGAATCGCGGTTTGGTTGGTTCAAGGACAACTTCCCGACGATCGCCCTGGCCACGACCGACTATCGCGCGTTGCTCATGCGGGACGACGTCGAGGCCGTCTACTGCGCCGTGCCGCACAACTTGCACGAGCCGCTTTATACCGACATCGTCTCGGCCGGCAAGCACCTTTTGGGCGAAAAGCCTTTTGGGATCGATCGGGCGGCCAACGACGCCATCATGGCGTGCTTGGCCCAACACCCGGACGTCTTCGTGCGATGCACGTCCCAATTCCCGTTCTTCCCGGCCATGCAGCGGATCGGCCGGATGATTGAGGAGCAGGCTTTTGGGCAAATCATCGAGGTCAACGCCGGGTTCCTGCACTCCTCCGACCTCGACCCGAACAAGCCGATCAACTGGAAGCGAATCGTCCAGTTCAACGGCGAGTACGGCTGCATGGGTGACCTCGGGATGCACGTCTGCCACGTTCCGTTTCGGGCCGGCTGGTATCCTCGCTCGGTCCGGGCCGTGCTGTCGAACATCGTCAAGCAGCGTCCCGACGCCCAAGGTAACCGCGTGCCGTGCGAAACGTGGGACAACGCGACCTTGCTGTGCGACGCGGTGCTGTGCGACGCGGTGCTGTGCGACGCGGTCGACCCGGGCGCCGGCGAGCCGTTCCCCATGATCCTGAAGATGCAGCGGATCGCGCCGGGCGAGAACGATACGTGGTATTTCGAGGTCAAGGGCACCCGGGCCGCCGCCCGATGGTCGACGACCAACCCTCGACGGCTTGAACTGTTAGAATACACAGGCGGCGAGCAGGCCTGGCAACGGATCGACACGGGTTGGACGCCCGCCTTCGCCGGCATCACGGGCGGGATCTTCGAGTTCGGCTTCCCCGACGCCATCCAGCAACTTTGGGCCGCCTTCTTGTCCGAACTGCACGAAGGCCGCCGCCGAAGCCTCTTTTCAGGTTGCGTCACGCCCGAGGAAGTCGCCTATTCGCATCGGCTGTTCACGGCCGCGCTGCGGAGCCACGCCCAGGGGACAACGGAAGTTGTATAGTTGATGTTGTTGAGCTTGGGTGGCACTGGCGCGAGCGCCAGTGTTGACGCCCAAGACACTGGCGCTCGCGCCAGTGCCACCCAACATCTGAGTCTGACAGGCAGGAATCGCTCAATCATGGCCATACCAACCGGTCCCAAACCAAAAATCGCCGTGACGATGGGGGACCCGGCGGGGGTGGGGCCAGAGTTGTGTCTGAGGCTGTTGGGCGAGGCGGAGATGGCCGAGTCGTGCGTGCCGGTCGTGTTCGGGGACGCCGGGGTGTTGCGGCGGGTGGGGCAAGCGTGTGGGCTGGCCGTGCCTGGGCGGGTGATTTCGCTGGACCAGTGGCTGGCGGCCTGCCAAACACTTGACGGGCCGGCCGTGCTGGACTGTCAGGCGATCGACGCGGCTAAGGTCCGGCCGGGCGAGGTGGCGGCGGCGTGCGGCCGGGCGGCGTTCGATTACATCCAACGGGCGATCGACGCGGCTCGGGCCGGCCAGGTGGACGCCGTGGCGACCGGGCCCATTCACAAGGAGGCCCTGCACGCCGCGGGCATCGACTACCCGGGCCATACCGAGATCTTCGCCCAACGATGCGGCGCCGCGCGGATCTGCATGATGCTCACCTCGGACGAGATCACGGTGAGCCTGGTCACAACCCACCTGGGCTACGGCAGCGTGCCGAAGGAGTTGACCACCGTGCGGGTGCTCGAGGTGATCGAACTGACCGAGGACGTCATGCGTCGGCTGCGCGAGCGGCCGGTCCGGCTGGTGGTTTGTGGGCTCAATCCTCATGCCGGCGAGCACGGGCTGTTCGGCAACCGGGAGGAAGAGGAGATCATTGCTCCGGCGGTGGAACGGGCCCAGCGGTCGGGCCTTAACGTCGAGGGCCCCTTGCCGCCCGACACGGCGTTTGTCCCTTCACGGCGAGAGCGGACGGACGCCTACGTCTGCATGTACCACGACCAGGGCCTGATCCCGCTGAAGATGCTGGCTTTCGACCGGGGCGTGAACGTGACGCTTGGCCTGCCGATCGTCCGGACGTCGGTCGACCACGGCACGGCGATGGACATCGCCTGGCAAGGCACGGCCAGCCCGTCCAGCCTGTTCGAAGCCGTCCGCCTGGCCGCCCGCCTGGCGTCGACGTCGGAAGTATCCCCGTGATCTTCGCATTCCTAGTGACACTAGGCCGATAAAGTTGACCTGGAGGGCCACGCTCCGTCGTGGCCGGGCGCACCGGATGAAGCGGCCACGACGGAGCGTGGCCCTCCATTTACAGGGTGTCACTACTTCTGCAAAGCTCAATAGGAGCAAACGCTCGGCTGTCTATTTCAGGGCGTGCTCGAGCCGGCGATACTCGCCACGTTCGACCGGGGAGAGGCGATTTTCGTTGAGGCCCATTTCGTGGGCCTTTTTCAGCGCGTCAACGGCCGACTTCTTCTGGCCGGCCTGGTAGAAGGCCTGGGCTTGATGGAAGTAGCGGGTGGGGGTCGGCTCCAGTCGCACCACGCGCGCCAAGTCTTCGAGGGCCTCTTTCGACTTGCCCATCGCCATTCGGATGATCGCCCGGGTGTCGAGGAAGCCGAGACTGGATTTGGGCCCGGCCTTCTTCAACGCACGATCGATCAACAGGTTGGCTTCGTCCAATTGTGTGCGGTTGAGTGCCAGAAGCAGCGCCAGGTTGTTCATTGCATCCAGGTTATCGGGATCGGTTTGGAGAATGCGTCGGAAGATACGCTCGGCGTCGGCGAACTTGCCCTCGCGATCCCGGACGGTTGCCAGGACGATCCGCAGGACGGTCGCGTCGGGGTGTCGGCGTATGGCCTCTTCGAGGACCTGGTCAATGCGCCCCATCTGTTGAGGCGAAATCTCGGTTCCATTGATCACGTTGAAACAGGAGACGGCCACCAGCGAGGGGTCGGAGTCCGTCCAATCGCGTTCGATTCGGGCCAGGGCGTCCTCGATTCGTCCTTGTTGGGCGAGGAAGTTGGCCATCATCAGCTTCTGGCCTGGTTTGGTTTCGAGGTAATCCTCGTAGACCTGTTCCGCCTGACTGGCGTAAAGCCGGATCGCGGCGGTCTGGCCGGTGTCCTGCAATTGTTTGGCGAAAACCGCCAGTATTTCGGCCATTAGCCGAAGTCGCTCCGCCCGATCGGAAACATCTGCCCGAGGATTCTCGACCCAGTCGCGGAGGATCTGCACGGCGACGTCGTGGCGTTGGGTGCGAAACGCGTACTCCGCGCGAAGCCTGGCGGTGACCGCCGAGTCGGGCGCCAAGTTGTCCAATTTGTCGAGCCATACCTTGGCTTCATTGAGCTCCTGTCGGTGCAAGAGTTGCTGTATGAACGGCGCGAGGTAGTGAACGTTTCTGGCGTTGGTTTGCAGGAGCGAGCGCATCAGCGGCTTGTATTTGTGCCATTCCCCTTTCTCCAGGTACAACCCGGCGAGGAAGAACTGGATTTCCGGTGGCGAGGTCCGCTGGGTCTGGAGATACTCTTCGAGGGACTGGATTGTATTGTCTCGGTCCCGGTCGCCGCCGCGAGAGATCGTGATGACCGACCAAAGCAGCTTGTCAGCAACCGAATTGGGATCAGCCTTGAGATTATTCTCGACGTACCGACTGGCCGTGTCGAGGTTCTCCTTTCCTCCGCGGTCGAGCAGGGCCCGGGCCATCATTTGCCGGGCAAGTGCCATTTGCCCTGGGTTGGCATTCGCATTGCCCGAGAGAATCCGCTTCAATAGGGCCTCTCCCTTGGCCGGTTGGTTCGTACCGAAATAAAATGTGGCTGCCCGACGCACGATATCCGGATCGTCCGGGGCCCTGCTGACCGCGAGGTCATACTGTTGGGCCGCCTCGGCAAATCGTCCGATCGCCTCATAGCACTGGGCCAGCGCGCCGGCCGCGTTGTCAGGAACGAGCTTGCGTCGTGCCCAATCGATGGTTTTCTCCGCGTCGTCGTTCCGGCCGATCATTCCGTAGAACTGAATCAGCGCCACCCAAGTTTCCGGCTTGTCCATGGCATAGATAACCGCCTGCCGGAAGGCTCCCTCGGCCTCGCTGAAGAGCTTTTGTGCCTCTTCTTTCTGTTCTCGCACTTCAGCCTGCTTGCCGATAATGCTCAGAAGGCGGCCGAGCCAGATTTGATCGTGGAAATCATTCGAATTCGCGGCTACTTTCCTCGCCAGTTTAAGCGCCTCTTGATATTCACCGAGCCGGAATTTGACTTGTCCAAGTTCGCGTTCCGTTTGATCACTCAGGTCGGTCTGGCTCTCACCGAGCAATCGGAACATCCGGTCCGCTTCGGCGAAGCGATTGCGCTGCGAGAGGAGTCTTGCCACGCGACGAATCGTTTTGGGATCCCGGATGCCCAGGTCGACGGCTCGAAGGTAGTTTTCCAAAGCCGCATCCTGATCACCCAAGGCGGAATAGATCTGTGCTGCCAGCAGGCAATAGCTGGCCGATCGCGGCTGCATGCTAAGTGCGCTATTGATGGATTTTCGCGCCTCGTCGAGCAACTCGGAAGAGTGGTTTTGGCCGGCCCGGTGGAAACGCCAATAGGCATCGGCAAAATGCCTGAACGCGCTGGGGGATTCTTCCTGGTCCCGAAGTTCTTGGAGAATCCGTTCCATCGCCGCATCGTCCCCTTGACGCGCGGCGACCTGGAATCGCAATTGCTGCACGTCGACGCTGCCGGGCTGATCCTTGAGCACCCGTCGGCAAAGAATCTCCGTTTGCTCTTCGTCATCGACCTGCAATGAGAGGCTTGCCAGCCTGCGCCACAACCAGTTCTTCTGCAAAGGAGAAAATGCTTCGGTCTTTTCCGCGAGCTGGCGAAGTTGTTCGGCGGTTCCCTCACCGCCCTGCACGACGAGGTTTTGAGCCTTCATGACGCGAAGCAGGGGAGAATCGCCCAACTCGCCTTCCGCCATGGTCATGGCTCGCTGGACAGCGTCCGTGTTGCCTTCTCGTTGCAAGAGTTGGACCAAGGCATTCCAAAGGAGCGGTAGATCAGCTTTTTTGTTCCGGGCTTCGGTTGCGAGATGTTTCGCCTTATCCAGCCGAGCCTGTTTGGCTTGGCCCGAGTAGCCTTTTGCCTCTTCCAACAAAGCGGCCTGCTGATCGTGGAGTTGCCGGACTTCCTTGATCAGGGCTTCTCGTGAGTCATTCAGAAGCATCACGGCCTTTTGGAGGGAATCCCGCGCAGCCAAGGCTTTCGCGCGGAGCACCACGACACCCGTGCTTCCAGGAAGCGCCTTCTCGGCTTGTTGGATGGCTTCTTCGAAGGGGCTCCATTCCCGTTCTGCTTTGGGACGCTGGAGGTTCTTCACGAGGAGCAGTTCAGCTAGTTTCAACCAGCAGGAACGGGGTGCATTTCCGTGCTTGAGAATGAGTCGATAATCCTCGATGGCCTCATCCAGACGTCCCGTATCGGCCTTCGCCTGCGCGATGCCTATGAGAGCGGGCAACCAACTCTGATCGCTCTTCGCGGCCTCGTTATAGGCATTGCGTTGGTCTTCAAACCGACCCAAATGCCCATAGCATTCTCCCAAATACCAATAAGCCTTCCGGGCTTCATCGGGCCAATCGGCCAATACGGGCAGCACTTCCTCGAATCCCTTGGCCGCCGCAAGCCAATTCTTCCGGGTGAATTCGATTTGAGCCGCGCGATGCGCGACGAGAGTCTGAACTGCTTTCGACTTATCCTGTTTTAGGATTGCCAGTATCTCTTCGGCTTCGTCAGGCCGGTTCGCGTCGATCAACAAGCCGCTCAACTGCCACAGCACCGTCTTGTTGTTGTGGGTTCTCTCTCGTCCTCGCCGGAGCCACTCGATTGCCTTTTGCTGGTTCCTCGCGCGCTCTTCGACCTCCGCCAAGACGAGATAGGCAGACGCGTCGTCAGGAAACAACTCGACGGCGGCCTGAGCAAACTCGCTTGCGACTTCGGGCTGTCCGGCTGGATCGTTCTTGGCAAAGCTTTGGGTTCGGATAGCGGCTTGCGCCGTCAAAATCAAGCCCTTGCGAAGTCCATCCATTTCCTCGTCAATACCCTTGAGCACCTGGTCCAACGCCTTTGCCCGGCGAGCGACTTCCAGCAGTTCGGAGCGGTAGTCGGGCGTTAGGGGCGTTCCTTCCTCGGGCAACCGTCGGAATGCCTTGGACAGGTCGGCCGTGGTGGGTGACGTGCTTGCCTCGCGCTGGGCCTTCTCCAGAATCTGTTCCGAGACGGTGCGAACCGCGGCAACTGCATCGCTGACGGCGCCCAAGGCAAGCTGAGTCGCCTTCTCCTGAGGCACACGACCAACCATCGATTGCCGATATGCACTCCGCTTCAAATAGGCGAGATACGAATCCGAATTCGCACGCACGACAAGATCCATGTAGTAGTCGGCATCGCTGAACCTCTTCAGATGCTGCAATAGCGACACCAACTCGGAATACGTCTCCAACCGGGCGGGCGCGATCAAAATTGATCTCTCCAAAGGAGCAACCGCCGCTTCAGGCTTCTGCCGCATCGCCCAGGACAGTCCACACATCCGCAACAACGCAGGATCTGACAGTAAAACCCAGAAATCGTTCCCCAGCAGGGTCATTAGTTTCTGCCGATCGACAGTATCACCGTCGATCTTCAACAGGCCTGATAGGGCCCGCACGTCGCGCTGTTCTGGCGAGCTGATGCCCGTCCCTTCCAGCCGATGCCAAAGATCCTCCTTGTCAAAAAGAGCCCGCAATTCCTCGGCTGTCTTCGGAACCTCACACAACAACTCGAGGTGCTCCAGAGCACTGCGATACTGGCCACCCATAACCAGGGCTTCCACGAGTGCTCGCCGCAGCTTCCGGTCATCGGGCCTTCGCCGCAAAATGCCTTCCATCTGCTCGCATCCGTCGCGCAATAACATCCCTCCGTCGGATACATATCCCTTTCGTGTCAATTCGAGACCGACGTCAACCTGCATCTGGGCCAACTCGGTTGCCGCGTCCAAGTCATTGGGCTTGATGCTCAGGTACTGACGATAGCTCTGGGCAGCCTCGCCAAAAAGCTCGATCTTCTGCTCGGGTGTTGTGGCCTCGGCCAACTTCTTCTTGCACTCTTGGGCCTGTTCCAGATACTCATCGCTGTGCCGCCCAACCTGATACCGGTGGAGAAGGAAGACTCCCACCGCCGCCACCGCCATAACAATTACCAGCGTTGTCAGCAATCGAACGTTCACAGAAAAGTTTGGCATGATTGCGTCCGACCTGAAGAACCCGCGAAATAGGATGGCCCCGCTAAAGCTGATGCGAGTACTAGCCAATAGTGGCAGATACTATGGAGCCCAAAGTACTGCAAAAACGTACAGCATCGATTCCGGCATACTCCGTTTGATTATGGCACTGGCGTCGATCGTTGCCAAGACAATGCCCTCGACAACCCTGCCGGCCGCAATTCATGGCCGTGGCGGAGCCCAGGCCGGCACTCATAGCACCTTCCAAGGCCAATGTTAGAGGCAAAAAGCTTGACATAGACGGGATTTGGGTTGATAGTAACAACTGTACCGTTTGTTCTTGCGCGTATTCCCCAGATTGACCGCCTTCTACACAGAGCAGAGTCGCGGAAGTAGTTCCGGCGGGTACCTGACCCGACACAACCCTCGTGGACCTCCCACTGGACGGCTACCACGAACCCGGAGGAGAAGATGACCACGCCAGTCGTGCGCCCCTTGAGTCTCGTCTTGCTCACCTTCACGACGGCCTTTGTCAGCACGGCCCACGCGGCGGTGTCTCTTGAAGTAGGAAGCTGGGCCGGTTATCGCGGCGCCATCAGCGGCAACACCGCTTTGCTCGGGCAACGTCTTCTTGGACCAGGGGGATTTGGAGACGTTGGGGTTTATGATCAAACCAACGTCGTGGAGAATACTTGGGAACAACAGAGCAGCCTTGCAAACGTCATCCTGGGAAACCCAGGCATTCACACCGGAGCCGAGTTCGGCGGCGGCGCGCTTGCGCTGGAGGGAGACATTGCTCTGGTTGGTGCGCCGCGAAACACGGAATACGTGGGAGATCAGGCTATCTACCAGGCTGGCCGGGCCTATGTCTTCATCCGCAATGGCGACACTTGGTCGCGCCAAGCTACACTCAGGGCGCCAGGTGGACCAGTCGCTAATGCCCGATTCGCGATTAGTGGTGATCTGGACGGCCAACATGCACTGCTGATTTCCAGCGGGACGGACGCCGCTTATCTCTTCACTCGCACCGGCTCGAACTGGGACGACGGTATCGCTCTTGCCGGTGGTAACATCGATTCGCCCATCGCCGCTTCCCTTGACGGATCGCTGGCTGCCGTGGGAACCTTCTCCGGCACGGGACACGTGGACCTTTGGCAAGAAGACAGCACATGGAACCACGTGGCCCAAATTGCCAATCCCGGTCCCAGTGACAATCTTTTTGCCGCGTCAATCGCGTTGTCGGGCGACACGCTGGTTGTAGCAGCCAGGCAGGAAGCGGTCACGACCGGTTTCGGCCCAGGCAAGGAAGTCCATCTTGCGGCGGGTGTCGTCTACACCTACCGTTTTGACGGCACAGAATGGGATTTGGAGGACACTATCGCCAATCCTGACCCTCAAGCGGGAGACGAGTTTGGTTACTCTGTGGCCATCGACGGTAACCAGTTGTTGATCGGTGTTCCGGGCGATGACGAACTTGGTTTCAATGCGGGTGCGGCGTATCGCTATCAACGTAGTGGTTCGCACTGGAGCCTCTCCGGCGGCAAGATCCTCGCCGACGGGGGCGCCGCCGGACAATGGTTCGGCGAGGTGGTCGCCATCGAGGACGGGAGCTGGCTCGTCGCCGGATCGGGACGAGGTTCTGTGGGCACTGCGTACTTCTTCGCCCCGGGTCAGACATTCCCTCCGGGCGATGCCACCGAGGACGGCAAGGTCAATGCCAACGATGCAGCCGTGTTGGCACAGAACTGGCTTCAGTCGGTCTCGGGTGGAGCTCACGACGGTGATTTCAACGAAGATGGAATCGTCAACGACCTTGATGCGTCGATCCTGGCCGCAAACTGGTCCATTGTCACCGAATCCGCTGGCACCGTGCCCGAACCGACCACGCTTGGTCTGCTTCTCTCCTTGACGTTGGCCAGTCTGTTCCTGCATTTTGGCCGGGTCAAGAAAAGCGCCTAGGCCGTCGCAGATAGGTTCCCCGCGACCGCCATTCTAACACGGCGCGCGACACCGCGCCCTTGCGGTTCATCGTGTTCGGAACAACCAGCCGCGTTGCTCTTCTCGCGAACCACACCCCCCCTCTGGGCATTGGTTTTCTTCCTGTCAAATCCCCAGTTCAATACGGTTTCAGGAGCTAGATTTGAGGAAGGCGCGACGCGGGTGTGACCGCCTCGCCGAGAAAATTGGTATTATTTTGCAGTGAAGGAGTTACGCGTGGCTGATTCCAAGGACAAAGAGACAAAGGCACCCGAGAACGAAGCCCCCCAAGCGGCGGCCCCCGAAGCGGCTGCTCCGCAGCGGCAAGCACAGCAGCGTCCTCAGGTTCAGGTGGACGACTCGAACGCCCAGGCCCTGTATGCGAACTTCTGTCGGGTGACGGGAACGCCGGAAGAGCTTATTCTCGATTTCGGGCTTAATCCCCAGCCGTTTGGGGTTCCGACCGAGCCGATCCCGATCAATCAGCGTTTGATCGTCAATTTCTATACGGCCAAACGGTTGTTGCAGGCGTTGCAGTTGACGATCCATCGCCAGGAGGCTACGTTCGGCGTATTGGAAACGGACGTTCAGAAGCGCGTCATGCCCGGCGGCGGACGTCCCGCTCCGGCCCGGCCGCAACCCCAACCCCAGTCCGGGGCCTGAGGCTTACGGCGAGAAGGCAGAAGACGATTGCCTGGTCCGCGGACGTCGCGAACTCCCGCGTTCTCTGCCCCAGGCATAGTCCCATAACGGACTTCCCTTCACGGATCACGGGCAACCGCGCGTGATCCGTGTTTTGTTCACCACCGTGAAAGCCCTCGTTTCGCAGCCGGTTGGGTTTGAATCGCGTTTCCGATTGTGCTGAAAAGTTAGAAGAGATAGAAGCAGAAACAAGAAAAAGGAGTCGTGATGGACCCCGACGCGCTAAACCTGTTCAAACAGGTCCTCCAGACGCCCAGCCCTTCCGGCTATGAGACGCCGATTCAGACTCGGATCCGTGAGTACGCGGGCAAATTTGCCGATCGGGTGACGACCGACGTGCACGGCAATGTGATCGCCGCCAAGAATCCGGACGCCCCGTTTCGAGTGATGTTGGCCGGCCATTGCGATCAGATCGGCCTGATCGTGCAGCACATCGACGACGACGGATATCTCTACGTCCAGCAGCTCGGCGGCTGGGATCCCCAGGTCCTCCTGGGCCAGCGGATGAACGTCTGGACAACCGACGGCCCGATTTTCGGGGTTATTGCCCGAAAGCCGATCCACTTGCTTTCCGACGACGAAAAGGCCAAAGCCCCCAAGCTCAAGGACATGTGGGTCGACATCGGGGCGGCCAACAAGGAAGAGGCCGCCAAGCGAATCCGCATCGGCGACCCCATCACGGTCGAATTGAGCTATCACGAGATGCTCAACAAACGCGTCGTCGCGCCCGGCATGGACGACAAGTGCGGCATGTGGGTGGTCATCGAGGCGTTACGTCGGGCCGAGAAGAGCAAGCTCAAGTGCGGCCTGTTCGCCGTCTCGACCGTCCAAGAGGAAGTTGGTCTGCGCGGCGCGCGGACCAGCGCGTTCGGCGTCGATCCGCACGTCGGCATCGCCGTGGACGTGACCTTCTCCTCCGATTGCCCGACCATCGAAAAGAAGGAGGAAGGCGACATCCGGCTCGGCAAGGGCCCGGTCATTTTCCGGGGTCCCAACTTCAATCCCAAGGTGGTCGAACTACTCATTTCGACCGCCGAGGCCAACGATATCCCGTACCAGTTGGGCGCCGCCGGCCGACCGCCAGGCACCGACGCCAATGCGATCCAACTCAACCGAGCGGGCGTGGCCACGGGCCTGGTGAGCGTGCCGAACCGCTACATGCACAGCCCGGTCGAAACGATCTGCCTGGACGACATCGACCACGCGGCCAGTTTGCTGGCCCGGTTCGTCGAGGGCCTCACCGAACAGACCGATTTCACGCCGTAGACATTGCCTTCGGTGATACGCAAACGCAAGCCAAACAAGCCACAATTCATGAGGTTCGTTTGGCTTGTGCCTTATCGTGGCCGTCGAACTATGGCGACTGATAGGCTGGCTGGAGATTGATTAGTACTTTAGTGGGAATACGTGTTTCGCATCCAAACCGCCGGCCACGGGGGTTGCTTCGACAGACGACCGGCCGGTTTCCACCCTCCGACTCTCTCACATCGGTATCGTGCCAGCACGGCTAAGCCTACCGGGCCAGGATCCATGCGGGTAGCCGCGTACACCAGTCATGCCGAAGACACGGAAGAATCGAACCCCCACCCGGTAAGAACGCAAGTGTCTCCCAGATACCACACCCCTTTTCTAGGCATTAGGCGTCCTGGGTGATTGCCCCAGAATGGCCGAGGGAGTAGAGTATCGGTAGTTGTATGTCTTCTTAGGCATTGAGATGAAGGGGCGGGATTGTGGTCCGCGTCTTAGTCGTTGACGACGAGCCTGATTACCCTCGACTTCTGGACATCATCCTGTCCAAAGAAGGATTCGAGGTTCGGACGGCCGCTTCGGGCGCCGAGGCGCTGGAGGTAGGCGGTCGATTCGCGGCCGACGTCTTGATTGTCGACTGGATGCTCGACGGCGCGGAAGATGGACTCCGGATCGCCCGTGAACTCCGGTCCCAGCATCCGACCCTTCAGACCATTCTCATCACCGGCTATCCGTCGCTCGACCTGGAGAGCCAAGTGAACCAGGAGCCGGCCACGCGATTCCTGGCCAAGCCGTTCGCCCCGGCCGATCTAATTGCTCTGGTCCACAAGTCGGTCGAGACCGAGTAGATCAGTTCTTTCTCATCGCGCTGGTCGCAGTCTTTGGTAAAGCTCGATGGTCCGTTCGGCCATCCGCTGCGACGAGTGATTCGCATGCACCGCGGTCGCCGCCTGGCGGCCATGATGGGTAGCCGTTTTCGGATCGAGAATCAACCGCCCCAACGCCTCGGCCAGCGCGGCCGGATCGTTCGGCGCGCAAAGCAGACCGCCGCCCGTCTGGGTGACCCATTCGCAAAACGCGCCGTGCTCGGGCAACACCACGGGCACGCCCGCCGCCAAGGCCTCGAGCGCGGCCAGACCCTTGCTCTCCGGGCGGACGGTCGGAATGCTCAACACGTCGAGCGATTTCAAGAACGCGATCTTCTGCCTCCGATCTAATTCGCCAACATACTCGAAACGGTCGTCCAGTCCCCACTGGACGAACCGCTCACGAATCTGCTGTAAATAGGCCCGATCACTGGGGCCCAAGTAGCCGGCCGCCCGCAAACGGACCGGCGGGAGGTCGGCCCTCTCGACCAACAGCCGAAAGGCCTCGGCCAGCAAGTGCAAGCCCTTCTCGGGGCAGATCCGCGAGAAGAAGCCGATTGTCACCGGGCCGCGGGCGGACGCATCCGTGTCGGCCGGCCCCGGTTGGGACTGCTGGTCTTGTTCGAGTTCGTACCCTTGAAGATCCAGACCAGGCGGAATGACGTCGATCCGTTCCTGGGGCAAAGCAAGGTACTCGGCCATGAACCGGGCGTAGTAGTCGCTCACAGCCACTAGCCCGTCCAGTTCGGCGCATCGGGCCCGCAGTTCGGCCCGGGCTTCGGTTCGATGGGGCTCGATCAGCTCGTCGAGGAATCCGTCCTCGCCCGAAAGGGTGCAGACAATCGCCGCTCCCAGCCGCTGCCCAAGTTGCCGGGCAATGCCCACGAGCATCGCGTTGGAAAGATGCACGACATCCGGCCGGACCTCCCGCTCGAGCCACGCAGTCAGCTTGTCGAGTTCCTTGCGTTGCCGCCCTTGCTCGCCGCGAAGCATCGAGACGGTCAGCGGACCGAGTCGCCGTGGATTCGTGCTGCCTGCCCTGCGGCCCAGCCAGCGCAATAGCCGGGGGTTGTCCAACAGCCGGTCGAAAAACCAGGGCGTGAGGCGGAACAGGGCCGACTGCTGCTGCAAATAGGCGTTGATCCCGCCAAAGAGGACACGCGGCCGGCTGAGGTTCGGGCCGTCGGTTCGCAGGGGCGTGTAGACCGGCGCCAGCACGACGTCCTGGCCGGCCTGGTGCAGCGCCGCGGCCAGCGTGCTGCCGTGCAGGCAGCTCCCGCAGTACATCTCCCCCGCGCCGGCGACCAGATGGACGATTTTCACCGAATGCCCTCCCGTGCCGCCAGCCGGGCAGATCGTGGGGCGAACTACGAAACGGCAGTCGCTGGATTGGTCGGCTCGGCCACCTCCATTGGCCCAGCCACCTTGCCCTGGGCGTTCAGACCGGCCGTTTTCCAGACAGCCTTCATCGCCTCGCCCAGCTTCCGCACGATCGGATCGCGACGCGACGTGCCCAGGACCTTGCGATGGGGCGCGGGCGTGATCGGCCCGTCATATCCTCGCTCGGCCAGTGTCCGCAAGACGGTCGGAATCTTGAGCCGGCCCGTCTGACCGGGCAACAGCCGGGCTTCCTCGGTCAACTCGGCCAGGGGCGTCTCTTCCGGGGCGTCGGCCACGCGGACCGAGACGATCTTGCTGAGGTCCATCCCGCCGATCTGCTCGATCGACCCACCCGACACGCACAGATCCCACACGTCCAAGACCATTCCCAGGTTCGGCGCGTTGACCATGCTCAGCAGCAGTCCCAGGGCGTCGTTCTCGTGGATAAACTGGAACGCCTTGTCCTTGCGAAGCTCGGGTGCCGCGCGGAAACCGACTCCCAGCCGTACGCCCGAGGGGGCCAACGCCTGGCAAATCTCGCCCAGGCGGACACGATGACGCTCGAAGTTCTCATGATAGGGCAACTGGTCGCCGGCCGGAGCCACCATCGTCAGGCACCGCGTGCAGCCCACTTCGGCCGCGACCTCGGCCAAACCGGGGAGCGATTCCAGGCCTTTTTTGAACGCGTCCTCGCCTGCTTCCAAGTCGATGGGCAGGTCGAACGAGGAAACGAGAATCTTCGCGCTCTCGATCAGCCGCTTAGCGTAGGGCATCCCACGTGTCTTCGCCCGTTGGGCAAACTCCACGACCTTCAGGTCCATCGCCCGAAACCCGTACGTCAAGACCAACTCGATGATCTCGCTTTGGCTTCCGGAGATGCGTAAGGCCGAGGTGCTGAGATTTTTATACATGGGATCCTCCTACGAATCAGTTTTCCGCGACAACAAGGCAGCCGTGCAAAGCGCGAGGGCTCATCCCGGTCCAGTCCCGCCGGGACCGTCCCTTTGGGGAGTGTGCTCCTGCTGGCTGCAAACTTATAGTATGGCAGAGTCGCCTCGGTCCTCCAAGGGGGACCGTATACGCCCTAGTCAAACACCAAATGGGGGGAGCAACGACAGGGCCTAGCGGCGCGGCTATACTGGGCGGCTACGCGCGTCCTTCCGTCCTCGGTTGATCCGTACTGTTCGACCCGGGTAATCCCGGTCTGGCCCCTTCTGTTTGCTGTTTTAAGAACGATCGTCCCATGATGCTCCTCGAAATCCTTTTCCTGGCTGTCGTCCAGGGCATCACTGAATTTCTGCCCGTTAGCTCATCCGGCCATCTGGTTGTCCTGACATCCTTGTTCAATCAGTACGGCCACCCCATCCCGGAGTCGTTGACCGTCGAGATCATCCTCCACCTGGGCACGCTCGGCGCGGTGCTCGTCTTCTACTGGCGACGGATCTGGCAACTGCTGGGCGAGGACCGGCGAGTGATCGGACTGTTGATAGTAGGCACCCTGCCGGCCGCCGTGGTCGGGCCGCTCTTGAAGAAATACGGCATCGACGCCCTGGAGAACCCGGTCGTCGCCGGCTTGATGTTCTTCGTCACGGCCGGACTGCTCTTGTGGACCCGGCGTCACCAGTCAGGCGAGATGACCTGCCGCGAGATGACCTATAAGCAAGCCCTGCTGATCGGCGTGTTCCAGGCGTTCGCCATCTTGCCGGGCGTCTCCCGCAGCGGGTCGACCATCGTCGCCGGCCTGGGCGTCGGGCTGCGGCGCGACGAGGCGGCCGCCTTCTCGTTCCTCCTGGCCATCCCGGCCATCGGCGGAGCCGGACTGTTGGACATCCTCAAGCTTATGAAGGAACCAACCCACGCTGTCCCGATTGCCAACCTGGTCCTGGGCGCTGTGGTCAGCTTCGTCGTCGGCCTGGCCGCCCTGGCCTGGTTGGTCCGCTGGCTCCAACACGGCCGGCTCTACTACTTTGCCTGGTGGCTACTCATCCTGGGCCCGGCGGTGTTGGTGTGGCAGTGGTTGGGATAAGCCTGCTTGATCCGAGCTTTTTACACGTCATAATGCGAACGCAGGCGTTGCTCGAATGAGAGTAACGTTGCAGCTAAAACACCCCTGAGGTGACAGACTCATGAAACCCATCCTGCAAGCCTTGGTTGTCGCGGATCACGTCTACCAGGACGTGACCGGCAAGAAAATCATCGCCGGAACCTTCAACCGCATTCTCTTTAAGAAGAACGAACCCCGCGGAAAAAGACCGGAGGATCCCAGCGACAGAGGTCCCGGCAATGAAGGTCCCAGTGACAGAGGATCCGACGACAAAGGAACTGGCAATGGAAGCTCTGACGACAGAGGCACGGGCGACAGCGACTCTCGCGACCGGAAAGGGCACCGCGTGCCGGGCGGCATGCACAGCGGCTCGCCATACGCCTACATCAGCCTGACGGACGTCGTGGATGGCACGGAGCTGACGCTGCAATTCGTCAATCTCAACAAGAACGTCGTGCTCTTTCAGACCGACCTGATTGTCCGCAGCGAGGATCGCCTCAAGACCATCGAGATTGTCGCGCCGCTACCCCCCCTGCCGATCACCGAGGAAGGCGTCTACGCCTTCGAGGTCGTCTGGCAAGGCGTCACCCTGGGCTCCCATCGCATCCTCGGACAAGAAATGCCGGATCCGGGTGCGAAGGAGTGAACCGAAGAGGACGTCCTGCTTCCGGTAAAAATAGAACGGACCGTTTTCTCTGCCTAAGGTGCGTCAGGATTCGCCGCTTTCCAGTTCTCGATAAACGAGGGCATCGCTTGGTCTATCGAGCCATCAATGTCACGAGGCCAGCGTTCCTGGTGAAGCCAGAGGCTTCTGTTTTCAGGCCGAAGAACCGGACCGGCGTAGGCCACCGCGATCGCCTTACGCCCATCGACCTCGCAAGGCTTGGTCAAACGGACGCGACACACGGTCCAATGGTTGCGAACCTTGGCTGACATCGGCGGAAGGTTCTCGTATTGGCGTTCCAGCCGGAATTCGAGCGTCCAGTCATCCGGCTCACCGTCAGTGTGCAGTTGGGGGAGCTGTTCGTGGAGTAGTGCTTCCGCGTGGTCGAGCAGAGCCTTCCGTTGGGCCTCCGTTTCGTTGTCCGAAAGAGTGGGAAAAAGGAGAACGGGAAGAACCACGTCGAGTCGGACGCGGTGGACCGATTCGAGCCCCTGAAGCGGCTTCACGACGGCTTTCTTCTCACCGGATTCCGTATTCCCACTCTTCTGACAGGCTGTCGAGATCAGCACTAAGGCGATTGCCGCAATCCAGAAATATCGAAAGGCCATCTGCGCGCTCCTTCTCCCTGGCGTTTTGACGCGGATTCGCCCGCTGTTAGCAGGTAGTGGAGATGAGACTCTATTTTCTGCTGGAAAGTTCCTAAGCTGGGCAATCGGCGGCAGAAGTCGCCTCCTACACCCTATTTCCCAGCCCCTTATCCCCTTGACCCCCGGAACACCTTGTGCCCCAAGGCGTTCTTCCGCGACGTGACGGGGCCCGGGGTCGTGTCGTCGCGGAGGATGGCGGCCATCATGTGGAACTTCGCGTCAACGTCGTCGGCGTAGTGGACTAGCAGGGCCTCGGGCGTCATGGGCGGTTTGGGCGAGCCCCACTCGGGCAGACGTTGATGGGCGAGCAAGAGATGCTCCAGACGCAGGAGCGTTTCGTTGTCGATCGGATGGGCGGCCGCCGCCTCGCGGAGCATGTCGCGGCCTTGCAGCAGATGGCCAATCAGCTCGCCCTCGGGCGTGTAGGTCGTGCCGGTCGGGTCCTGGCGAAGCTCGCGGATCTTGCCCACGTCGTGGAGCACGCCCCCGGCGACGACCAGATCGGGGTCCAGCGGCGGAGTCATCTCCGGGTAATACTCGGCGTACTTGTCGGCCAGGTAGACGCACGTTTGCGTGACGCTCAACGTGTGTTCCAACAACCCGGCCGCATAGGCGTGGTGGTTGTGCCGGGCGGCCGGTTGGGTTAGCCAGGCTTCGCGGTGGTCGACCAAAACTGACTCGACCAGTGCCCGAAGGGCCCCGTTGCCGATCCGCTCGCGGATCAGACCGAGCAGGTCGGCGAACATGTCCTCGGGCTCGAATCGCGATCGGGCAACGCACATGGCCGGATCGAATCCGTCGGCCGCGTCGTCGTCGATCGTCTCGCGGATCTTGCGGATGTCCAACTGCGGCCCGTAGTTCGTCTCGCGATAGACGGCCCGAAGCTTGTAGAACGCCCCCGGCGTCCACCGGTCACGGCAGTCGGCCGCCCAAGGCGAATTGTCCCAGATCGGAAAGCTCACCTCCCGCCGCGCGTCGCGAAACGTGACCTTGAAATACGGCTTCCCGTCCCGCGTGGTCAACTCCTCCTTGGCCGTCAGCAGAACGAACAGATCGGCCTCGTCCCCATGCGCCATCTCCGACAACGCAACCACCGGCATCGCTCGGGCAGCCATGAGCGTCTCCTAAGTCTCTTGTTTTACTCTTCGCGGCGAAGGCTCGGGTGCCCCCCTCCTTCCGGCCATGGACCGATTGTACCGGACGGGCGGCGGGGCGGGCAGTGGTGGGGTTCGGCTTCAGACGGCCGGGCTGGGTGTCCGACACCAGGAATATGGCCGTTTCTCGACGAAAACGTGTTCGCCCGCAACGCCCGGCCCCCCGCAACCAGAGTGGGGCCTGGGTCGATGCGTTCGTGGCCTATTCGGCCGGCGAATGCCACTTGTCCGAAAACACGGTGGCCGCGTACCGGCGGGACCTGACGCGGTTCACCACCTGGCTGGCGGGCCGACCCATCACCGGGCTGACCGTCCAGGACCTGGCCGATTATCCGGCCTGGCTGCACGGTCAGAAATTGGCCCCGGCGTCGATCGCCCGGCACCTCGTGTCGCTGAAGGTCTTCTTCCGCTATCTGCAGCTCGAAGGCCAGCTCGACGAGAACCTGGCCGAGCTGTTGGGCAGCCAGAAACTGTGGGAGCGGATCCCCCACGTCTTGAGCCCTCAGCAGGTCGACCGGCTCCTGGCCGCGCCGACCGCCCGGGACGCATGCTGGCAACGCGATCGGGCCCTGCTCGAACTGCTCTACGCCACCGGCTGCCGCGCGTCGGAACTGACCTCACTAAAGCAGGCCGACGTCCATCTCGACCAGGGCTACTGCCTGTGCAAAGGCAAGGGCGACAAGCAGCGGCTCGTCCTCTTGGGCGATCGGGCCGTTCAGGCCGTCGAGGCCTATCTGCAAAACGAACGTCCCAAGCTGGCCGCGCGATGGCCAAGCGATCCGCCTTGGCTGCTTTTGTCCTATCGTGGCCGGCGTCTGCGTCGCGAACGGGTGTGGGAGTTATTAAAACGTTACGCCCGGCGTGCCGAAGTGCCCGAGGACGTCAGCCCCCACACACTCCGCCACAGTTTCGCCACGCACATGCTGGCCGGTGGGGCCGATCTTCGCCAAGTGCAAGAGATGCTGGGCCACGCCAGCATCGCCACCACCCAGATTTACACCCACGTCGACCCCACCCGGCTCAAGGCGGTCCACCAGCAGTTTCATCCGCGAGGGTAACGCCGCCGGCTCACGGCGAGTACAGTTCCCACCAGATCATCAGGGCCTCGTTGGCCGTGTTGGCGGAGGCCGGATCGACGAGCAGTCGGGCGACGTCGGGTTGCGATTGAAGGTCCATGTCGTCGAGGAACAGCCCCAACTCCTTCATCGACGGTTTGTCGCCCGTCCGGCTCTTCGCGAACGTGTCTTTGTACTTCTTGTGATACTCCGCTCGGTGGTCGAGCAAGTGCCGTTTGAGCAGCGTCGCGGCCTTTTGGGGATCCTTTTCCGCCCGGACCATCGCGATCATGCGCGGACGTATCGACGAGAGCTCGCCCGTCCCTTTCACGCCTTGCAGAGGTCCTTTGTCGGCCAGAGTTCTTTCGCTCGGGTCTTTTCCACCCGGGGCGGTATACTTTCCACCGCGCACAACGTCGAACGGCTCGTCCGTGCCCGACTTGAACAGCGTCGGCACGGAGGCGTACTTCCCGTTCTCGGGCCGATCGACCTCGAAGTGGAGATGGGGCGTGGCCGAGAAGCCCGTGTTGCCCGACAGCGCGATCCTCTGACCCTCTTCGACTCGTTGGCCGACCTTCACCTTCGCGCCGTTTTGGGCAAGGTGATAGTAGAGGGCGCGGCTGCCGTCGTCGTGTTGGATGCGGACGAAGTTGCCCTTCTGCTTCATGTCTTCCGTCATGCCCGACTGGGAAAACGAATCGACAACTTCGACGATGACGCCGGCTCGCGCGGCGACGATGGGCGTTTCCTCCGGCATGAGCCAATCGATGGCATAGATGCCTTCGTGGGTAGGAAACTCCAAATAGCCTTGGCCGACCAGGAACGTGGCGCCCGGTTCATACGGCAGCGAGTAGACAGGCCCCACCGGCTGGACGTTCGACGGCCTCATGCCGTTCTGCGCCAAAAGAGACGTCGAGGAAAACGCAAACAAGACGCCGGCAAGGACCGTGATAATCAGGTTTCGAGAACGCATGGACGTGGACCTCCGAGGGAACCGAAAAGAGCCCGCCGGTTGCAGGTTTCGCTCTTCCAAAGTCTAGGCCACGCGGCGGACCGGGAAGGCTATCTGCAATCCTTCACAGGCCGGCCGGAAACTGGCCCGTTTTTCGGCGGGAAGACGTATCTTGCATGCAAAGGGACGACTGAAAACACGGACCTATCCCCTTCCGCGCATGAGGAAGGGTGGTACAATCTGCCCAAGCGCCAGCCCTCGGCCACGACGGAGCGTGGCCCTCCAACACATCTCTGGAGGGACGCGCTCCGTCGCGTCCGGGACAAGCGTGCGACGTCGAAATTACATCTCCACTGCCCAACCAACGACCATTCAGCCTACGGAGTCATCAACATGCGGACTGTTCGCCAAATCTCTCTCGCCATGACCATTCTGACCACGACCGCCATGACGGCCACCGCCACCGAGATGAAGGAACGCACGTTCGCCGTACCCCAACACGGAAATCTTGTCTTGAACCTGCCGGCCGATTGGAAGCAGTCGATCAAGAACGCGCCCGGGCTGCCCGTCCCGCTGATCATGCTCGCGCCAGCCCAGGGAAACGCATTCGAGATTCTCGTCACGCCCTTCTGGAGCCCGAAGAACGACCCGACGTTCAACAACGCCGAGAACGTCAAACGCCTTGTCGGAGCGATGCGCACCCAGATGCTTCCCAAAGCGGTCGAGAAGCAGGTCGAGCTTAAAGAAATCAAAGGCGCCACCAGCTCGGGCTACTACTTCCTCGTAACGGACAAAGCGCCCAAGCCGGGCGAATTCCCCTACGCCGTCAGCGCCGGCCTCGGCGTGGGCGACCTGCTGCTGCACGTCACCCTCCTCTGCCGCGACAAGAACGACCCGGCCATCGAGACCATGCTCAAGGCCCTTCAACAGGCGAAACAGACGAAGTAGCCGCCCACGACTTCCTTGCTGCAACTTGTTCGCCTCGCGGGTTGTCGTTGAATTCTCACAAGTGAATGAACCAGGAGGCATTCTCATGAGATGGCAGCGAGAAATCGGGGCCTATTGGCCATTGCTCGCGATTAGCGTTGTCCTGGCGTGCGGTTGTCGCGATTCAGCCAGTAGTAAGCCGAGTACGAAACCTGTTCAGTCGACGGCTGCAAAGACCGGCACGATGCCAAGTGATGAGGAGTGCCGGCAATTCGCGGCCAAGATCAAAGAGGCTATCCGCACTGGCGACAACGCGGCGCTTGATCGACTTATTGATTTAGACGCCATCCTCGAGTCGGCCACGGGCGGAATCCCGGGGGTCGAGAGTGCTCGTCGCCAGTTCATCCGAGAAGCTAGAGATATGGCAAGACTGGGATTCTCATATGGTTCAATGCTTGTTGGAGCACTCGAAAAAGGTGGCAGCTATGATCTGCTCAAGATTGTCACGGTCGATGGGCAGAAACGGGTGCGTTTTCGCATTTTGCTTCCCGAGGGCGGCGTAAACTACCACGACTGGACTGTCGTGAAGGAGCCCAATGGCAATGTCAGGGCAATTGACCTATTCTCTCACAACGTGGGCGAATCGTCTGCAAAGTCAATACGCCGCGGTTTCTTGATTGTCGCTGCCGAAGCCTCGAAATCGGTTCTGGCACGATTGACTCAGGAGGAGCATGATTATGTAAAACATTCGCAAGACATCCTGGCGATGGGCTTAGCGATTAGAGATGGACAATACCAACAGGTGTTGGCCATCTACTCACGCCTTCCTGCCTTGTTGCAGAAGGACAAAACTGTACTGCTCTTCCGCATGAACGCGGCCAGCCAACTTGGTGATGAACAGCAACATTTCAATGCAATTGTCGATTTGAAACGATTTCACCCCAACGATCCCTGCATGGCGATGGTGTCCCTTGACTTCTACATCCTTCGAAAGGAGTATGACAAGGCTCTGGCCTGCGTCGACCAACTAGACAAGGCCGTTGGAGGCGATCCCTATCTGAATATCATGCGAGCATATATCCACAGCGCCAAAGGCGACGCCAAGAACGCGAAACGGCTGGCTGAAGAGGCCGTGAAAGAAGGTCCGACGCTCATTGACGGACACTGGATGCTCGTCAACCTCTCGCTGGCCGAGAAAGACTTTGACGAACTCACTCGTCTGCTCATAGACTACGAACAACGATTTCAAGCTGACCTCACTGACGTCCTCAAAACTCCCGAGTACGCCGACTACGTCAAATCGGCCCAGTACCAACAATGGCTCAGGCGTCACGAACCAAAGAAGTGAGTGGTCGAGCCTAGGCTGTTCGGGTGTCCGCTACAACCGACGGGGCCAGTTGTAGGTCCGCTTCAGGGCCAGGGTGACGGTTCCCGTGATTTGACGCCGGGTGACGGGCTTGGGCAGGACGGAGAAGACCTGGGCACGCCGGGCCTGTTCGACGATCTGGTCGTCGAGTCGGGCGGAAAGAAGGATGCAGGGCAGGAGTGCCCGGAATTGCTTGACCAGCCGGATCGTCTCCAGGCCGGTCAGCCGGGGCATGTGCATGTCCAACAGCATCACGTGGACTTCCTCGGTCCGGACGATCCGCAGGGCCTCCTCCCCGTCGCCAGCCAACAGGATCCGGAATCCCATCGGTTCCAACACGCCCTGCAGCGTTTCGCGAAACGCCAGGTCGTCGTCGGTGATCAGGACAGAAGGACAGATTGCATTCATCGGTTCCACCCCGAGGGGCACGCTGTCGTCGGTTGGGCCTTTGCTAGAAAAAGAGGCTGCAATTCGAGTGCCAACGGCCTCGATCCGTGGGCCGCGGCTTGCCGGCTGGCAGTAAACCTCTTGTGCAAAAGAGTTTACGTTACGGAATCCAGCCTGAGCGCCAAATCGAGCTCTTTGACCTCTTCTGGCAACGGCTGCCAATTCGGCAGGCGGCCTACCAGTAGTGGCGGCCCGGGTTCCAGGGCCAGTAGGCTTTGCGGGTGCCACCAAACCGGATCTCGACGCCGGCCACCAACGAAAGGTTGTGCTGGGTCTCGACGTTCCGGTGGCCGAAGATGATGTTGTCCAGCACTTCGATCCGCAGGGCCAGTCGCTCGTTCCAGCGGTATTTCACGCCAAAGCCCATCGGCATGGCGAAGGTTCGGCGGACGTAGTGCTCGGCCAGGCGATCGTCGAAAGACACCCGAGCGCCGCCAAAACCCATCAGGGCGTAGGGCCGCCAGGCCGCGTCGCCCCAGGGGTAATAGACGAGACTGACGTCCCAGACGGCCACGGACGCGTCGCGCCGGTGGTCGTAGCGGTGCCACTCGGGGTCGGCCGGCGTCAGGCCGCGCGCCGTGTCGGCCGCCTCTTGGGCCGCCTTGGCCCCGGCGCTGTCCCACTGCGGCAGCGAGCCGAACCCGTAGCGGAATTCGCAGCCCCAGTAGTGGTCGTAGTCCCACGTGAGCCGGTAGCCGCCAAAATACCCTGTATCGGTGCCTGTCCAGTGGTTGACCAGCGTGCTGCCGTGCATCATGCCCATGAACCAACCGATCCCAAACGGCCGGTACCGCCAGCTTTCGCATAGAAGCGGCTGCCCGACCCCTTGATTCCGGCCGTCGCCGCGCGGTCCGAAGAAACTGGCCAGGCCCCTTCGCCGTGGCGGCATGGGCCCGCCGAGCAACGGTTGCGGGTTGGCCCAGATCGGACCGGCCGGGCCCGGCGTCTGCCACATCGGATCAGCCACGGTCGGTGCGGCGGGCAACGTCCGCACGACCGAACTGGGTGTTGTCGTCAGGGGTTCTTCGGCTTCGAGCAGCGCCGACCACCGCGTGTATCGGGCGTCTTCCGCCGGCGGCCGAAACGGCGTCGATTCGGCCTCCACCGGGTCGTCGGCCAGAAGCGGCTCGAACGACACGGGCGGTTCCAGATCGAGTGGATCCAAGAACCGCAGCCCAGCTCCGTTTGCGCCCGTCGCCCCGACCGAACACACAAGCAAGATCATTGCCCAGGCGCCCAACGCGCAAACCGATCGCCAGCCCATGCGGGCGCGATCAGCAGCGCAAGATCGATAGGCCTGAGTCATCACGGGCCGGCCGAGATTTGAGACGAGGAATGCGTGGGCCTGGACCAGTACACTCGAAGGGGGCGGATTATGGAGATTCGCCCCGTCGGTGTCAATGCGAACACAAGGTGGGGCCTAGAGCCCCCCCGTCTAGTTGTGTGTAGGTCAGGTTATGCCCTCCAATCCCCGTTTCCCACGGCCGTTGCCCAGTTGGGGTGGATGAATACAATCCAGGGCTGGAGGCCCGTTCCCACGGAGATTCCAACCACAACGCCGGCCCACGTGATGAGCATGATGCACAAGATATTAAAAGCGTCTCCGCTTTCGGCGGAGGACCAGAAGCGGCTGGACGACCTGTACGCGGTGATCGAGCGGGAAGCCAAGGTGTTTATTGGCTATCCCTGTTCGACCGTTTTCGACTACAGCCCTCTCTATCCGTTTTTAGGCTACCCGCTGAACAACGTGGGCGATCCGTTCGTGCCTGGCAACTTCCATCTGAACACCCACAAGTTCGAATTGGAGGTTCTGGGCATCTTCCAGAAGCTGACCGCCGCGCCGGAGGATTCGATCTGGGGATACATCACCAGCGGCGGGACCGAAGGGAACTTGTACGGCATCTTCCTGGGCCGCGAGCTGTTGCCCGACGGGTTGGTTTACTACAGCGAGGACACCCACTACTCGGTCAGCAAAATCCTCCGCTGCCTGCGAGTCCGCAACGTCATGATCAAAAGTGATTCGGACGGGCGGATCGACCTGGAGGACCTGCGCGAGACGATCCGGATCCACCGCGACGTGCCTCCGATCATTTTCGCCAACATCGGCACCACGATGAAAGGAGCCGTCGACGACCTGGACGGCATCCGCCAGATTCTCGACGATCTGGCCATCCCCCGGCACTATATTCACGCCGACGCGGCCCTGAGCGGCATGATCCTGCCGTTCGTCGACGATCCGCCGCCGTGGAACTTCGCCTCGGGCATCGACAGCATCTCGATCAGCGGCCACAAGATGATCGGCTCGCCGATCCCCTGCGGCGTCTGCCTGGCCAAGAAAGAGCACGTCGACCGGATCGCCCGAAACATCGAATACATTGTCACGCTCGACACGACGATTCTCGGCTCGCGTAACGCGATCACGCCGTTGTTCCTGTGGTACGCCTTCCGCACGGTCGGGCTGGACGGTTTCAAGCGGCGGATCGAGCACTGTTTCGACACGGCCGACTACGCGGTCGAACAGCTCAACAAGATCGGCTGCCATGCCTGGCGACACCGCAATTCGGTCACCGTCGTCTTCGACCGGCCGACGCCCGAGACAGTCAGCAAGTGGCAACTGGCCGTCCAGCACAAGCTCGCGCACGTCATGGTCATGCCCCACGTCACACGCGAGCGGATCGACCGGTTCATCGAGGACGTTGCCCAAACGACCCCTGCTTCCTCAGGAGTGCTCCCGTCATGAAACAGATCATCATTGTCAGCGAGGACCGGCCCGGCGTGGGGGCCGAAATTGCCGAGGCCATGGCCGCGGCGGGTGTGAACATCGAAACGCTGGCCGCCGAGACGGTGGCCGGCTCAGCCATCGCGATCATGACGGTCGACAAGTACGACGAGGGCCTTCGCGCCCTGGCCCAGACGCCCTTTCACGCGATCAGCGAGGAAGCCATCGTCGTGCAACTCGACGACCGGCCAGGCGAACTGGCCCGGATCATGCGCCGCTTCAAGGAGGCGAACATCAACCTCCACAGCGTCCGGATAATCCGCCGCGATCCGGAGACGGGCAAGAGCATCGTCGCCGTCGGCACCGAGCGGACCGCCGAGACGCTGGCACTGCTCAAGGACGTGCTGGTGAGCAATTTTACGCGGGAAGAGGAGGCCTAGTGTTGTTTCTCGCTACCGAGGGATCATAATTAGAGTCATGTCCTGGGTGCCACTTGTTGATCCAATGAGGAATACTCCCCATGTTCCCGATGCGAGGCCTCTTGTTGTCTGCAACCGCGTTGTTGGCGGGCTTTTTCCTGGTCGTTGCGGTCGGCGACGTGGAAGCCGAGTCGACGGCGCGGCCCAACATCTTGCTGATCGTTTCCGAAGACAACGGCCCGGAGTTGAGTTGTTACGGCGAACCTTACGTGAAAACCCCTGTGCTGGACCGTTTGGCGGAAGGAGGAATCCGGTTCAACCGGGCTTATGTCACCCAGGCCGGATGCAGCCAGTCGCGGGCGTCGATCCTGACCGGTTTGTATCCGCACCAACACGGCCAGATCGGACTGGCCACTTGGAACAGCCGGCTCTATCGCGACCGGACGCCCAACATCGTCCGGAGCCTGAAGGCGGCCGGCTATCGCACGGGCATCATTGGAAAGCTGCACGTCAACCCGGAGTCGAACTTCCCGTTCGATTTCGCCAAGATCCCCGACTCGAATTTCCGACGCAAGGGCCTCAAGCGTTACGCCGCCGAGGCCGAGAAGTTCATCAACGCCTCCGAAAAACCGTTCTTCCTGTATGTGAACTACCCCGACGCCCACCGGCCGTTTCTGCGACAAGTGGCCGGGATGCCCCAAAAGCCCCTTTCGACCGCCGATGTCAAGCCACTGGCCTACATCGGGCTCGACAGCCCTGCTCTGCGAAAAGACACGGCCAATTACTACAACAGCATGAACCGGCTCGACACGCTCGTCGGGCGGCTCTTGACAGTGCTCCGCCGGTCCGGCAAGTTTGACGATACCCTGATTGTCTATCTGGGCGACCACGGCGCCGACCTTCTGCGAGGCAAACGGACGTGCTACGAAGGCGGCGTCCGCGTCCCGCTGATCGTCCACTGGACCGGTCACGTCGCGCCCGGCCAGGTTCGGAGTGAGTTGGTGTCGACGGTCGACCTCGCGCCCACGTTCTTAAGCGTGGCTGGGGCCAAGCCGATCCCCGGTCTGCCGGGCCGTTCGCTCGAACCACTGTTTGGCGCCGGTGACGCACCGTGGCGAGAGCATCTCTTCACCGAGTACCACTTCCACTCGGCTCACGATTTCTATCCGCAACGCGCGGTCCGAACCGACCGGTTTAAGCTGATTCACAGCCTCCTGCCGGGCCAGGAAAACCCCGACTACCGCTTCACACTCGACAGCCGCTACCCGGGGGATGACAAAGTGATTGCCAACGCTCCTGAGCGGATTCGAAACGCCTACGCTCTAATGCAGCGTCCGCCGGAGTATCAACTTTATGATCTGGCCAACGACCCTTACGAGTTCCGCGATCTGAGCGCGGATCCCGAGCGCGCCACCGTGTTGGGCGAACTGAAGCAGGCCTTGGCCGATTGGCGTCGCCAGACGGGCGATCCGCTGTTGGTCCCGGAGAACGTTGCCCGACTGAAGGCGGAGATCGACGCGTCGTTCAAGGACGGAAAGCCCGACCGACGCCGGCTGAAGCTGACCTATCCCGACTATTTCTTCGAGAAAAGGTCTGGGGACAGCGGCGAGAATTGATCCGGACGATCAAAGAACGTCCTCGCGGGCAATCTCACACGTGAAAAGGACGATTGAACGGAATTGCGTCCTTCAAGTAGCATCCTCGGCAACGCTCAGAGCGTGGCCCTCCAGAGCGAGTTGCGATCAGGGATCCCTGTTGTCCTGACTCCCCCGTGGGCGTCGGATGGGGTATACTTGGGAGATTGCTGCCACCGATTTGCCCCGAGAGCCCTCCCCATGCAAAAATCGCTAGACGCCAAGCTCACCCGAATTCTCGACGATCCGAATTGCGGCGACTTCATTATCGCCGACGCCAAGGACGCCGACATGGCGTTCGGCTTGTCCGCGCCGGGCAAGAGCCCCGAGCACCATGCCCACGAGGCCCGATTCCGCACGCTCGAAGAATACCGCCAACTGATGCGCGAGATCGTCGCCCAGGGGATGGTCGACATCATGCTCATGTCGGCCAGCACCAACGAGGTTCTCACGATCGAGGAGCGGATCTTCGACGCCAGCCACGTCACGCCGGCCGTTCGGGCGAACGACACGACGGACATCTGGCTGGCCGCCGGCACGGGCCGCTACGGCGCCCAGCCGTCGCTGCCTTTCCGCACGGCCACGATCGACCACATCATGTGCGGCAAGGCCGAGTGCGAGCCGGCCGAACGGTCCCGCGGGGCCGACCTGGGGCTCTACTCGGTCACCTTCAACAACGACGCCCCGGCCGACCGACACGCCCTGGAGCAGTACAAGCAGTTCCGCGTCGAGGCCGAGACGAAGGGTTTTCGACACTTTCTCGAGGTTTTCGACCCCAACTGCCCAGGCGACCATCCGCCGGCCGATTTGGGCCGATTCGTCGCCGACAACATCGTCCGCACGCTGGCCGGCGTGACCAAGCGGGGCCGGCCCTTGTTCTTGAAAATCCCCTATCACGGACCGGCAGCAATGGAGGCCCTGGCCGGCTACGACCGGTCGCTGGTCGTGGGCATTCTGGGCGGTTCGTCGGGCACGACGTTCGACGCCTTCCAGATGCTCTGGGAAGCGAAGAAGCACGGTGCCCGCGTGGCGCTTTACGGTCGGAAGATCAATCACGCCGAGCACCAGCTCACGTTCGTCAAGTACCTCCGCACGTTGGCCGACGGCCAGATCGAGCCAGCCGAAGCAGTTCGGGCCTACCACGCCGATCTGGGCAAGCTGGGCATCCAACCCTACCGCACGCTGCAAGACGATCTGCAGCAGACCAGCACGGCCAGCAGCTACACGGGCACTTCCACGCCCGTCGGCCGACGCCCCTATCAAACGGTCTCCCTGCCGGCTGAAGCGGCTGACCCCGATTTCTCGAAGATGTCGCCCGCCGAAAAGGCGCAGTGGAACCTGCAGCGTTGGAAGCGGATCTTGGGCTAAGCCTGCGACGGCACGCAACTTGAGCCCCAGTACAGGCGAACCTGCTTAAAAACCCCTCTCGCATGGGGGTGCATCCGACCAATTATGTGTCCATCTCCCGGTTAAGCATAGCGACTAGTCCCCAGGGGGGTGATGTCTCCGAGGGGAAGGCTGGCCAAGAAGGACGAAAATGTCGAACTCTTCTGTTGAAATGCACGTCAAGAATCGTTATCAAATAGGGTACGGCCGTTTTCCGCAAGGCCGCCGGACGCGCGTGTTTCGACGAGAATGAGGTGATTTCGTATCGCGCGCGGTCCATCCCGATTAGAATGGCAAGTGGGGTGTCGCCACTGTTCAGGCCAGCAGTGGCGAAGGGCACGGTTGGGCAAGGCAACCGTGACGCCTGATTAATCCGAGGGTGGACGTTTTCCCGGCGTAGGTGGAGTCGGGCCATTCTTGATTGGACGGCCGAGTGATTGGTTGCTGCGCGCTCAGTCCGGAGAAATTCCGAGGGGTTTTTGCGCGCTGGATTCCCATTGCAGCCAATGTTCGGAACGGTGGTATAGCCATACAGGGAAGGAGAGAGCCTTGCGCACACTCATTGAGACTCTGTGCCACATGCGGCACGCCTCGACACTACGTCGTGGACTGGAGCGTTTGTCCAATTCTCGGACACGATCATTGCGGGTCGAGGGGCTGGAAGATCGACGCCTGCTGAGCATCAATAATCCGGTCGGAGATGTCTTTCCGCTTGCCGCCGACACGGCCGTTCAGTCTCTCTGGCTTGAAGAGTCGGAACCAACAGTCGACCCGGCCGATCTGGCCAGTTTGTCACTGCAGTTGGACTATACGGACAATGGGGTTCAAGGCCGGCTGTCCGTGCCCGGCCTTGTCTGGGAAGTCGTCCAAGCCGACGGCGCCGATTTTATCCAGTTGGACGTGCCAGGCTGGGGCCTGACGCAGGAAGTGGGTCGACCCGAACTGCCCATCTATCGGGCGTCGATCCAGATCCCACAGAACGTTGACGTGTCCACGAGTTTCGAACTGGGACAAGTGTCACTGTTTGGCACCCAATCATGGGTCTTTCCCAAACAGCCGGAGCAGCCGGAGATCGATTTGCCGCCCGAGGCGTTCGAGTTCGTCATCGACACCGACTACTACACCCAGTACACCGAAGGCACGTCAACCGATGCAGAGATCCTGTGGGTAAGCAACCCGATGGAGGCAGGCCAGCGCAGCAGCGTCGCGTTGGAGTTCAGCCCGTTCCAATACGACCCGATCACGGGCGAAATCGCGCTGGTGACCGAGGTGACGTTCGACCTGACGTTCGAGCCGACAGAAGCGGCGGCATTCACTGAAGGGGCGTCGGAGTTTGTCTCCTCGGCGGGCGCGGCCGACTACATCATCATTACGGCCGACGCGTTCTACGAAGAAGTACTACCGCTGGCCCAGTGGAAGCACAAGATGGGCTTCAAGACGTACGTGGCCAAGATGTCGGAAGTCGGCACGACTCAGACCGACATCTATAACTTCTTGCGCAGTGCCTATCTGGCCGACACGAACCGACCGGAGTACGTCCTGCTGGTTGGTGACCATGAAAACGTACCCTCTTTCGAGATCGTCGGCCATCCCTACCACGGCGATGAACACGTCTGGCACACCGACTACGAATACACGCGTCTGGGCGGTTCGGATGTCGTAGCCGACGTGGCACTCTGTCGTTTGCCGGGCGACACGGAAGCCCAGATCATTACGATGGTCAACAAGATCTTGACCTACGAGATCAATCCGGATCTGGGCAACTGGTACGACGACTTCCTCGGCGCCGGCCAGTTCCAGGACTCGGAAGGTGAAGACGATCCGAACTTCATCGAAGACCGGTGGTTCATGGAGGACATCCACCGAGTTACCGACTTCTTGGGTGGCGACTACGATTTTTGGAGCAGCACCGATCCCTATAACCAGGGCTACACGGTTCATACGAATCTGGTTTGGGGATCTGGCGGAACCTACAATCAAAACACCCTTTACTATAAGAGTTCCAATTACACAGGCGGGATCACCCATCCGAGCCCTGTTCCCGACGCGTGGAAGTTCAAGGCAAACGAATCGATTTCCACGGTCATCAACAACGGCGTGGCGCTCGTGCTGCACCGAGACCATGGATCAACCAGCGGCTGGGGATCGCCCTCGTTCCGCACGAGCAACGTTAATTCACTCAACAACGGAGATCGGCTGCCGGTGGTCTTCAGCATCAACTGCGCCACCGGGTGGTTTGATGATGGAGACTATTTCGGTGAGTCATGGATGCGCAACGCTAACGGCGGAGCCGTCGCTTTCACCGGTGCGATGCGAGTCAGCTATTCCGGCCCGAACGATACGTTCCACGTCGGCGTATTCGACGCAATGTGGCCCAATTACGATACGGGCTGGTCCAGCTCGAACTTCTCGAACACCTGGCGGTTCGGCGACGTGCTGAACTACGCCAAGGACCGGACGTTCTCCGGGCTGGGCTATTCGAGTTCGTCGGCCCTGCTGGTCGCCCGGATGTTCAACGGATTCGGCGATCCGTCCATGATGATGCGCACCGCGGTGCCGCAAACGCTCGATGTTGCCTACGTGCCGAACATCTTCGTGGGCACGGCCAGCGACTACGTCGTCCAAGTGACTCGCGACGGGGTGGCTGTGCCGGACGCAATGGTCTGCATCTCCACGGAAAACGGCGACGATTACTGGGTCGGCACGACCAATGCCAACGGAAACGTCACTTTTGCCGGACTCTCCCCGACGGAAGTCGGCACTTACGACCTCGTCGTGACCGAACACAACTCGATTCCCTTCCAGGTGACTGTCGAGTCCCGGATCAACGGCATCGATTTGCTGGGTACGGCCATGGCCATCGATCCGTACAACTTGTTCGGCAATGACGGCACGGCTGCTGTTGATTTCTTGATCTATAACGCCGGAGACACGCCTGCGGGCGGATTTGACATCCAGTTCTTCCTCTCGGACGATGCCATTATCAATCCGGCCACGGACACTCCTCTGTCCTTGGTCTCGTCCGGCGAAAGCTACCATGTCGGCAGCCTGGATGCCCAGGCAACCCACACCGCCTCCGTCACGTTGAATGTCCCAACCGAAGATCCCTTCGGCACGGACAACGTCTACTTCATCGGTATGGTGATTGACGTCGCAGATGCCATCGAGGAAGTAGACGAAGGGAATAACGCCAATCGCGGAAACGGAGTCGATCGCGTCACGGTTGAATACACCGACCCGATCGTGACCCTCCCGTTCACGGAAACATGGGAAGACAGCACCACCCCGCGGCCTTGGTGGGAGGTCCACGAGGGAACCCAGGGACGTGTTCAGATTACGTCCAGCAATGGACCTTTTGAAGGCAGCCGCCATCTGACGCTGGACGACTCCGTCGACGATTCGACCTATTCGTTGAACCAATTGATCCTGCACGTCAATCTGGCCAACGAGCGGGCCGTCGTCTTGAGTTTCGCCAACCGGGAATGGAGCGACGAGGACCACTCGCAAGATTCCGTCTCGGTGAGTGTCGATGGTGGACAGTCCTGGCACGATGTTGTTGCACTAACCGGCGCCAATAGTACGGCCGAGTACATCGAGCGCTCCTACTTCCTGGACGACCTGGGCCTGACCTACTCCGAAGAGACCTTGATCCGATTCCAGCAATACGACAACAGCTCGATCAACGGCTCGACCGACACCGACGGCATGGCCCTGGACAACATCCGTCTCTACAGTGTGGCCGGCATCCTGGACCACTTCGAGTGGGCTCCCATCGACTCGCCCCAGATGTTCGGCGAGCCAATCCCGGTTACCCTATCAGCCATGGATCGCGGGGGAGTGCCGGTCCTCGACTACGAAGGCACTGTTGATCTTTCCGCCTGGACCGGCGTGGGAACACTCCATTCCACCGATTTCGAAACCGATGACGGCGGCTGGATCGCCACGGCGACGTGGAGCCCCGGCGATTGGGAATGGGGTATCCCAACCTCGGGTCCTGGCGCGGCTCACTCGGGTCAAAAGGTCTGGGCCACAAATCTAGACGGCAATTACACCAACGCCTCCGGGACCAGCTTTCTTTCACAAACGTTCGATTTCACCGGCTACACCGATCTTGAATTGACTTGGTGGCAATGGTGTGATCTGCGAGGTCTCTTGGACGCTGCCGAAGTGTTCGTCAACGGCGATCTTGTCTACGAACGAGACACGGCCGATGCACCTACAGCCTATGAACAGATCACGGTCGACCTGTCTCCCTATGACAACATGAGCAGTGTTGAGATCTCGTTTGAATTCTATGCCAACTGGTTAATGGAGGATCCCGGCTGGTATGTTGACGACATCACGATCGAGGGGGTTGAGGCAATAGAGGTCTCTCTCGTCCCGGAAACAGCTGCTCATTTCGTCAACGGCGTCTGGAGTGAGGAAGTCACCGTTATGGAGACGGCCGACGGGGTTTGCCTCATGGCCGATGACGGCAAGGGGCTCACCGCCAAGAGCAATGTGTTCGACGTCGTGCCCGGCACGATCCGCGATTACGGCGACGCGCCCAGCTCGACGGTCGGCTCGTCGTTGACGACGACGGTCACGGGCGGAAACAGCGCGGAGGGCAACATGTTCGACGTGACGGCCCTGAACACGCTTGTGATTAATACTATCGACGTCTACCCACGGTGGAACTCCGACTTCCAGGTCTACTACAAGGCCGGATCCTACGTCGGGTTCGAGCACGACCCGGCCGCGTGGACGCTCATCGGTGTCGCCAGCGTTGAAGCGGGGGGATCGGGAGTACTCGTGCCACTGCCGTTGCCAATCGACGTGGCTATCCCCGCCGGCGAGACGTATTCGTTCTACGTGGCAGCGTCCAGCGGCGGCATCTGGTACACCAACGGGACGGAAGCCGGCGCAGTTTGCGCCTCGGATGAGAACCTCCAGATCAAGGAAGGAACCGGCAACAAGGGAATCTTCGGCGATGTTTATTCGCCCCGTATCTTCAACGGTCGGATTCACTACACGGCCGGCCTGACCTATCCGACGTCGGTCTTGGAGGGCGGCGCCCGACATATGGCCGAAGGTCCCATGCTGGGCGCCAGCCGCGACGTCGAATCCAACGGCCAACCAAGTGCTGGGGCCGTCGGCGATGGGGGTGACGAAGACGGGATTGCGTTCGACCCGGCCACACTGCTCGCCTCGCCTTTCCATGCCAACCATGCGGCCAAGGTCGAAGTCACGCTGACCAACGCCGATCCTTATGAAAACTATCTGGACGCCTGGATCGACTTCAACTTGGATGGCGACTGGAACGATCCGGGCGAGCAGATCTTCACCAGCTACAACCTGGGCACGGCCGACGGCACGCAGGTTTTAACCTTCACGATCCCGCAGGACACCGGTAACAACGTCAAGGCGGACGAGACCTATGCCCGATTCCGGTTGAGCACGGTGGGAGGCCTTGGCCCCGACGGTTCCGCCTCCGACGGTGAGGTGGAGGACTATTTCATCACCCTGCTGGCCGATACTCAGCCACCTCCCGGCGACGCCACCGGCGACGGCCTGGTCAATGCGGACGACGTGCGCGTTCTGGCCCAATACTGGCTGACTCAAGAGGATGCGACCTGGTGGATGGGCGATTTCAACGACGACGGAAAGGTTAACGATCTGGATGCCTCGATCCTGGCGGCCAACTGGACACCCGATCTACCGGAACAGACTCCGGTTGATACTCCGGCCCTGCCCGAGGACGCTTCCCCAGTGGTTCCGTTGGAAGTGGCCGTTCGCCAGTCGATGCCAATCGGCCCGCGGCGACTGGGTGCTTCTTTGCTGGCGCCGCCGGCCTTGGTCCAACCGCTATCGACGCTTGTCTACCCCGGGGCGGTGGAACGAGTCGCCTATGTCCGACAGGCCTTGCCCGTGGAAGGACTTGCTTGCACCATCTCGCCTGAAAACCCGGTCGATCAAGCGGCTGCCCATGACGTGGCGCTGGCCGAGTCGGTCGCCGAGCCCGCCCGGCTTTACGGACCGTTGGCTCAGGCTGTCGAGATGCAGCAGCTTCGCATGAGCCGACCGACACTCGAGAACCTGCCTCGCCGCAACACCCGGATCGTCGACCTGGCCCTGCAAGGCTACTGGCAATAAGCGGAACACGGCCTCTTGCCAGCTCCGGGTCGGAAATCCCGGCCCGGAGCGGCGAGAAAGCCGGTCTAGGCGTCTCTAGGTAGAAAAGCTACTGGTTCACGTCCAGGCGCGAACCGGTCTGCTTTCCAGAG
>JAFGFF010000117.1 GCA_016931075.1 Pirellulales bacterium | reverse complement strand
TGGATGGGGTTGAGCGTGCCCGGCTTGCGCGGGGCCGTGAAGATCCAAACTTCCCAATCGCCCTTGTCGGGTGTCCAGGTCAATTGGTTCGCCTTCGTGTCAACGAAACGGGTCAAGTCTCGCCCCGGTGGCGTTATCTTCTTGCCTTTTGATAATGGATAGGCCCAGACGCCGACCGTGTCGCTCGGCAATTTGATCGATACGGCCTTTCCCGCCTGGGCTGGCACTCGCTGGGCAACACGCAGTTTGCGGCCCTGGATCTCGCGCTCCGAATAGATCTGCCGACTCAAGAGGCTCTTGCCGTTGGGCCAATCGAGCGTGTAGCCGCTTAGGCCGATGCCCATCCCGCGCCGCTCGCACTCGCCGGCGACGTAGCCCCAGGTGTCCCACCACGGTTTGGAGAAGATCTCGGGCACGACGGGGCTGGTCGGCCAGCCGGGCGTGTCGTCGTGGGCGTAGTTGACCTGCATGCCCGAGACGCCCTTCTTGTGCAGCTCCTCGATCTGCCAGAGCAGTCGCCGGCGGTCCAACGGGTCGCCCGTCCACCACCAGAACGGCACTTCGCCATAGCCGGGCGGCGGGTTTTTGAATCCGGGCAGAGCATCCAGGTCGGCCGCGCGGGACGGATAGCCCGGCGCACCGGTCGGAGGCGGGCCCGGTTGATCGGATTCCCGCGCAACAACTTCGCAGGGCAGTGATACGGCCGCCCCTAGGAATAGAAGTTCAATGAGAAAAACAGCGCAGCGCATCATCAGGGAGTGCTCCTCTTGGCTGGGCCCACGTTGCGTCTGAAGCAGGCTCCGGGGATGGGCGAATTCCCCTCAACCCAGGGTACCATACCGATCCCCGCGTCGAATAGCCCCGGGACGCGGCCGGATAATGTGAGCGGGAACAAGGAGAGAAGAGAGAAGGGTATCTCGGGGGAGAGCGTGCCCCGGGCGTCTTGCCGTTCGCCGCGCGGTGGTCAGCCGAGGACTTCGATTCGATTCTCGACTTGCCTCACGGCGGGCACGGCCATCGCCATGACCTGGGCGATCTGCTTCATGTGGTAGCTGGGCACCCGTCCACAAAGCACGATCGAGCCGTTGCGGCGTTGAACGTCCACCTGGCGGAGAACGGTGTAGCTTGCTTCAGTGAAGCGGCGGCGGACCTCTCCCAGTGCGGCGTCGGGCGATTTTCCCGCTCGGAGTAGGCTGGGAGTCGCTCGCGCTTCGCTGAGGACAGGACGATGCATGTCGGTCACTCCTTTGTCGCCCCGGGCATTGCCCCAAACGCGTCGCGCCCGAGGGGGTTTCCATCTACCACAACACGAGGCCGCCGCCGCGTTGTTTTCGACGGCCGTATTTCAAGCCACTTGGCTACACAACCTATGTCACCATAAGAATCGGGCTCGTTGCGGACCGTCTTCCGGTCCCGAGCCCGTCAGAACGACGCGCAATGGACGAGTTGACGACGCCGACGCCCGGGCTGCGGCTCGTCTTCGTCCAAAAGCGCCAAAAGCCGCTCGCGCAGCTCACCCCGTTGGATCGAGGCGTGCGTGGGTGCTTCAATTCCAATCCGAGCGCGCTTGCCGTGGAGGCTCAGGATCGTGAACGTCACACCGAGGTCAGGGAGGACAATCTTTTCGTTCGCTTTACGACTGAGTACCAACATTTCTGGGACTCCATTCCAAGGAAGGGGGATGACCGTGCGGGCGGTCTGACTTCTACCGGGAGACGATATCGGGGGCGCGAGGTGCCGACGGGAGACCGACACGATAGGGGCGGTTCTCACGCCGGGACCGCAATGCGGCGCCGATCGTTTTCTTTAACGTGGACAGGTCTTCGCTCTTCTCCACACACGCGGTCGCCAGCCGGGCTCGCGGGTCGTCGATACACGCATCATCAAACGACGTGAACAGAATCACCGGAAGGCTCGGGTTTCGTTTCCTGATTCGAGCCAGCGCCTGCAGCCCACTGATGCCGGGCATGCAGATATCCAAGACCACGAGGTCGGGCTCGAGTTTGTCGGTCAAACGGACGGCTTCGTCGCCGTTGCGGGCGACCGGCACCGAGTAGCCCTCGTCCTCCAACTCGCGCCGGCAGATCTCGCGGATGTTTGGGTTGTCGTCAGCAAAAAGAATCGTGGTCATCGTAGACATACTTTCTCTTCAAGGAAGCTGGCTCGTGCAGCGACCGTCCTTTATTTGCACACGGCGTGCCTAAATCCCGGCTGCGACACAGAAATCCCTAATTCCAAGTTCCAGAAGGCTTTAGGGAACGGCCTTGAATGCTCAGACAGCCAGCCGAAACAAGGCTGGACGTCGAGGGGCTGACAGTCTGTCAAAAAATGGACAGTCTATATGCTCCGAGAGGGTCACCAGCAAACCGCCTCACGTGGCACTTCGGACGGTCTGCTTCAACCCGGCGCCGTTGTTTCGGAACTGCCCGAATCCAGGTTGTGTTTCTGGATTTTGGCGTGGAGCGTGGGTCGGGCCAGCCCGAGCAGGCGGGCGGCGTGGGTCTGGTTTCCACTCGTCCGATGAAGCGCCTCGACAATCAACAGACGTTCCACGTGGCCGAGGAGTTGTTCGTGGGCGTGTTCTCCGCCACAATCGATCAGATACCGACGAACCAGTTCACCGAGGCCCTCGGGGCAGGTTCGCGAGCCGGTGTGATCCCCCGCGGTTCCCGTCAGAGAGATGTCGGTAGCCTGAATGGGGTATCCGCGGGTGAAGATCAGTGCTCGCTGGATGCAGTGGGCCAACTGGCGGACGTTGCCCGGCCAGGGGTACTCCTGAAGCTTCTTTCTCGCTTCGGGAGACACGGGCGGTTTGGGAGTGCCCAGTTCCTTCGCATAGCGGCTCAGGAAGTACTCGACGAGGGCCGGGATGTCGTCCGGACGCTCACGAAGCGGTGGGATGGAGATCGTCACCACGTTCAACCGGTGATAAAGGTCCTCTCGAAATGCGCCTTTGACGATGGCCTCTTCCAGGTTCCGGTTCGTCGCCGCCAGGACCCGTACGTCGACGTGGACCGTCTTGTTGCCGCCGAGCCGCTCGAAGCACCGTTCCTGCAGCACCCGCAGAATCTTGGCCTGGATGCCCAGCGAGATGTCGCCGATCTCGTCCAAGAGCAGCGTTCCGCCGTCGGCCTGTTCGAACTTGCCGATCTTCTGCGACGTCGCGCCGGTGAACGCGCCTCGCTCGTACCCAAAAAGCTCGCTTTCGAGCAACGTATCGGGAATGGCCACGCAGTTGACGATCCACAGCGGCCGGGCGGCGCGCTGGCTGTGCTGGTGGACGGCGCGGGCGACCCGTTCCTTGCCCGTGCCCGACTCGCCTCGGATGAGCACCGTCGCATTGGTGGCGGCGACGCGGCCGATGGACATGAAGACCTGCTGCATCTGGCTGGAGTTGCCGATCAGCGAGTGGCTGGCGATGGCGTCGGGCATCTCCGGGGCGCGGACGACCTGATTTTGGGTCAGCCGCGAGCCCTCCAGGGCTTTATCGATCGCCGCGAGCATCTCGGCCGGGTCGAAAGGCTTGAGGTGATAGTCGAACGCGCCCAGCTTCGTCGCCTCGATGGCCGTTTGCATCGTGCCGTGGGCCGTCATCACGATGACGGGAAGCGAAGGCCATTGCTGCTTGATGCGCCGCAGGGCTTCGAGGCCGTCCATGCCCTGAAGACAGACGTCCATCACGACCAGATCGAACGGACCTTCCTCCAGCGCGCCCAGGGCGGAGGTCGCCTCTTCCGACGTGACGACGTCGTGCCCTCCGCCTTCGAGCAGATCCTGAAACGCTCCCAATACGTGCGGTTCGTCGTCGACAACAAGGATGCGGGCCATGATTCTACTTCCGAGCCACGGGGATATGGACGGCGAAGGTGGTGCCTTCCGGACCGGTCGACTCCAGGACCAGACGCCCGAGATGCCGGGCAACGATCTGCGCCGCGATGCTCAGGCCGAGGCCCGTGCCTTGTTCTTTCGTGCTGAAGAACGGCTCGTACAGCCGGCGGACGACCTCGTCAGGAATTCCCCCGCCGTTGTCCGAGATGCGTACGACGACCATCGGCTCGCCCGAATCGGCCGTGTGCGGCGCGGCGGTCACCGCGATTCGTCCTCCTTTGCCTGTCGCATCCGCGGCGTTGTTGATCAGATTCAAGAGAACCTGCTTCATCTGTTCGGGGTCGATCAGGACGTCGGGAAGGTTGTGCGCGAACTCGTGTTGAAGGACAATCTGCTCGCTGGCCATCCGCGGTCGAATCAACTCCAAGATGCCGTCGAGAAAATCGGCCACCGACACTTTCGAGGCGGCCAATTCCCGTGGGCGGGAGAAATCGAGAAAGTCGCGGACGATGTTTTCCAATCGCCGGATTTCCTCCGAGACGATCCGAAATTTCCGATCCAGGGCCTCGTCGCCGCCGACGTCCTTCTGGATGGAGAAGAGCCACATCTTGATCGCCGTGAGCGGATTGCGGACCTCGTGCGCGACGCTGGCCGCCAATTTGCCCACCGAGGCCAGCTTCTCGGCGCTTCGCAGGCGGTGGCGGTGCTGCTCCAAAACGGTTCGCGAATCGACCACATCGGACATGAGGCTTTGGAGGTAACCGCCGATGGTCCGCAGTTCGTTGGTAGGCAGCGTGTTGCCGTCGGAACCCGGCTCGCCGATGAACTCGCGCGCGTCGGCCGCCATCGCCCGCAAGGGAAAAACGATGCCGCGGAAGAAGAGCAGCAGAAGGACCGCTCCGAAGACAAAAGTCAGGAAGACGAAGCAGGCCACCGCCCAGGTTACGAGTCGGCTTTCCCTTCCAGCGTTGCGGGCGGCTAGTTCGACTTGCGCTTCGTTCGCGTCAAGGAAGCTTTCGCACAGCTTATACGTTTCGTCGTGAAGGCGGTTCACCTTGCCCACCAGCAGCTTCTGGGCCGCGTCGATGTCGCCCGAACCGCACAGCCGGAGCACTTCTTTTCTCGCATCGTCGTACTGACGATACATACTCTCCAGGTGATTCAGAATATCGCGTTCTTCATCGGAATTGGTTGTTCTCCGGGCATTGTCCAGACGATCGGAAAATCCTTTCTCGCGTTTGCGCAGCTCGTCCAGCCAGGTCGGATTGTCGTGGTCCAGCAGATGGAACGCCACGTAACCGCGCTGATCCAGCACGGCGATTTCGAGTTCCTCGGCCGCGCGAACACTTGCGAGATTCTCGGTGACGGCCTTATCCAGCAAACGGCGGATGTGCCAGGTTGACGCCAGCGCAACCACGCTGCTGACCGCCGCCAACAAGACCACGCTCCCGACGGAAAGGGAAATTCGTTGTGCGAGAGAATAGCGCATCCGTCTGCACCTCCTGCGGATCGGCCTCCTGTTTCAGCCCGGACAAGCAACGCCGCATTCGTTCAGAATACCTCTACCCGGCCCCGTTGAACAGGCGTGGCTGGGGGCCGACCGTGGTGGCCTCGGGCGAGAACCCGGCCGTTGCCCCTTCCCACGGCCAAGGGGGACGGGCTAGAATGAAGGGTTGGTCCTGCCTCGCGACTTGCCCGCTTTTCGTCGACACCCGGCCTTGCTAACGAGCCTTCGATCATGAGTCACCATCCCGCCGAGCGAAAACAAATCACCGTTCCCCAGATCGTCGCCATGAAGGCGGCCGGGAAGAAGATCACAGCCCTGACGGCCTACGACTACTCGATGGCCCGGCTGATCGACGCGGCTGGGATCGAGATTATCCTGGTCGGCGACAGCATGTCGATGGTCGTCCAGGGCCACGCGACGACCCTGCCGGTCACGCTCGACGAGATGATCTACCACGCCGAGATGGTCGGCCGCGCGGTCGAACACGCCCTGGTTGTGGTCGACATGCCCTTCCCGAGCTTTCTGCTGGGCAGCCACAAGGCGATCGAGAACGCCGGGCGGATCCTGAAGGAAACCCGGTGCCAGGCAGTCAAGCTCGAAGGGGGCGCTGATCAGGCCGACGTGATCGACGCCCTGGTCTCGGCCGGCATCCCTGTCATGGCCCACGTCGGGCTGCGGCCCCAGAGCGTCCACCGGTTGGGCGGCTATCGGGTGCAACGCGACCGCGAGCAGCTTCTGGCCGACGCCCGCGCGGCCGAAGTGGCCGGCGCGTTTTCGGTCGTCCTCGAGTGCGTCCCAGCCGACATCGCCCGGGATATCACCAGGCAACTCGCCGTGCCCACGATCGGCATCGGGGCGGGCGTCGACTGCGACGGCCAGGTGCTCGTCATGCACGACCTCCTGGGTCTAAATACGGGCCACGTCCCCAAGCACGTCAAACAATACGCCCAACTGGCCCCGGCCGTGACTGACGCCGTAACCCGATTCCGCGACGAAGTCCGCGCCGGCCAATTCCCCGGTAAGGAACAAACATTCGAGTAACAACCGCCCCATGCCTTCCTGCACCTCCCGCCGGCTCCCGTCCTGGTTGAAGCGACCCGTGCCGCGGGGCAATGCGAACCATTTTACAGCCGGGCTGATCGAACGGCTCGATCTGGCCACGGTCTGCGACCATGCGAAGTGTCCCAATCGGATGGAATGCTACGCCCAGAAGACAGCCACGTTCATGATCCTGGGCGACGTCTGCACGCGGGGTTGCGCGTTTTGCAGCGTGGCGAAGGGACGGCCCAGGCCATTGGACCCGGACGAGCCGCGGCGCGTGGCCCAGGCGGCCGCCGAGTTGGGCCTGAAGCACGTCGTCATCACGTCGGTCACCCGCGACGACCTGCCCGATGGAGGCGCCGAGCATTTTTGTGAAACGGTTCGCGCGGTCCGCGCGGCGTGTGACGGAGTGACGGTCGAGGTCCTGCCGTCCGACTTCGCCGGCAACGCCTCGGCCGTCGATTGCCTGGTCGACGCCCGGCCCGACGTCTACAATCACAACACCGAAACGGTTCCCCGGCTCTACCCGACGGTCCGGACGCCGAAATCCGACTACCGCTGGACGCTGGCCATGTTCCGGCGGATCCGGCGGCGCGACTCGTCGATCCGCGTGAAGACCGGCATGATGCTCGGCCTGGGCGAGACGCGCGACGAAGTGCTCAACACGCTGGCCGACCTGGCCGACGCAGGCTGCCAGTTGCTCACCTTGGGCCAGTACCTTCGCCCCTCGCCGGCCCAAGTGCCCGTGGCCCGCTATGTCCCGCCCAACGAGTTCGACACTCTCGGCCGCCTCGCCCGCCGGCTCGGTTTCCTCGAAGTCGCCTCCGGTCCCTTCGTCCGCAGCAGCTACCACGCCCGCGAAATGGCCGACGCGACCCGGGCGTGACGCTTCGCTTGTTTCATACTCTTCGGCTTGGTACAATCCCCGCCGTGTGGGCGGAGTCTGCCCCTGGTGCTCCGCTTCCGAAGTTGCAGGCGGTATGAAAAGGAATTGCGTTCCATGATACGGGACAAACTTGCGGACCTGCTTCATTTCTTGGCTGGCATTGTTAGCGGGCACAGCGTGCAAGTCGAGAAAGACGTGACCCAGATTCTCCGTCAAGCGAACAAGCGCTATTCTGATTCAGAGAAGGAAGCAAAGCGTCGAGCCAAGCTAGGTTTGCTCTTCGAAAATGCGCCGTCGCGATGGCAGTCGTGTTATTATATGCGGCAAGCATACCGCGTGTTACCGGCCGATAACCCTGTTCAGAATCATTGGCGAGGAGGGTCGCCGAGACACGCGGGCGCCAGATGCCCTCTTTGCGGGAAGCCCCTGCTTCTCTTCTGGGACATCGACTGCCAGGATCCGCGGTTCGGCCAAGAGTCACCAGAGTTGTTCTCCGGCTTAGAACGCCTCCCGTTGTATTATTGTTGTCGGCATCCCGAACCGACGGCGTATCGCATTGTTTCGACGGACCGGATCCAGCCGATACGCCCGGACCCCGTTACATGCGAGGAAAGCCCTTTCCAAGACTACCCGGATGAGTTCGAAAAACGCCCTATCTCACTCGATCCCATTCCGCGAGAAATCGAAAACCTGTTAATGATAGCCAACCATTTCTATTTCCTCTGGTTGAATGACGAGGAACGCGAACGGATTAGGGAATACCTTGGTGAAAAGGAAGGGCGTCCCTTCTCAATTCACTTGAGCCAGTTTGGGGGCGTGCCTGGTACACTTCAAGGGCATTCGGGGGTCACCTGTCCCAACACGACCTGTGACACACATAAAATGGGACATCCGCTTGCTCGCAATGAACGCGAGTTCGCCATGAAGGAATTGGCCGTGATCGATATGGATGCTGGTTTCGAAATGAAAACGAATTGCGCACAAATTGTTTTCCACATATGCTGGAAATGTCAAACCATTCATGCTGGTTATCAGTGTGACTGAACCGAGCCTGAAAAAACTCACGATGTGAGGCAAGTCAACATCGCCTTTGGCTATAATCCCGCCACTCTTGGCACAGGAGATGTATGATGAACACAAAAGGCATCTGGCACAACATGCGATCCCCGGCCCTCCCCGCCATGGCCATATTTCTTACCTTGATGGCCTGTTCTTCTAGCGTGGCTCAGAAGAAAGCGGTCGACGAGACGGTGCTCAAAGTGGGCGATTCGGTGGAACACGCCCGGCGGGTGCTGCAACGGGCCGGGCGAACGATTCCGCACGGCGGTTTCGCCGTGGTATTCGAGAAGGACCGCGATCATCTTTCTTGTGTCATCGACCCGAACCACGTGTACGGGGCGATCTGGTACACTAAGAGCACGCAGACCGTAACCGGCATCTCGTTAGTCTTCTTCCCGCAACAGAAACACACCAAGACCATGGAGTCCTGGATGCTCGTCCGGTCGATCCGATTCGAGCCCGACGGTTCCTATCGGGTGCATTTCGAGCCCCCGGTCAAGGAGAGCCCAGCCACACCGCATCCCGCTCCAAATGTATCCCTCTAAATATGCCTGTCGGAAATATTCGGGACGATGAGAAACAGAACAAGTGGAGCAAGGAACAAGAGGGTATGATTCATAAGAAAAAGAAGACAGATGGGCCGATATCAACCCGAGCTGTCCCGTATTACATTCGACTTCATTAGCTCTTCGCATCGACTGCCCGTCCGGTTTGTGAATAGATCTTGCACGATCCCGAGCCGCCAACATCAGGAGAAACAATACAAAGGACACAAACAGAACTATGAGCGAGAATACTACGGCTTCGGCTGTCGTGTTACCGAGCAACATCTGAACAACATAGGCCAACGCCACGGGAATACAAAAGCAAAGCGCTATCGCTGTAAAACCAGTCGAAAAATATGCAACAAGAGCACAGGCCGCAGCGAGAATCAGGAATCCGAAGAACATGGCACTCATATATTGGAGGAAATCAATGACAGGGTTGCGTTCTTTTGCTACCGACTCATGAATTATGTCGTTTTCGTCCGCAATGAAGACGATGTTCGACAGACCGCGTTTGATATAAGCAACAGCTATCATCTTCGCCTCCTCCAAGGAAGCAGCCGTGCCAATGCTCTTTGGTTTCTTGATGAGACGTAGAGGCTTGTATGGCTCGTGCAGAATTGCGATAGTATCCTCAGGCAGATCGTCCACAGAGTGCTCTGAGCAGTATGCCACCGATGCATTCGGCGCATTTGCATACAACAGGAAGCCCATTATTACCCCCCTATCTCTCGGATTGATCATGTGAGTACTGAATCACGACAACGGCGGCTCCGGCTCATACTTCTCGGAAGAGGTTCTAGTCCCGGTCGGCGCGGAGGACGGCGACGAAGGCTTTTTGGGGGATGTTGACGCGGCCGATCAGCTTCATTTTCGCCTTGCCCTTCTTCTGCTTGTCGAGTAGCTTGTTCTTCCGCGTGACGTCACCGCCGTAGAGTTTCGCGGTGACGTCCTTGCGGTAGGGGGCGATAGTCGATCGGGCGATGACCGTGCCGCCGATCGCGCCTTGGATTGGGATCTTGAACTGGTGGCGGGGAATGGCCTCGGCAAGCTGTTCGCAGTAGTGCAACGCCCGGGCGCGCGCCTTGTCGCGATGGACCAGGTAGGAGAGCGTGTCGACCGGCTCCTTGTTGACCAGGATGTCGACTTTCACGACGTCGGTGGCCTGGTATTCGGTCGGCTCGTAGTCGAACGAGCCGTAACCTCGCGTGATCGTCTTGAGCTTGCCGTAGAAATCGAAGAGCACCTCGCCCAGCGGCATGTGGCTGGTCACTTCCACCCGGCCGACGGAGAGATAGTTCATCGTCTGGCTCTCGGACCGGTGCTCGCGGCATAGGTCCATGACCGGCCCGACGTATTCCTCGGGCGTCAGGATCGACGCCGTGATGTAGGGCTCGGAGACTGCATCGATCAGCGACGGGTCGGGCCAGTAGCTCGGATTGTCGACGTCGATCACACGCCCGTCCTTCAGGGCCACCTTGTACTTGACCGACGGGGCCGAGATGACCAGGCCGATGGAGAACTCGCGCTGCAGTCGCTCCTGGATCACGTCCAAGTGGAGCAGGCCGAGGAATCCGCAGCGAAACCCGAATCCCAGGGCGGCTGAACTGTCCTTTTCGAAAGTGAGCGCCGCGTCGTTGATCGCCAGCTTGTCCAGGGCGCTGGCCAGATCCTTGTACTCATTCGAGTTCATCGGATAGATCGACGAGAAGACGACCTGCCTGGCCTTCTTATAGCCGGGCACGGGCTCGGCCGCCTGGCTGTCGAGCAACGTGATCGTGTCGCCGATCTCGATTTCCCGCACACTCTTGATGCCCGCGATGATGTAGCCGACCTCCCCGGCGCTGAGCTGCTGCTTGGGCGTGAGCTTCAACTGGTTGTAGCCCAACTCCTCGACCACGAAATCGCGGCCCGCGTGCATGAAATGAATCGAGTCGCGCACGTTCAGCGTCCCTTCCATCACGCGGCACTGGAGGATCACGCCCCGATAGCGATCGTAATGGGCGTCGAAGACCAGCGCTTTCAGCGGCGCGTCCGGATCGCCTTTTGGCCCGGGCAGCTTCTCGACGATGCCGGCCAGCACGTCCTGGATGCCCTCGCCCGTCTTGGCCGAGACGGGGATCGCCTCGAACGGATCGAGCCCCAGGTCGGCGTCGATCTCTTCGCGTGCCCGCTCGACGTCGGCGGCCGGCAGATCGATCTTATTGATCACCGGCAGCAGTTCCAGGTTGTTGTCCAGGGCCAGGTAGAGGTTGGCCACCGTCTGCGCCTCGACCCCCTGCGACGCGTCGACGACCATTAGCGCCCCCTCGCAGGCCATCAGCGAGCGCCGCACTTCGTGTGAGAAATCGACGTGGCCCGGCGTGTCAATTAGGTTCAGCAGATAGTCCTGCCCGTCCGGGGCACGGTAGGAGAGCGTGATCGTATTGCTCTTGATCGTGATCCCCCGCTCCCGCTCGATATCCATTGCGTCGAGCAACTGGTCGCGGAACTCGCGCTGCGTCACCCCGCCACACGCCTGGATCAACCGATCGGCCAGCGTCGACTTGCCGTGATCGATATGGGCGATAATGCAAAAGTTGCGAATCTGTTTCATTTGCTGGGTTCTGGTCGCTACCGTCGGAGTACGCTGCTGGATCTCAAAACCCGATATTATAGCCGATGGCCTCGACTTCCGGTTAGAGTCAATTGCCTGATCTTAGCTGTGCCGTGCGACGTAACGCTTTCCTGGTCCAGCACTTGTGCGTTGCCTGTAGTGACACAGGGCAACCCGTGTCTTGTGGCGAAGCAATAGCATGCCCATCCCTGGGGGGGAATGCGGGTGGGGTCATAATCCCCATTCTCCGTTAACGCTCACCAGGACGTGGTCGATCCGCAGGCCGTCGAGGTCGACGACTTCGAGGGTGAGGCCCTGCCACGTGGTGCGGTCGCCCGGCTTGGCGATACGGTCGAGCAGCGATTGGACGAGTCCCGCGACGGTGCTTACTTCGCTGGGCGCTTTACCGCGGAGTTCCGGTTGTCCGACGGCTTCGAGCAGGTTGTCGACGGTGGTCAGGCCGCTGACCAGCCAACTGGTCTCGCTCTGAGGAACGATTTCTTCGCCTTCTTCATCGTGATGTTCATCGTAGATCGTCCCGGCGATTTCCTCGAGGACGTCTTCGATCGTGACCAGGCCTTCGGTGCCGCCGTGCTCGTCCAGGACGATGGCCATTTGGGTGTGGTTCTGGCGGAATAGCTCGAGCAGCCGATCCAGGCCCGAAGTCTCGGGCACCAACAGCGCGGGCCGCGCCAGGGCGCGCAAGTCGATCGGCCGGCCCATGTGGATCTCGAGCAACAGGTCCTTGATGTAGACGAATCCGAAGATGTGGTCCAAGTCGCCTTCGTAGATCGGCACCCGCGCGAAACCGGCGACCGCGACCGCGCCGACGATTTCTTCCGGCGGCGTGTCGATGTCCAGTGCGTCGATGTCGACCCGAGGCCGCATCACGTCGCGGACCTTGATGTGCGCCAATCGGGCAGCCCGACGGATGATGTGCTCCTGTTCGGCGCTGATCTCGCCCGAGATCTGGGCGAAACGCGACAAGGCCGTGATCTCGTCCGCGGCCGAAAGGGCCTCCTTCTTCGCACCGCCGCCGCTAAATGGCACGTTGATCAGATGGACCAGCATCTGGACCGGCCGCATGACGCGGACCAACAGTGCTAACGGCCGGGCGATCCAAACGGCCACGATCCGATTGTAGCGCACCCCGGCCCCCTTGGGCAGAATCTCGGTGAACTGCAGCATCAAGAACGTGAACACGAGCGAGAAAATCCAAATGCCCTTGTCACCGTAGAGCCGACCATACTCCGACCCGGCCACCGAAGCGCCGATCGTGTGGGCCGTCGTGTTTAAAATCAGAATCGCCGCGATCGGCCGTTCGATGTTCGACTTCAGCCGCCTCCAAATTTGCCCCACCCCGGGCCGTTTGCCCGATATCGCCGCAATCTGCCCGGGCCGAAGACTCAACAACGTCGCCTCCATCAGCGAACACAACGCCGAAATCAACAACGCCCCTGCAACGCTAAGAACCAACAACCACATGACGAAAACTCCAGGATGAAGCGATTAGTATGAATGCCAATGATAGAAGCAACCGTCTCCGAGGGCCAGTCCCCGGTTCAAGAACGGTTCCGACAAACGCGAGAAACGAACCGGCAAACGGCTAGATTTGTTCCGTGCCGGCAGTGTAATGCAGGGCAGAGTGGGATGGAAGGAAACCGCGGATGAGCGCAGATGAAGGCAACAACGAAGTATTTTTACACGAGAACCGACCACCGAAGAGGATCAGCCACCGCAAATCGAGTGTGAACACTGTCAAGTGCCGATTCTCCCTATCTGCGCCCAACCGCGTTCATCTGTGGATTCCTTGTGCTAGACTGCCTCCTCGAACCGGCCGAAGACCATGCGGCCGGCGCTGGTTTGCAGCACGCTGGTCACGGCGATGCGGACGTCGTGGCCGACGTGATCGCGACCCGACTCGATGACAACCATGGTGCCGTCATCCAGGTAGCCGACGCCTTGGCCGGGCTCTTCACCCTGCTTCACGACCCGGACGTTGATCTGCTCACCAGGCAGGAAAACGGGCTTCAAAGCGTTGGCCATGTCGTTGAGGTTGATCACGCCAACCCCGTGCACCCGGGCGACCTTGTTCAGGTTGTAGTCGTTCGTGATCAGCTTGCCTTCGAGATGCTTGGCCAGCAGAACGAGTTTCATATCGACAGGCTGGCCGGCGAATTCGGGCAAGTCGCGGTCGAAGATGACCAGATCGACCTCTGGCTGGTTACGCAGCCGGTTGAGGACGTCCAATCCCCGGCGTCCCCGGCTGCGGCGGAGCCGGTCGGAGTTGTCGGCGATCGACTGCAATTCGGCGATAGCGAATCGCGGCATGACCAACTGACTGTCGAACAGATTGGTCTCGATCAAATCGGCGATCCGTCCGTCGATCACAACGCTCGTGTCGAGCACGAACGGCCGCCGGCCCTTGGCTTCTTTCGAGAACTCGACATAGGGGATGATGAACCGGAAGTCGTGCCGCGTCTGCATCAGAAGGCTGATGCAGATGTAACAAGTCACGGCCGCCAGGATCAATTGGACGTGGGCGCGGATCTCGTTGGCCCGTTGCTGGGCAAGCTCGAGTGTGGCGAAAGCGGGCTTCAACTCGTCGGCGGTGGGGAAGAGAGGCTCGAGCGCCAGGCTGGCTACGTAGGCCAGGAGCAGGCCCACGATCATTCCGAAGTAAATCGACGAAATCACGTCCAGATGTTTCCGCCGGACGAGTATGTCAGCCGCGATGATTGCCAAGGCCGCACCGATCATCCCGAGAACGCCAAGCCACATCACCAAGTCGTTGTCGACGGGAAGCAGTCCGGACCGGAGCACAGACACCCCCAAAGCGGAGGCGACCAATACGAAAATCACCCGAAGAATGAGAAGAGCCATCGCCTACACTACCTTGGCCCAAGGGCCGAATGAGTACGATACCGCAGAATGAAACGAGTCGAATGGATGGATCTATTCCCGCCGAATGAAGACGGATCAAATGAAAGACCCTTCTATTGTACGGCCATCTAGCGGCCGGTGTAAGACCATCCCCCCCGATTCGCGGGCGAAACCGAGGAGAAAGGCAAGAAAGGAACCGCCAATGAACGCGGATGGACACAGATGGGCAGGAGAACAAATCGAAAGTACTACGGTATGTGCAGGTCTCGAAATTGCTAGAACAATGTAGAGTAGTGCTCCAGTCTATCGTCTATTGAGACACTACTGTCTGATACACCCTTCTTGCCTTTCATCCGCGTTTATCTGCGGTTTCCCCCTTCTCTTCCAACTTCCTCTTGCAGCAGGTCCCAAAGGGTGTCGAGGGACTGGGGGATGACGTTGGTTTGGCCGAGGACGGCCATGAAGTTGGTGTCGCCGTTCCAACGGGGGACAATGTGCCAGTGCAGATGACCCGGCAAGCCGGCGCCCGCCACGCGGCCCAGATTTAACCCGATGTTGAATCCCTCTGGCTGCATCACCCGTTCCAACAGACAGACAGACCGGGTCACGGCCTCAGTCAATGCGACTGCCTCCAGGCCAGTGAGTTCGTCCAACCGGGCGACGTGACGTCGCGGGGCGACCAGCAGGTGGCCGTTGTTGTACGGGTAGAGGTTCAACACCGAGACGGTCTGCTCGTCCCGGGCGACCACATGCCGCGCGCGAAGTTGGCCCGTCACGGCCGATTGGCAGAGAAAACAGTCTCCCTTTCCATCAGGTAACAGCTTGGGCACCGGGTCCTCGGCATCCAAGGGCCGGTTTTCCTTTTCTCCCAAGACAAACCCAATTCGCCAGGGTGCCCAAAGTGGATCGGCGGTCACGGTCGGTCTCCTCGAAACGTCGGTCGCGGGCAGTCTCTGTTTGACGGACGTAAATCTAAGGCAATCGTCAGCTTAGAGCAAGACGGAACCCTTCGGCTCGGCTCGAACCGAAGGCCAATCTTCGGTGTCCTTCCCTTGAAGCCCGCAACAACCAGCTCTGGACGCCCTCAAGTCAGCCTTGCACGGGGGACGACACTGGTTCTGAGCCGCAGGGACGCGGTTCTCTGGCCTGGGGCACCCCCAAAAGGGAGGTGTTCTCGCGGCACGGGCTTCCCGACGATAGACTGAGGGATTGCCCGTTTGCCCGGGAGTTGCCCGTCGGGGTCAGGGGGGCCTTCTGGAGTTCGCCTATTCACGGAACCGGCTGGGACTGCCGGGAATCAGGCCTGATGGGATTTCGTGTCGACTTGGATTCGTTTCGCGGTCCGCTGGACCTGCTGCTCTATCTCGTGCGGAAGCACGAGTTGGACATCCTTGATATTCCCATCGCCCCGATCACGGACCAGTTTCTTGCCCATCTTGCCGTCCTTGAGCAGTTGGACGTCAACGCGGTGGGCGATTTCCTGGCCGTGGCCAGCACGCTCCTGGAGATCAAGTCGCAGCAGGTACTTCCTCGGGCCGACGAGGTTCAGGACGAAATGGAGGATCCGCGCCAGGAGTTGGTTCGCCGGTTGCTCGAGTACAAGCGATTCCGTGACGCGGCCAGCATCCTCGAAGAGCGGAGCCGTTCGTGGCAGCAGCACTTTCCCCGGATGGCCAACGACCTGCCGCCTCGCCGCCGCGACCTGGCCGAGGAACCGATCCACGAGGTGGAACTCTGGGACCTGGTCAGCGCGTTTGGCCTGATCATGCGCGAGACGGTCGCCGCCCGGCCGTCAAGCATCGTCTACGACGACACGCCGATCCACGTTCACATGGAGCGGGTGCAGGCCCGGGTGATCGAGGCGGGCCACCTGGCGTTTGCCGACCTGTTCGAGCCGGGCATGCACAAATCGACGCTGATTGGGATCTTCCTGGCGGTGCTCGAGCTGGTCCGGCACCATCGCGTCCGGGTGGAACAGAATACGCTGTTCGGCGAGATCTGGCTCCTGCCCTGTGACGAAGGCGTAACCCCGCTGGACCTGTCCGACGTGGACGACTACGATCGGGTCAACGAACGGGTGTCGAATTGACAACCGTGTAAACGGCGAGTTGAAGGCAACGAACGCGATTTGGAGGGACGCGCTCCGTCGCGTCCGTGGAATACGGCTCGCCCCGGCCACGACAGAGCGTGGCCCTTCAACTGCGGTCATTGGGCACCCGAACACCTGCCTCACCGGCCTGACAGAGCATTGAAACACGATTGACATACCACCATGATTGACAACCTGCCGGTCAAGACGATCCAGCACAAGGGCCTGACGATCGAGGGCTATTCGCGCGCGGCGGTCCAGTCGTATTGGCGAATTCCCGAGTTGAAGCTCGGATTCGATCTCGGGGCGCAACCCTGGTCGTTCATGGGCACGCCGAACTGGTTCGTGTCCCACGCCCACATGGATCACCTGGTCGCCCTGCCCGTCTACGTAGCCCGGCGTCGGATGATGAAGATGGAGCCGCCGACGATCTATCTGCCCGAGCACGTCGTCGAACCGATGAAACGGATCCTGCGCCTGTTCAGCCGTCTAGACCGTGGCCGGCTGCCGTGCGAGATGGTGCCCATCGCGCCGGGTGACGAAGTGGCCCTCTCGCGCGAGCTGGTCGTGACCGTCTCGGAAACTCAACACTCGGTGCCGTCGTTGGGTTTCGTCGTCTGGGAGCGCCGCAAGAAGCTCAAGCCCGAGCTACAGGGCCTACCGGGTGAAAAGATCCGCGATCTGCGCTTAAGCGGCGTCGACGTCACGCACGAAACCCGAATCCCCAAAGTGGCCTACCTGGGCGACAGCACGCCCGACGGCCTGGACGCCTGCCCGGCGATGTACGAAGCGTCGGTCCTGATTCTCGAGATGACCTTCGTCGCGCCGCGTCACCGCAAGGAGCGGATTCACAAGTTCGGGCACATGCATCTGGACGACGTCATCGAGCGCCGCGACCGGTTCGCCAACGAACTCATCCTCGCCACCCACTTCAGCACCCGCTACCACACCCGCCAGATCCGCCACTACGTCCAAAAAGCCCTGCCCGACATGCTCGACGGACGGATGGAGTTGTGGATCTGATCGGCATGTTCTGAAATGGGTGCCATGCCTAGACCTCGCTTCAGCGAGGGATGGGCATGTCGATTGAGAGAACGGTGCCGTCATGCTCATCCGCCGTTGAAGCGGCCGTCTGAGCATGGCACCCTTGAAATGGACTGGGCCTTTTTCAAGGCATATTCCGAGCGTGCGATAAAACCGCCGGCCGGCGCGGGGCCGACCGGCGGGTGTTGACGGTGGAGAAGGGGCCGGCTTATTGAGCCCCGCGTTCCAGGGCGGCCCGGACGACGCGCTCGATGGCGTTCTCGTAGGCGGCCTGGCGGAGGGACGTGTCCTCGGCCTTGGCCCGATCGGCGATCTCGCGGTAGGCGTTGACCAGTCGGGCACGCATCCGGTCGATGACCTCCTCGCGGGTCCAGTAGTATTCCTGCCGGTTCTGGACCCATTCGAAGTAGCTGACGGTCACGCCGCCCGAGTTGGCCAAAACGTCGGGAATGACGGTGATGCCGCGCTCGTAGAGGATGTGGATGGCGTCCTGGGTGGTCGGGCCGTTGGCCGCTTCGCCGATGATCTTGGCCTGGATCTTCGGAGCGATCTCGGCCGTGATGCAGTCCTCCAACGCGGCCGGGACGAGGAAGTCGCACTCGGCCGTGAGCACGCCGTTGGGGTCCATCGTCTTGCCGCCGGGGAAGTTGGCGACGCTGCCCGTCTTGTCCTTGTGCTCGATCAAGGCTTGGACGTCCAACCCATCGGGATTGTGCACGGCGGCGCGGCTGTCGCTGGCGACGATCGTTTTGGTGCCTTGATGGCCCATCTCGATGGCGGCGTAGCGTCCCGCGTTGCCGAAGCCCTGAATGACCATCGTGGCGCCGTTGGGATCGATGCCCGCGTCACGGGCCGCTTCGAGCATGGTGATGGCGCAACCGTGACCGGTGGCTTCGGTGCGGCCCAAGCTTCCGCCCAGGTCGAGCGGTTTGCCGGTGATCATGGCCCGGTTGTACTGCCCGGTCGACATGCGCCAGGCGTGCGACATCCAGGCCATTTCCTGCGGTCCGGTGTTGACGTCGGGAGCCGGAATGTCGGTGTTCTCGCCGATGTCGTTGGCCAAGACGATGGCGAACTTCTTCGTCAGACGTTCCTTCTCGGCCGTCGAGAGAGACTTGTAATCAACGGTGATTCCGCCCTTGCCGCCGCCGAAGGGGATGTTGACCACGGCCGTCTTCAGGTACATCCAGAAGGCCAGGGCCTTGACTTCCTCGAGAGTCACTTGGGGGTGGAAACGCAAGCCGCCTTTGTAGGGACCCAGGTCGTCGTTGAACTGCACGCGATAGGCGGGGAAGACTTGAACCGATCCGTCGTCCATCTGCAATGAGAGACGGAACGCCATGATCTTGTCAGGCGTGGTCAGCCGCTCGAGAATTTTGGTGCCTGGGTGCCGCTCGTCCAGTTTCAGCGGCTTTGCATAATGGAGGAAAAGTCCTTTCGCCCGGTCAAACACCGAACCATTTGTCGACATCTCAGCTACCCTTTCTCTTGCTAAATTGAAGCACGGTAAAACAAGGCACGGAAGAAACATTTCAGGCGGTGCTCGTGGCGACCGCCCCAATTCGATTTGTAGGAGGCGACTCCCGTCGCCGAACATGAGCTCGGGCGAATTCGGCGACAGGAGTCGCCTCCTACAGTCATGGTAGTGTGTTGTTGTGCTTTGAAACTCCTCATCGAAGTCGCACGGATGGGAAATCCCCGTATTCAATCACGGCAGGCGCGCCGTCGCCGAGAATCGACAGGCGGACCGCTTCGGTGACTAGCTCGTTGATCGCGC
>JAFGFF010000116.1 GCA_016931075.1 Pirellulales bacterium | reverse complement strand
TGAGTCCCCTGTTCCGTTGCGCGGTTTGAGATAAATGAGCCACGGAGATTCGTCCTCGGGGTGTGGTGGAGCTTGCACGCGACTCTGCGAAGGTCGAGGACCAGGTTCGATTCCTGGCGAGGACGCTGAAAACACATCGACACGACGTGTCGTGACAAACTACGAGGCAAGCGTTGATGCCGTCTTTGCCGGCGGCGCGACGGCCGTGTGTCCTTCTTGGGCCGGTTGGCCGGGCGTGTTCCGCGAAGCGGGTTCTGACGGGACGGTGTCAGACGACAGGGTTAGCTCAGAAGGTTAGAGCACCAGACTTGGAATCTGGCTGTCACGGGTTCGACTCCCGTACCAAACCGTGGGATAACACCCACTCCGCCAAGCGCGAGAGCGCGATAGCGCACCAGAAAGCCCGAAGGAGGCGGGCGTGAACCGGATCGGCCGCCGGAGGGAAGCCGGGTCGCCCACGCGGCCCTGCGACGACCGGCGGCGGCACGTGCGGATGCCATGTAGTGCGTGGATACCGCCCGGGCACATTGTCCGGCAGAGACTTCCGACGCCACGCCGACCCGCAGCGCCACGGCGCGCGGCGAGGCCTGGCCGGTGAAGCCGACGCCGGAGAACGGCCCTCGCTCAAACAGCACTCCGCAAACCGTGCGTGTGATTTGGTGAACGTCTTGCCTCCGGACGGTGTCTGACTAACCGCCGAGGCGCGGAGAAGCAGAGGAAAGAAGAAAAAGAAGGAAGAAGGAGGGACAGGACATGACCATGCTACTGAAGCGAGTTCGCATTCACAGCTACGAAATGGGTCTGCATTTCCACGACGGCGAGTTCCGGGGCCTGCTGGGCGAGGGCCGGCACTGGTTCTTCGACCCGCTGGGCAAGGTCCGTGTCGAAGTCGTGTCGCAACGCAGCCCGTGGCTCGTGCATGAACAGCTCGACACAATCGTCAAGTCGGGCGCGCTAGCCGATCGGGCCGTCGTGCTCGACCTGAACGACAACCAACGCGCGCTGGTCTGGATCAACGGTCGATTCAGCCATGTCCTGCCGCCGGGCTTGTACGCCTACTGGACCGGCCAGAAGGACGTGCGGATCGAGGTGGTCGAGACGGACGGCGTTCGTTTCGAGCACAAGGACCTGGCCGTGATCGCCCAGGCGACGAAGGTCGACGCCCTGCTGGACGTCTGCCGCGTCGAGCAGAACCGCGTCGGCGTGCTGTTCTACGACGGCCGCTACGTCGACACGCTCAAGCCGGGCTTGTATGCCTTCTGGAAGCGGACGGCCCACGCCTGGTTGGTCGAAGTCGACATGCGCGAGACGATCGTCGAGTTGGGCGGCCAGGAGATCATGACCGCCGACAAGGTCACGCTCCGGCTCAACACCACGGTGACCTACCGCGTGGCCGACGCGCATCGCGTGGTGACCGCGACCGTCGACCTGCGCCAGGCCGTCTACCGCGAAGGCCAACTGGCCCTGCGGGCGGCGGTCGGCACGCGGGAGCTGGACGCCTTCCTGGCCGACAAGGACGCGCTGGGGCGGCAGATCGAGGAGATGCTCCACGCCCGGGCCGAAGAGCTGGGCGTCGAGATCGTCTCGGTCGGCATCCGCGACGTAATCCTGCCGGGCGACATGAAGGAACTCATGAACCGGGTGACCGAGGCCAAGAAAGCGGCCGAGGCCAACCTCATCGCCCGACGCGAGGAAACGGCCGCCATGCGCAGCCAGGCCAACACGGCCAAACTGTTGGAAACCAACCCGACGCTCATGCGGCTTCGGGAACTGGAAGTCCTCGAAAAGGTCGCCACCAACAGCAAGATGAACGTCGTGCTGGGTGAAAAAGGCCTGGCCGAGCGGGTAGTGAACCTGCTCTGAAACGCTGCCCGTAAATGTGTAGCGGGTTCAATGGGTGGCACTGGCGTCTCGCCAGTGTTTTTTGCACCAACACTGGCGAGACGCCAGTGCCACCATTCGCCGTGAACCTGCTCTAACGCAGGCCCGTCCAGACGAAAAAAGGGCGCCCCGGTCCATTGGCCGGGGTGCCCTTTTAATCTTCTTGGAGGCACTGATACGTCTAGGATTAATAGTCGCTTTCGTCCAAGACGCTTCCAACAGGAATGGAAGAAAAATAGCCAAATCCCGTCTTTTGGGCACGCGCGCTGTTAGGTGTAATCAGGTGCATGTAAACGATACGATCGACGGCATCACTGAGAAAAGACTGGTGTCCATCGCAAAACGAGACGACGACACCACCCGGGTGATACGATGCCGGGCTGCCACCACGATCGGGATCGTCCACATTGTGGTTAAGGTAATCGTCGTAGGACCCGGTCTTCGTCGTATAGCGCATATCCGAAATATCCGCGCTGGTAGGGGCCTGCGGCACCACGAAACACAGACGACGCTCGATGTCGTTCGTCGCCACGTAGCTAGGCAAGGTCGTACTCGTACCGGTCGTTAGGCCTGTCGACTGGACCACCCACCCGATCCTGTTGTCCGAACCCCTTACACTGCGAGTGTTTTCCGAGACCATCAGTACCGTGCTTGGACCGTCTCGCATTCCATCTAGCGACCAGCCGGACCGCGAAAACGGCCAAGTTGTGGGGTTCACACCAGGAGGGCAGGGAAAATCGACGTCGAACACTCCGCAGTCTCGTGTGTCCTCTCCGCTATTGTCCGATATGAGACCCTTACGGCCGCCGTTAAGCCGGTAGGAGCAACCAGTTGTCCCTTCGTCGCCGCCGGGGATACTCGGACACGTTAGAATCTGCAGGCCGACCTGAGCATTTGCCGTATCGCCAAGGCCGCCTTTCCACACGTCCTTCAGGTCGGGACGTCCAAGTTCCTCGAACATGACGGCGGCCCAACTGCCGTAGATCGGCGCGCCCGATACTTTGCCGATCTCTCCCATGAAGCCCGGGAATCGCTGGTGTGCCGACTCGTAGTGCATCAACGCATCGGCCACCTGCCGCTGGTTGTTCTGGCACACGGTCCGACGGCCCGCCTCGCGGGCGGCTTGAACGGCCGGGAGGAGTAGTGCCATGAGCATGCCGATGATCGAGATGACCACCAGCAGCTCGACTAGGGTAAAGCCTCTTCTTTGTCGCATAGACATAACGGTACTCCGTAGATCCGCGGGGACGCACCCCTGGCCCAGTACTTATCTTCTCACAATCCTGCGTTTGATTCCAGCGTTTTCCCAATAAATGCCCGTTTTCACCCAACACGAACCACCCGGCGGGGAGGGTTTGGGGTGTGCAAGCGGGCATTCTGTAGGGAACGGCCTCTGTGCCGTTCCCCGGTTGGCCGAGCCGCCGGAACGCCACAGAGGGCGTTCCCTACAGGCATGTGTCATAAGTGATTAATCACGATCCAGATGAGTCACTGCACCAGAATGCCCGGCGGAACCAGTTTCGCCAAGACCCCCACCCTGCCGAGGGGCTTTCGGAGCGAATTGCCCGGTCCAACTTGCCCCAACTCGACCAGCCGGCCGACAAAGCAGAGGGGTCGACCGCCGCTTGGTCCAAATGGCGCTGGAGTTTTCTGTGTCTTTTTGGGAGAATGATATTTAGTAGACGCGGCGTCCCGCCGCGTTTGGCATGGCACCCAGCGGTTTCGGGCATTTCCGCAAGGGCATCGACAGAGAGAGGAATGTTGCAGATGAGTCGTCCAAACCGTCTCGGCTTCACGCTGGTCGAAATGCTGGTGGTGGTGGTGATCATCGGTCTTTTGGCCGCGATGATCACACCCGCGGTCGTGGCCGCCCGGGCTAGGGCCCGCCAGGCACAGTGCGCCCACAACCAGGGCCAGGTCGCCCAGGGCATCCTGAGCTACGAAGGCTCCAAGAAGCACTTTCCCGGCTACGCCAACCGGACCGGTGGCGTATCCCGTATGGCTGGTACAACCAGCATTACCGTGGCAGCGGAAGCCAGTTGGGTCGTGGCCATCCTGCAGGACTTGAACAGAGCCGACCTATGGGACCAGTGGCGGGCAGGCAACGTGCCGGGAACGGCGAATGACGTGACTCAGATAGGCATCGACATGTTGGTATGTCCCGCTGACAGCCCACCTGAGCCGGGCGCGTTGAGCTTCGTAGCCAATTGCGGCCAGGCCGACGCCGCGGGCAACCCGAGCCTCAATATTCCGCCCGACTGGCCGGCCAATGGGCTCTTCCACCGCCGCTACTTTCCCTCAGGTGGCAAGGGAGGCGCGTTGAACAAACCTATCGTCGTGAACGTCTCGCTGGGCGACATCAAGGACGGCACCCAGCATACGTTGCTGCTGAGCGAGAACGTCCAAGCCCGGCAGTGGGGCGACGCCAGCGAAATTTACGCCGGTATGCTCTGGTGTCCCCATTCCAGCCACCACGGGCACGCAGGTCACGAGAGCGGCATCAACAGTGACTTCGACACGGAATCCTTCTTCTCGGACATCACCCAACAAACGAGCCACGCCCGACCGTCGA
>JAFGFF010000115.1 GCA_016931075.1 Pirellulales bacterium | reverse complement strand
GCTCGGTCCCGATTTTGGCGACGAGGTCGGCATCGCGAGGACCCGCCTCCGGCTGAACCGAAGAGTACGCGGCATGAAATCACTACGAGGCCAATTGCTGGTGGCGACGCCCCGGTTGCCCGACGAGAATTTTTTTCGCACCGTCGTGCTCATGGTCGAGCACACGGACCAGGGCGCGTTGGGGGTGGTGCTGAACCGGTTGGCGGAGCAGTCGGTCGAGCAGCTTTGGAGCGAGGTCAGCGAGGCCTCCTGTTCGAGCACGCGGAAGGTGAACCTGGGCGGCCCGGTCTCGGGACCCCTGCTGGCCGTCCACACCGATCAACGCCTGGCCGAATTGGAAATCCTCGCCGGCCTCTATCTGGCCGCGCAGAAGGACCATCTCGACCAACTGGTGCAACAGGAAACCCATCGCTGGCGCGTCTTTTTGGGCCATGCGGGCTGGGGAGGCGGCCAGCTTGAAAGCGAGTTGGAACAAGGCGCCTGGCTCGTAACGCCCGCGACCAAGGAATACGTCTTCCACAGGGCCGAAGACCTTTGGGAAACCGTGGCCAAGCACATCGGCGACACGGTCTTGTTGGAATCACTGAACATCAAACATCTTCCCCAAGATCCTTCGGTGAATTGACGCCTGCCCATGGGGACATTTCAGGGTGCCACGGGCATCTTGCCCGTGTCTTCATGGCAACACCGGCGCCCGCGACACTCGCGTGCCGCCGCCCCGAGACACGGATTCGTTTGGGAGCGAAACATGAAACGCTACTTGCTTTCCCACCTCGGGACGATCCTGATCGTCTGCCTGCTGGTGGCGGTCGCCTTTCTCGCGTGGCAAGACCCGCAACGAGCCAAAGAAGTCCTTCAGGCCGCATGGTCGGGCACGAAGAACGTCGAAACGGCCGACGGGGACGCGCCGGCGGCAAAGCCGCCCCTCCTGGAACAAATCCAACAGAGCGAGCTTCTCTCGGGCAACTCGCCGGCCGAGTGGATCGTCGTTCTGGCGGCCGTGTTTCTCGGTTTTCTGGCGGGAAAAATCGCCTCGGCCGTCGCCGGCCGGATCGGCCAGGCGCTTCAGCAGCGCGGCCGCACGGCACGCGCCCACGTCGTCGCCAGCCTGGCCAGCCCCCTCAGCCTCGTTCTGTTCACTTTCGGGCTGAGCGTCGGTTTTGCCACGTTGTCGACGGGCGATTCGCTGGACCATTTTCTGAACCAGACCGTGCAACTCCTCTATACCATCGCGATCGTCTGGTACGTCTTTAATCTTATCGAACTGATCGACGTCGGTTTCGAGCGGCTTCGCGGACGGATCGAATCGAGGCTCGACGCCCAGCTCATCCCGTTGATTCGCAAGAGCTTTCGGGTCGTCTGGGTGCTCTTGGGTTTCTTGTACGTCGCCAAGAACATCTTCGGACAAGACGTTAGTGCCTGGCTGGCCGGCTTGGGCATCGCCGGGTTGGCCGTCTCGCTGGCCGCGCAGGATTCGCTGAAGAATTTCTTCGGCTCCATCACCATCCTGTTGGACCGCCCTTTCAAGGTCGGCCAGCGGATCGTTTGCAGCAGCTACGACGGCGTGGTCGAAGACATTGGGTTCCGCTCGACGAAGATCCGCACGCCGACGGGCCACCTAGTGACCATCCCCAACGCGAACATCGTCAGCAGCCCCGTCGAAAACATCGGCTGCCGGCCGTTCATCCGGCGAATCCTGAACGTCACGATCACCTACGACACGCCTCGCGAGAAGATCGCCGAGGGCGTTTCCATTCTGAAGCGTATTCTCGACGAGGAAGACCTCCGCGAGCCGATTCATCCGACCATCAACGGCGACGATTATCCGCCTCGCGTGTTTTTCAACGACTACAATCCCGACAGCCTGAACCTCATGGTCATCTACTGGTACGCTCCGCCGGCCTATTGGGATTACATGGAACACGCCGAGCGGCTGAATCTGCGGATCTTCGAGGAGTTTGAGCAGGCAGGCATCGAGATGGCCTTCCCCACGCAAACCCTCTACCTGGCCGGCGACCCACGGCGCAAACTGGCCATGGAAATGCTCGGGGGCGATTTGAAGGCATAGCAAAGGGGCTTTCGATGTCGCCTGAGCACGTTCATCCCGCCTCGCTCGCCCCTGACGCGCTGCTTGCCCAGTGCGAAATGCGCCGGCTGCGCCGATCCGGCCCCGGCGGGCAGCATCGCAACAAGGTCGAGACGGCCGTCCAACTCTTGCACATTGCGTCCGGCATTCTGGCCGAGGCCAACGAGCGGCGGAGCCAGGCGGCCAATCGGAGCGTGGCGTTGTTCCGGCTTCGGGTGAATCTGGCGCTGGGCGTTCGCGGCTCGGCCCCGATCGAGACGCATCCCGGTCCGCTGTGGCGTCAACGGTGCGGCACCCGTGGGCAGATCGCGATCAGCGCGGAGCACGAGGATTTTCCCGCCTTGCTGGCCGAGGTATTGGACGTGATTGGACTCTCGGACGACGATCTTTCACGATCCGCCGAGGTGCTCGGCTGCACGCCGTCGCAACTCGTGAAGCTGCTGAAGAAGGAGCCTCGCGCGCTGGAGCAAATCAACCGCCGGCGACGCGAGTTGGGGCTGCACGCGATCCACTAATGCGGGGGCCTTCCGGTCGCCGACGGTTCGAGTCGCGGCCAAGCTCCTTCCTTCCGTGACCTGCCACCAGCGGCACGCCCGTCACGCACATTGCCAGAAACGACATGGGACAGGTAAGTCACGCTCGGGCGTTGCATAGCGTTTGTTCCGATCGCAGGCGTTCCCCTTTGTGGGTGTCTTGACACGGTCCTCAACAGTTCTTCTACTGTTTCTTTGTCATCGCGGAGGGCGTTTGGATTCAGAGGATTCGTGGCGATGGTTGAGGATATCGGCACGTAGTACGGTCGGTCTTTTCTTCTACACGGGGGGTAATCCGATGAGCAAGCAGAGAGCACGTTGGCTAATTTCTTTGCTGTGTGCGGTGGTGCTGGTCGTGGCAGCAGCAAATCCCGCTTTCGCAGCATTCGTGGGCAATGCCGTGGGGGGGCCCTCGTCGGCCCAGGACACTAATGGGACTTGCATCTGGACTTCCACGCTGGATCCATTACCTGCCGTGCAAATGAGCACATGCCCTTGGATAACGAATGGGCTCGCCGCCCAGGACTGGGATGCGGCTCACGGTTGGACCATCACCACCGGCGCGGCATTGGAAGGGACGCTTGAGATCGAGACGTACTATGCGTGGGTCACCAATGCACCCACCGACACCATTGGCGGGAGTAGCTGGGGTGGCGGCTCAGCCGAGTGCTATGGCGGCGCGCACTTCCGCGTCGAGTACAAGCCTCAAGGCAACGACCCAACCGACATCCACTGGATTCAGGCCATCTACACGAACTGCGCGCTCGATCACGGCAAAACAAACGGCTACGACGCCGGCGGCGGCTATTGGGAATACCTTGACAATGCGGAGACACCCGATACCAACCCCTTCTACGACAACGATCCGCCTGACCCGGCCACCGCGACGGAGTTCCTTGATATCCCATCTCGCTATTGCCCACAGCACGAGTGTCCGCCGTGTGGCGGAACGTGCGACTGGGAAGCCCAAGTTTTCATCGCCACTTGGGACGAGGCCGCTTCCACGATCACTGTCTACGAAGATGGAATCTGGTGGGGCTTCAATCTGTCGTGCGTGCCTGAACCTTCCAGCTTCATCATGTGGGGAGTCGTCGCCACCGGCATGATCGTCTGCCGTTGGCGACCCCCGGCTCGCGGAGAATGATCCTGCTCGCAAGCTCTGACTCGGTGCCACGGCCACTCGTGCCCGTGACACCCCCGGAGAAACGCTCGCTGGCTTAAACTTCATTCGCGCTAGCGGCCCTTCAGCCGTTTGCCGCACCAAGGGCAGTGGTCCCAATACGATTTGACCACGCCCCAACCGCACGATGGGCATCGCTGGTGACTGTCGCCGGGCAATTTCCACTTGCGGCGTACCTTGCGGCGGCACCAAGGGCAGTAACGCATGAAGGGCATCAGCAGCCCCGGCGAACAGCCGGCCTTCGAACACCGGGCCTCGTACCGCGCGTCCGAGTAATGACGGTCCGTGGTCACCTCGAACCCCGCGCCGAAACACCAGGGACAATAGGGCCAGTCGAGCTTCATGCCTCGCCCACAGCGTGGGC
>JAFGFF010000114.1 GCA_016931075.1 Pirellulales bacterium | reverse complement strand
TGGAGCACTTGCCGGACGAGCAGCCGGCGGATTTCCTCGGGATCGTCGTGCGTTTGGGCGTCGACGTTCGAGACGACGGGAATCGTGGGCCGCCGCATCGGCACGTCGGCCAGGGCCTCGGCCAAACGCTGGTCGGCCGGCCTCATAATCTGGGTATGAAACGCGCCCGCCACGGCCAGCGGCACCGCCTTCATGGCGCCCAGGCCGGGAGCCATTTCGGCCGCCCGCTCGCAAGCCGCGTTCGTGCCCGAGATGACGATGTTGCCCGGACAAAGCAGGTTGGCGATTTCCAGAATATCCTCGCCCCGGGCCCGTTGGCAGAGCGACTCGACCTGGACCCGTTCGAGCCCGAGAATGCTGACCATGCCACTGGGTGTGGCGTCGGAGGCTTCTTGCATGGCGGCCCCGCGGCGTTGGACCAGCGTCAGGCCGTCCTCGAATGAGATCACCCCGGCAAAGACCAAGGCCGTGTATTCGCCCAGGCTCAGCCCGGCGGCCGCCTCGCACGAGAGGGCCACGTCGGGCGATTCGTGGCGCAGCCATTCGAGCGCGGCCAGACTCGTGACAAACAGCGCCGGCTGGCTGCACACGGTCGAATCGAGTCGCTCGGCCGGTCCCTCGAAACACAACGCGGCTAGATCGTAACCAAGGATTTCCCCGGCGCGGTCGTACAGCCCGCGGACGCTCGGCAGCGATTCGGCCAGCCGCCGGCCCATGCCGACAGTCTGGGCCCCTTGGCCGGGAAACAGAAAGGCGATCTTGCTCATGGTGGTCCGCCTCGGAGGAAGGATTTTGCCCTATTTGCATGCGGCCCGCGAATCGCGGCGACAAAGCCGGGCCTTGCCGCGGGCGACTGCCGCAAGGCATGGGCACGACAGCAAAGGCCCGTCGGTCCGGCCGTGACGCTCCTGGAAAGGACGCTTTCGCCCCGTTCCCTCGCTACGATTCAACCTCGACGAGCGCTCGGCCCATGTAGTGACCGCAGTTTGGGCAAATCACGTGCGACGGCTTGGCCGTGCTGCACTTGGGGCAGTACTCGATTTGCACCGGCTTCTTGGCGTCGTGGGACCGGCGAATCCGGCTGCGATGGTTGGAATGTTTTCTTTTTGGAACGGCCATGGCAATTATCTTTCTAAACAGTCAACGGTTGCAGGCAGGACAACCGGCCAGGTTGGGGGCAATGGGAATCCCTTATCGTAGACTTCTCGTCGGATTGTGTCAACCGACCGACTCGTTAGGTCGTTCGAGGAGGTCAAGCCAAGGCAAGAGGTCTATTTTTGTTGTAAGTGCATATTACATAAAGACTTCTGTCACACTACATCTGGTGCGGAATTCTTTTGGGGGTGCCGCTTCAATTGGATCGGCCGTGCAACCGATGGTCGATTCCGCTAGGACCTCGGAGTCCCGATTGCCTTGGCGCTGCGAATTCGTTCGTCCCACTGTTGCCTGCCGTGTACGCCGAAACGCTCGGTTCGGCCGTCTCGCAAGGTCAGCATCAAGCCTGTTGGCAAGATACCGAGAATAGCACGAGGTTCAACACGATTGATCTCGCAAAGAGGAATTGCCAGCTCATGGGGCTGAAAGTTCAACTCGTGCGATTTGAAATAAAGCGCCCGATTGGTCAAGCAGAGCCACCCGCCCACGGATTCAAAACCGATGCGATGGGTCGAGCTTCCTTGATGGATCAGAGTCTCTGATTCGGGCACACTTTTCATGCCCAGGAATCGTTGTGCATGGTATGCTTCGAGCAGACCCATGCAAAGCCCAAAAGGTGCGCCCGCTACCAAAAACACAAGAACGGTGCCTGCAGCAGCGAAAGCCGGATATCCAATAACCGCAAGCACGACAAACCCTGGAAGACAAAGAACGGCCCATGCCGCTCCAAAAAGTGCCCCGCTTATAAGTCCCGTGTATATCGCATCTTTCATGGGCACGGTCGCATGGGTCGGTCGGGATAGCGGGAGTGAAGCGTTTACGACCGGATCATTGTCAGGAGCATTTTGAAGCGCTGGCCGGCTCGAACGGCGTGGGGGATGCCGGCCGGCATGACGACGACCTGGCCCGCGACCACGCGGACCGGCGAGCCGCCGATGGTCAGTTCGGCCGCGCCGTCGACTACCTGGACCAGGGCGTCGAAGGGGGCCGTGTGCTCGCTCAGTTCCTGGCCGGTTTCGAAGGCAAAGAGCGTTACCGTGCCCGTCGGTTTCTTAATCAGCGTCCGGCTGACGATGCTGGCCGGCTGATAGTCGACCAGTCCGGCCAGCGAGGTGGCCTTGTCCAGATTGGCGTCGATAGGCGGTTCGTGGTGGATCATGCTCGTAATTATCCTGGGTAAGTTGCACGACCGGACCGATCGGATCCCACAAGGTTCCGTGGCCGGCCTGAAAGGAGGCATTGAACCGAGACGAGTCGTGCCAAAGTGTCATTGTGGAGTAATCTTAGGAGGCGTCGTCGCGAAAGTGAAGCGACCGTGAATCCGATCCTTTGCAACCGCAGACCGTGGAAGGGTTTCGGTTATTCGACCACAGACCGGCCGGGACGCCGACAATCGTGGTTGCCCTGCGCGGCTTGCCGTCGGACCGATTGCCGCAATAATGACCCAAAAGCCATGGTTGAGTCAAGTGCCGGCTCGCCTGCCGTCAGCCCGATACGATTTCCATCGCGAGGTCCACGATCCTCGCAATCCTTTCAAAATTAAGGGAGAAACCCATGCTTAGCGCGAAAATGGAAGCGGCCCTCAACGCCCAAATCAACGCCGAATACTATTCGTCCTATCTCTACCTGTCGATGTCGGCCTACTGTCGGGAAATGAACCTGGAGGGATTCGCCAGTTGGCTCCGGATTCAGGCCGACGAGGAAATGATCCACGCGATGAAGATATACGACTTCGTCCACGAACGGAGCGGCCGGGTTACGCTGACCGCCATCGACGCTCCGCCGACCGAATGGGAATCGCCACTTGCCGTGTTCGAGGCTACCTTTGCCCACGAACAACATGTCACGGCCCTGATCAACAAGTTGGTCGATCTGGCCATTTCCGAAAGCGACCATGCGACTAATTCGTTCCTCCAATGGTTCGTCAACGAGCAGGTCGAGGAAGAAGCCAGTGCCGACGCCGTGCTCCAGAAACTCAAGCTGCTGGCCAATGCTCCCGGCGGCCTGTTTATGCTCGACCGAGAGTTGGGCCTGCGCCCGGCTGCTACCCCGCCGGCCCCGGCCACCTAAGCCGTGCCCAGCCTGGCGCACATCAATGGTTCGCGGCTGCCCCCAGGGGCAAACCTCAAAACGTAATCTTGAAAGCTCGTGAAAACGGGGACCGGGCGTCTTGCAACCGGTGTTTTCTTGGTCATTTCAGACACGATTGCTCGGAACCAGTCTCCGTTTTGTTAGAGCCCGCCGGATTGGCGTACGGGTTTGATCTAATCAACCTTCCCTCTTGTATGCCTCCTCCCCTAAGGCTGGTTAGCGGCCACCTTGCGGAAAGAAATGTTTTGATTAGACTAAGGAATCCATGCCGATCTCGACGCGAGAAGGCCTGTTTGTGTTGGAACGCCAATTTTAGATGAATAAAAAAGACCCAACCAAGGAGACCTGACCAAGGCCGGCGCCTAAGTCCTTGATAGCAATTGCGTTATACACTTTCCGGAGAGGTGGCTGAGTGGTCGAAAGCGCCGGTTTGCTAAACCGGTGATCCTTAACGGGATCCGCAGGTTCGAATCCTGTCCTCTCCGCTTGTGATTTTTGCAGGTCTTGGCAAGTCATCGCAAGATTTCGCATAAGCCGTTGTTTCGCAGCGGCTTATCTCGTTTCTTGTGACCTCCTGCGACACCCCTCGGCTGGCTGCTGCACCGTGTTTTGCACCTGAATTCGGCTCCAACTGCACCGGATTTTGCACCGCCATGTCGCCAATGCAGGCACACTCGTGCTCGCAGCCTATCACCGGGTGACCTCTGCGTACCCGACGATCACGAAGCACGTAGCCAGATTCCTGGAACGACTGGGCGAGTGGATGGCGAGTTAGGGCCAACACAGTGGCCCGAAAACTCGACTTGAAACCAGGTGATCGGTTTAGTATACTGTACAAATGTTTACATACCGGCGCGCGTTGCGTCGTGGCAAGTCCAGCAGGGGCCTGCAAATGCACACGGGCGTGGAATCCAAGAACGACTACATGCCGCGCCCTGCGCCGCTGTTCCGGCCCTCCAGGATCGTGCTGGCGAAGGGGAGCAATCGCACGGAGGGCCGTCGGCGATTGGCCGAGCGGATTTGTGCGGCGTTCCCAGACGCGGAGGTCGTCGAGGCATTCGGCGTCCCGCACAATCGGGTCGCTCTGGGTGAGAGCGACCCCTTGCGGCTGCATGAGCGGGGCAAACAAACGCTCGTGCTGGGCGAGCACCGCAGCGCCGTGCGACTGAGCAATGAAGGGGGCAATGTCTGCCCGAACTATTGGCATTTCTCGCCCTACGGCTTCTGCCCCTATGGTTGCCACTACTGTTATCTGGCCGGCACGCCCGGAGTCTGGTTCTCGCCGAGTGTGAAGATATTCCTCAACCTGGATGAAATCCTTGCGGAAGTGGACCGAACCGCAAGACAACTTGGGCGTCTGACGGCCTTCTATCTCGGGAAACTCCAAGACGGCCTAGCCCTGGAACCGCTCAGCGGCTACGCGCGGACGATGATTCCATTCTTTGCCCAGCACAGGGATGCCCGCATGGTCATCCTGACAAAAAGCGCAGACGTTGAGAATCTGCTGGACCTCGACCATGCCGGCCGGACGATTCTGTCTTGGACGGTCAACGCCCCCGAGATTACGCAGCGGTTCGAGATGAACACGCC
>JAFGFF010000113.1 GCA_016931075.1 Pirellulales bacterium | reverse complement strand
TTCCAATCCCCAATCCCCAATCCCCAATCCCCAATCCCCAATCCCCAATCCCCAATCCCCAATCCCCAATCCCCAATCCCCCCTCTCCTCCTACGTCCCCCAATCCCGGGCGTAGCGAAAATCACGGTCCATGGTCCGGGTGGAGAGCTTGGCGATGACCGGCATCCGGCGTTTGTAGTGGTTGCGGCGGACCAGGGTGGCGACGCGGTCGACCAGGGCCGTGTCGAAGCCGGCCTGGATCAGTTCGGCCCGGCGCCAGCGGCGGTCGACCATCAGGACGAGCAGCCGGTCGACCTCGCCGTAGCTGAAACCCAGTTCATCCTCGTCGGTCTGGCCCACCCAGAGATCGCCCGAGGGGGCCTTGGTCCGGATGGCCTCGGGCACGCCTAAGTACTCGGCAAGGGGGTAGAGCTGGGTCTTGTAGAGATCGCCGATCGGGTTGATGGCCGAGGCCATGTCGCCGTATTGGGTGCCGTAGCCCAACAGCAGTTCGCTCTTGTTGCTCGTGCCCAGCACGAGGGCGTCGAACGCGGCGCTCTGGTCGTAGAGCACGGTCATCCGCTCCCGGGCACACTTGTTCGCCAGACGCATCTGCGAGGCGTCGGGAAATTGGGCGAAATAGGCGTCGACCTGGTCGGTGATCGGGACGTCGAGGCCGCGGACTCCGAGTTGCTCGATGACCGTCTGGCTGTCCCGCCGGGTGGCCTCGCTCGACGTCTTGTAGGGCATGGTGACGGCCAGGACGTGTTCCGGCCCCAGGGCCCGGGCGGCCAGGTAGACGACCACGCTCGAATCGATTCCGCCCGACACGCCGACCACCGCCCGCTCGAACCCGGCCCGGCGGATTTCACTTCGGATGAACCGGCAGAGGATCTCGGTGACCAGCTCGGTGTTGATCGTCAGCGAGTGCTGGAGGTCGTCAGGTTTCATAACGCCTCCGTTTGATGCGTTGGAGTTCTTCGATCGTCACCAGCAAACGTTCGTCTCGAGCCAGCGGGGCGACGAGCCGTTGGCGTCGCAGTTCGGCCGGGTCGAACGGGGCGAGGGTCAAGGCCGGATCGAGCGTGGGGGCCTGGGCCAGGATCCGCCCGTCGGGCCCGACCGCCATGCTGCCGCCCCAGAAGCACAGCCCGTCCTCGAAACCCACCCGGTTGACCACGACGACTACGGCCCCGAGCAGTTGGGCGTACGCCCGGGCAAGTTGTTCGTAGGTCTCGGCCGTGCGGATCTTCGGTCCGTCGACGCCCCGGGCGGGCGAGTTGGCCACGCAGATCAGCAGGTCGACCTCCTCGGCCTGCATGATCGTCACGGCCGAGAGGTGCCAGAAGTCCTCGCAGACCAGCAGTCCGACGCGACCGAATCGGGCCGTGTCGAACGCCCGAATCCGCTCGCCGGCGGCGAAGTAGCGTTGCTCGTCGAACAGCCCGTAGGTCGGCAAGTACACCTTGCGATGTATGTAGGCAACACGTCCCCCTTCGGCGAAGAAGGAGGCGTTGTAGAAACGGTGTCCGGCCGACTCCTCGACGAATCCGGCCACGATGGCCGCCCTGCCCGCCACGGCCGCCAACTGGCACACGGGCGCCGAATCGCGGTGCAACGCCACGTCGGGCACCATGTCGCGGAGGAAGTAGCCGGTCAGCGACAGCTCGGGGAAAACGATCAGGTCGGACCCGGCCGATCGGGCCGCCTCGATCTGCTCCAAGTGCAGCCCCATGTTGTGCTCGACGTCGCCCAGCTTCGGCGCGATCTGCACCATCGCCACGCGCAGCCCGGACGCCGATGTCGTGAGAACTTCGGGCTTTTCCTTTTCTTGTTCACTCACGGGCAACGCTCGGTTAGGGTTCGCGTCACAATAACTTGAACCAACGAATCCGTCTGTAGGAGGCGACTCCCGTCGCCGAATGCCTGTTAATCAGGTTCCTTTCGGCGACGGGAGTCGCCTCCTACAAACTGTGTGTTCTCGCGTATTGAATTCCCGGACACCCCTCTCCAATACCATACCTCATGCCAACCGGGGCAGAGCCAGTGTCACGCGCCGCAAAGGTTGGCCGCCTACGCGCCCCAGCGGTCCAGGAGGTTGTTCTTGATGCCGAGCCGGTCGCAGATCCTGGCCACGATGAAGTCGACCAGCTCGCTGATCGACTTGGGCCGGTTGTAGAACCCTGGGGCGGCGGGCAGGACCACGGCGCCGGCCGCGGCGGCGCGTTGCATGTTCTCGAGGTGGACGGCCGATAAGGGCGTTTCGCGCGGGACGAGGATCAGCCGCCGGCCTTCCTTCAAGTGGACTTCGGCCGCGCGGTGGATCAGATTGACGTTCGTTCCGTGGGCGATCGCGGCCAGGGTCGATCCGGAGCAAGGGCAAACGACCATGCCGTCGGTCAGGAAGGAACCGCTGGCCAGCGGCGCGCGAAGGTTGCGACAGTCGTGGTAGTGGATCTTGCCCGGCTCGCCGGCGGCCATCGACAGAACGCTGTCCGACTCGGTCGAGATGCCGGCCATAGCCCGGAGCCGCTTGAGTTTGTCGTCGTCGCGGGTCGACTCGATGTCGACCTTCAGCATGGCGGCGTCGATCCGATCGAGGCCGAGCGTCAGATCGAGTTCTTGCTTAAGCACGGCCAAGGCGTTGCGACTGACCGAGAGCTGGATGTCGCAGCCCACCGAGATCAGGACTTCGATGAGCCGCTTGGCGTAGACGACCCCGCTGGCTCCCGTGACGGCGACGACGATGTTTTGTCTCATGGGCACACCGACCTACAGGTAAGGCGTTCTTGCGAGGTCCCCCGGCCCATTCGGCCCGGGAGGCTGGTCCTATTTCACACCCACGTAGAGCGTGGCGATACCGAAGGTAAACTGCTCATACCAGACGTGCCCCAGACCGGCTTGGCGCATCCGCGAGGAAAGGGCCTCGCCCTGGGGAAACTCACCAACACTAGTCGGTAAGTAATTGTAAGCCGCGTGAGGGTTGCTCGCCAGGGCTTGTCCGATGCGGGGGAGTACGTGGCGAAAATACCAGCCATAAACCAGTCGGAGTGGGGGGAAGGTCGGACTGGAGAACTCCAGCACAGCAACCCGGCCGCCGGGCCGACACACGCGAACCATCTCGCGCAGCCCCCGGTCCGTGTCGCCGACGTTCCGCAGCCCAAAAGCGACCGTCACAATCCCGAATGAGTCGTCAGCAAACGGCAGTCGCAGTGAGTCGGCTTCGACCAATCGAACACCGGATGCCCCGGACCGAGCAGTTTTGTTCTGTGCCCGAGTCAACATAGGCCGGCAGAAGTCGGCGCCCACGACGGGCGTCTTCTCTCCTCCAGCACGCCAATAGTCCAGTGCCAGGTCGCCCGTGCCCGTGCAGACGTCCAGCACCGGCCCGTCTCCATCCGGCGGCACGAGCCGGACGGCCCGCCGCCGCCACCGCCGGTCGATGCCAAGCGAGAGAACGTGATTCAAAAGATCGTACCGCCGAGCGATCTGGCCGAACATGGTCCGGATTCGGGCGGCCGACTTGTCAACGGGCATGGGGGGGAGGGGGGCTAGGGGCTGGGGACTAGGGATTGGGGATTGGAACCGAGCGGGGGA
>JAFGFF010000112.1 GCA_016931075.1 Pirellulales bacterium | reverse complement strand
GCCATCTCCACCGGCTCGGGGTAGAAAACGTGAATCACCTCGTTGGACGCCGGTGCGGTCACCGTGGCCAACAGGACAACCGCGATTGCGGCGAAGGACCGGATCGGAGTCGATGCCATGGTCTTGTTCTTCCTCATGCGTCAAGTTTTCGGAAAGGACGGGTGAGTCCTCTTGGGCAACACAGTTGGGCCCCGGACCCTACTTCTGGATCGTGCCAGGTCCCGTTCTGCCGGTAAGGAAATCCTTGCGGGCCCCAGACCTTCCGCAAACGCAAAGCCCAGCCTGACCGGCAAAGTTACCCAAACGCGAACCGATTTCCTCCCCAGCGCCTCCCTACCCAGGGAGCCATAGCGCGCCTCCCCTCTCCCTCTGGGAGAGGGTGGCCGCGAAGCGGCCGGGTGAGGGCGGGTGGAAAACCTGAACTGACGTTGCTGTGCTGTGGCTGCCGAATCGTGCCTATTGGCGAGAAGACTGGGCCGCTTACATCCCCTCACCCCCGACCCCTCTCCCAAAGGGAGAGGGGAGGCAGACGCTCGACCCCGGCCCTCTCCCAGCGGGGGAGAGTGAGCGGCGCTTGAAAATCACCCGTCTGGGGCATATCCTTAAGTGTTTGCATTTCAGAGACTTCGCGTTCGTCGGAGGCCGTCCGACCGGCGGTCCCAGGGAGAGAACTCGTGGCGTCGATCGACAAACCCCGGCTGGCTTCCCAACTGACCAGTGGCGCCGACATCGTCATTCAGACGCTGGTCAACAACGGCGTCGACACGGTTTTTGCCTACCCGGGTGGTTGCAGTATCCCCCTGCATCAAGCTCTGACGCGTTATCGTGACAAGGTCCGGGTGATCCTGCCACGGCACGAGCAGGGCTGCGGCTTCGGGGCCCAGGGCTACGCCCGGGCCAGCGGCAAGGTGGGTGTCTGCATGGCCACCAGCGGGCCCGGGGCGACCAATCTGGTCACGACGATCGCCGACGCCAAGCTCGACAGCATTCCCCTGCTGGCCATCACCGGCCAGGTCGTCACGCCCGTGATCGGCACCGACGCCTTCCAAGAGACCCCGATCGTCGAGGTCTGCCGGAGCGTGACGAAGCACCACTACCTGGTCACCGACGTCGAGGACGTCTCTCGGGTGATCCGCGAGGCGTTGCACGTGGCCAGCACGGGCCGGAAGGGTCCGGTTTTGATCGACCTGCCCAAGGACGTGCAAGTGGCCCAGACGGTGCCCGACTTCAACGCCCTGATGAACCTGCCCGGCTATCGAGTCGACCATCTGAAGGCGCGGCCCGAGCAGATCGCCCAGATGGCGGCGGCCATCAAACGGGCGAAGCGTCCGGTGATCTACGCGGGCGGGGGCATCGTCCAGGCCGACGCGGCCGAAGAGCTGACCCGGCTTGCCCGACGGCTGAAAATCCCTGTCACGACCACCCTGACCGGCCTGGGCGGCTTCCCCGGCGACGACGACCTCTGCCTAGGCATGTTGGGCATGCACGGCACGGTCTACGCCAACAATGCGGTCGACCAGGCCGATTTGCTGCTGGCGCTGGGCGTGCGGTTCGACGACCGGGTGACCGGCAATGTGGCCGAATTCGCCAAGCACGGCAAGATCATTCACCTGGACATCGACCCGTCGGAAATCAACAAGATCAAGCCGGCCCACATGCCAATCGTCGGCGACATCAAACACGCCCTGGCCGCATTGGAGAAGATAGTAGAACCGCCCGAGGACCTGGCCGCCTGGCACGCGCAGATCGCCGTCTGGAAGCGCGAAGCACCGATGGCTTACAACCGGTCGTCGGAGAACATCCTGGCCCAACAGGCCATCAGCGAGCTCTGGGAATTGACCAAGGACCGCGACACGATCATCGCCACGGGCGTCGGCCAGCACCAGATGTGGGCGGCCCAGTTCTACAAGGTCCGGCAGCCCCGCTGTTGGCTCTCGAGCGCCGGCCTGGGGACGATGGGCTTCGGCCTGCCAGCGGCCATGGGCGCCAAAGCGGCCAACCCCGACGCCCTGGTCGTCGACATCGACGGCGACGGCAGCCTGTTGATGAACATCCAGGAAATGGCCACTTGCCATTGCGAGAAGCTGCCCGTGAAGGTTTTGTTGCTCAACAACATGCACCTGGGCATGGTTGTGCAGTGGGAGGACCGTTTCAACGCGGGCAACCGGGCCCACACGTACCTCGGCCCGATCGACGACCCCGAGGCGATCGGCCTGGGCAACGGCATCGGGCCCGACAAACGCTACCCGAACTTCGTCGCCATCGCCGAAGGATTCGGCTGGCAGGGCCGCCGGGTCTGGAAGAAAGACGAGTTGGTCGACGCTCTTCGCGAGATGATCGACTCGCCCGGCTCCTTCCTGCTGGACGTCCAGATCCCGTACCAGGAACACGTCCTGCCGATGATCCCCTCCGGCATGACCGTGCGGGACCTGATCCGCGAATAGCGACTGGTCCTAGTGGCACGGGTGACTCGCCAGTGGGAAAATCTCGCGGGTGCCATGGGCAGCAAGCGTGGACATGGCACCCTATCCTCTCTTTTTGTACATGCTGTGAGGGTCCAAGAAAACCCAAAGCCCGGCGCAAGGTGCCGGGCTCTGAGCCGTGCATGCGTCCCGCTACACGCGGGACCGAAAACCCGAACGGATCGGGGTGCGTCCTAGTTGGTGTTCCGGTTTGAAACGACGTGTTTCCTGTCTCCAGGAGAGCACGGAACCAAATCGGAACGGATCTCAAACATAGTGAACGATGTCAATGTCGTCCTTGTGGAGCGTGTCGTTCCTGTCCGCCCAAATCTCATCGAGAACTCCGTCGAGGGCAAAGATCAGGTCGGCGCCGACCCCGCCGGTGAGTCGGTCGTGGCCCAGTCCGCCGGTGAGAATGTCATTGCCTAACTCGCCGTAGAGTTCGTCATCGCCCGCGTCGCCGAACAGGGCGTCGTTGCCGTCGCCGCCGTAGAGCACGTCGTTACCGCCGTCGCCCCAGATGACGTCATTGCTCTCCCCGCCGGCGAGCTTGTCGTCGCCCGCGCCGCCGTAGAGCACGTCGGCGCCGAGTCCACCGTCGAGGTGATCGTTGCCGGCGCCGCCACGGAGGATGTCGTTGCCGTAGGAGCCAATCAGCGTGTCGTCGCCGTCGCCGCCGTCGATCGTGTCGTAGCCGATCAGGACGGTGATGACCGGCACTTCGTCCGGATCGCCGACGATCAGGTCGTTGCCGGCGTTGCCGTGGAGCGTGTCGTCGCCGACACCGCCGTGGATCTCGTCGTCGCCGTCGCCGCCGGCCACGATGTCGTTGCCGGTCCCGGCGTCGATCCAGTCATTGCCCGTCCCGCCGGCCATTGCGTCGTCGCCCGCGCCGCCGAACATTTCGTCGCGGCCGAACATACCGACCATCCGGTCGTTGCCGTCGCCGCCGTCGAGGACGTCGTTGCCCGAGAGCAGCACGGCCTCCGCTTCGCCGACCGCCGCGACGTCGACGTCGGTGCTCGGGTCACGCGGCGTAGGCACGAGGATCGGCACGCGGTCGCGCGGGTCGCCGATCAGGATGTCGTTCCCGTCGCCGCCGATGAGCTTGTCGTCGCCCCAGCCGCCTTGGAGGAAGTCGTCTCCAGTGCCTCCCTCGACGCGATCGTTGCCGTAGCCGCCGTCGACCATGTCACGGCCGGGCCCGGCGTCAATCACATCGTCGCCGCGCCCGATCTCGGCGTTGGAGGTTGTATAGGCAACCACGTCGTTGTAGCGGCGGCTGTAGTTGCTGCCGTCGCCGAGGATCCAGTCGTTGCCGGCGCCGCCGCCGATCCGGTCGTTGCCGTCGCCGCCGACCAGGGCGTCGTTGCCCTGTTCGCCGTAGAGTGTGTCGTTGCCGGCGCCGCCCCAGATGGCGTCGTTGCCGAAGCTGCCGTCGAGCACGTCGTCGCCCGCGTCGCCGACAATCCGATCGTTGCCGGAGCCGCCGTGGACAGTGTCATTACCTTGGCCGGCGTAGATCAGGTCGTCGCCGGCCATGCCGTGCAGCGTGTCGTCGCCGTCCTCGCCGAGGATCGTGTCGTTGAAGCGACGGACCGCCACGGCTTCGCCCCGAAGCGGCAAGAGTTCGGGCCGGAAGGTCGGTACGGCGTCTTCGCTGAGCGCCGCGGCCTCCTGTGGAGTGATGTCGGTCGGATCGCCGAAGATCGAGTCGTTGCCCGCTCCACCGTTGAGCAGGTCGTTTCCTTCGCCGCCTTGGATCCGGTCGTCCCCGGCGCCGCCGTTGATCCGGTCGTCGCCCTCCTGGCCGTCGATCACGTCGTTACCCGATCCGCCGTCGATGACGTCTCGTCCTTCCCCGCCCAGGAGCACGTCCTCGCCGAGCATCCCGCGGATGACGTCGTTGCCTTCGCCGCCGTCGATCGAGTCATTGGCCGGCACGGGCACCAAGACATCGGTTGCTTGAGAGAGCGCTCCCTGCTTGCCAGGCTTGACGACCTGGCTGGTCTCGACGGTCACCACATCGTGAGGATCGCCGATGAGCAAGTCATTGCCCTGGTTGCCTTCGAGCTTGTCGTTGCCCAGGCCGCCTTGGATCTGGTCGTTGCCCAAGCCGCCGACCAAATAGTCGTCACCAGCGTCGCCGTTCATCCGGTCGTCGCCCGATCCGCCGTAGAGCCGATCGGCGCCGTCCCCGCCGGCCATCGTGTCCCGGCCGAACATGCCGTGTAGCGAGTCGTCGCCGCTGCCCCCGTTGAGCTTGTCATTCCCGGTCAAGGGCACAGGCAGGACGTCCGGCCGCACGATCACTTCGCCCTCGGCGTTGACATACTGCGTCGTTGTCGTCCCGGTGGAGGACGGGTCGAGCACCGAAATGATGTCGAACGGATCGCCGATCAGGGAATCGTTTCCGGCGTTGCCCTCGAGGGTGTCGTTGCCGACGCCCCCTTGCAGGCGGTCATCCCCATAACCGCCTACCAGGTAGTCGTCGCCCCACTGGCCGTCGAGGACGTCGCTCCCGGATCCGCCCGAGATCCGGTCGTTCCCCGCCCCGCCATTGATGAGGTCCTTGCCGATCATTCCGTGAATGGAATCCTTGCCTTCGCCGCCGTCGATCGTGTCGTCGCCGCGGATCGGGAAGGCGTCGTTTGGCACGTCGACCGGGTTGCCGTTGACGTCGACATATTGTTCCGTTACTCCGGTGGAATTGACGATCGGAATGACGTCGACCGGATCGCCAATGATGGTGTCGTTGCCCGGATTGCCGAACAGGGTATCGTTGCCCCAACTGCCTAGGATCACGTCATCCTGCCAACTTCCATAGATGGTGTCGTCGCCCGAGCCGCCGTCGAGCAGCGTGGTCTGCGGGACGGATTGCTGGATCTTAATCACGTCGTCGCCACCGTGGGCGAAGATGTTGAGCTGATCGACCTGCTCGCTCGGGTAGGAAACTTGCAGGTTGTCCACCCGAACGACGAGTTCCTTGACCCCGTCCACTGTTTGGACCCATGCCTCGATGTCGTTGGGCTGATCGTCCGCGTCGATCGTCAGGGTTCCGTCGTTGGCCAGGACGGGACTAATGCTGAGCATCCGGCGTTGTTCGAGCGATTCGAACCGAATGCCTCGATGGCCTGGCCGTCGCGTGGCCAAATCGCTCCGCCGAGTACGTCTCATTCGGGGGAACATGATTTACCTCCTAGTGCCTTGATTTGAGAAGAAGAGTGGGAATTGGGCCTCGCGGCGCAACGGCCTGGTGCCAAACCGGGAGCGTCTTAATCGCAAAGAGGATGCCATCGTAGGTTAGATATGCGAATTTTTTTAAGTCACTGGCATAGAAGACCTTACACCTCGAAATCAAGCCCCCCCGAATAGAGCGTTCCTTTCGAGCGCCTTGAAACAGGGCGCATGGCTTGCCGGGCGCGCCTTGTATTCGTACAATAGGGAGACCGCCAGACGGGCCGGGCAAACCTTTTCTCGCGGAGCGGCCCCAACATGTTCTCGCTCGTCGTCCTCAACGGCTCCTCGCCGGGAACCACTCTGCGCCTCGACCCCGAGGGGGCTGCTGTCACGATCGGTCGACTCTCTTCGCGCGAACTGCAACTCGACGACCATCGCGCCAGTCGGTTGCACTCGCGGGTGTGGCACCATGAGGATCACTGGCACATCGAAGACTGTGGCAGCCTCAACGGCACCTTTGTCAATTCGGAGAAGATCGACCAGGTCGTCCTCCAGCCGGGCGATCTGATCCGAATCGCCGAACGGCTGATCCTCTTTGTCAAGGACTCGGACGAAGCGGGCGACACGGCGAAGCCGGGCGTGTCGAAGTCGACGACCTTGCTGGAACGGCTGCCCACGGGCGACGCGCGCGGGACACTGCTCGAAAAGAATCTGGGCGAGTCGGTCTCGCGCGTGGTCCGCGATTCGGCCGTTCTTTGCCGGCTGGCCAATCAGCTTCATGAGCGGACCGACACGAAGTCGTTGCTTCGGGTGGCCGTGGAAGCGCTGGTCGACGGGATCGGCGCCGACCTGGTCTCGATCTGGCTGATTGGGACCGACGGCCGGTTGCGATGCGCCGCCCGATCGGCGGCGGCCGACGATCCGGACGCCTCGTCCAAGACGCTCGCCCGACTGGCCGTCGAACGCAATCGCGCGTTTCTGATCGAACATGACGAAGCCGGTTCGGAAGAGACGATGGGCGACAACGGGCCGACGGTCGGCCGGGCGCTGGGCGTGCCGATCCCCGGGGCAACAAGCTGCCGCGGGGCAATCGAGTGCCGACGCCGCGTGAACCACGAGCCGTTTTCCTTGAGTGACTTGGATTTCACGATCGTCGTTTCGCATCAGGCGGCCCTTGCCCTGGAGAACCTCGAATACCGCGAACGGCTCGAATTGGCCAACCTCGAGCTGCGCCGCCGGCTGGACCGGCAGTCGCGGCTGGTCGGGTCGAGTCGGGCGATGCAGGACGTGCTCGATCAGATCGCCCGAGTGGGGCCGACCTCGTCCACCGTCCTCATCCTGGGCGAGAGCGGCGCCGGCAAGGAACTCGTCGCCCAAGCCATCCATGAACTCAGCCCTCACAACGCCGGCCCCTACGTGGCGGTCAACTGCGCCGCGTTCGGCGAATCGCTCCTGGAAAGCGAGCTGTTCGGCCATGAGCAGGGGGCCTTCACCGGCGCTGACCGGCAGCGGATCGGCCAGTTCGAACGGGCCCACCGGGGAACCATCTTCCTGGACGAAATCGGCGAAATGAGCCCCGCCTGCCAGGCCAAGGTCCTACGCGTGCTCGAAGGGCATCCGTTTCAACGGGTCGGCGGCGAGGAGCCAATCCACGTCGACGTCCGCCTGATCGCCGCCACGCACCGCGACCTCCAGGAATTGATCCGCCAGGGCCGGTTCCGCGAGGACCTTTTTTACCGCCTGCGGGTGATCGACCTGCACATCCCGCCGTTGCGTCTGCGGGGCGACGACGTCCTCGAACTGGCCTCACGGTTCCTGCAGGAATTCCGCCATCAGACCGGTCGAGGGCCCGTGCGGCTCTCGCAAGAGGCCGTCCGCGTGCTGCGAGAGTACGCCTGGCCGGGCAACGTCCGCGAGCTGAAAAACGCGATCGAACGGGCTGTCGTCCTGGGCCAAACGGACGAAATCGAGCCAGCCGACCTGGGCCTGCCCATCGCCGCCAACAACCAGGGCCAAAACCCGCAACTTGTCTCCCTCAAAGAGGCCCAGCGACGCCACATCGAGTTCGTGCTCCGCCAGGTCGACGGCAACAAGACGCAAGCCTGCACCATCCTCGGCATCGGACGCGGCACGCTCTATAAGAAGCTCGAAGAGACAGACGAAGACGAGTAGGGCCCGGACTACTTCTTCGACTCCTCGGCAATCGGCGGCGAGGGGCCCAACAGCCGGGCCGGAATCTCGGGCGGGTCGGGGAACGTCAATTCGGCGGGCGGTTCGATCTCGATCTGCCGAAACACACGGTGCTTCAGCGGCGCTTCCTTGGATTGACCGCATCCACCGAGGGCCAACAGGCCGATCGACAACAGCAGCATTGTTCGAACTACCACCCGACCACCTCGTTTGCTCACACTTGCGACACCCGCCTGCGGGCGCTCATCACAAGTATGGCATATTGCACGAGACGTGCAATCCGCCCCTATTTTTCGCGAGGGGGCCGCTTTTCGAGCTCGCAAGGCGCCATGACCAGCTTTTCCTGGTGAGCCGCGACGATCTTCTTGATCTCGGCAATCACTTCCGGGTGCTGCTTCGCCATGTTGAACCGCTCGCCCGGATCGCGATCCAGGTCGAAAAGCAGCGGCGGGTCGTGTTTCAGCGGCTTTTTGCGGTTGTAATACGACTTCGTCTCGAAATGGGCCTTGTAGCTGCCGTGCCGGACCGCGCAGAGCACGGGGCCGCGGTAGTAGAACATCGTCTGGCGAGGGCTTTCCTTCTCGCCCAACAGGGTCTCGGAAAGATCGACGCCGTCGATAACACGATCGTCCGGCACACGGCCGCCGGCCAGCTTGGTGCAGGTGGTGAACAGGTCCATCGTCGAGCCGATCCCTTGCACGACGCGTGGGCGGATCGCCCCGGGCCACCAGAAGAGGGTCGGCTCGCGCATCCCGCCTTCCCACGTGCTCCCCTTGCCGTCGCGCAACGGGCCGGCCGAACCGCCGTCCTCGTTGTACACGAGCCACGGCCCGTTGTCCGACGTGAAAACGACCATGGTCCGCTCGTCGAGCTTCAATTCCTTCAGCGTGTCGAAGATCCGCCCGACGTTGTAGTCGATTTCCTCGACCACGTCGCCAAAGGTGCCTCGCAGGCTGTGGTTCTCGAAGTCCTTCGACCGGAACAAGGGCACGTGGGGCATCGAATGGGCCAGGTAAATGAAAAACGGCTTGTCGCGGTTGGTGCGAATGAAGCGGATTGCCTCGTCGGTATAGCGCCGCGTCAGGGTCGTCTGATCGGCCGGCCGCTCGATGATCTTCGTGTCGCGCATCAGGGGGACGTTGAAGTATTCGACCTTCGGCTGGCGGATCGAAATCCGCCCGGGCGGCGCCGTGGCGATCCGGTCCATGTCGTTCGAGTAGGGCAGCCCGAAGTAGGAATCGAACCCCTGCGCGGTCGGCAGATACTGGGGATGATGGCCCAGGTGCCACTTGCCGATGCACGCCGTGGCGTAGCCGACGTCCTTGAGCGTTTCGGCCAGCGTGATTTCCGACGGCGGCAGCCCTCCGAGCGAATCGGGAAACAGCACGCACCGCCGGTTGCTGGCCATCCCGTTTCGCACGGGCAGCCGCCCGGTCAGCAGGGCCGCCCGACTGGGCGTGCAGACGCACGCGGCTACGTAGAAGCTGGTCCACCGCTGCCCCTCGCTGGCCATGCGGTCCAGGCGGGGCGTGGCGATCGTCGGATGCCCAAAACATCCCAAGTCACCGTAGCCCAGGTCGTCGGCGAAGATGATGACGAAGTTCGGTCGCTCTGGGGCGGCCGACGCTCGGTCGAGCATCAGCAGCACACCGCTTAGTACGACGAGAATGCTCAAAATCCGCAGGCAAGAGGTCATGGGCGTGCTCCTTGGCTCTGATACGGCAAGTAGGCCCCGGGCGGGAAACGAGGGGTGAAATAGTAGGCAACCTTCAGTTTATCAGAAGCCCAAGGGCCTTGCCACAAGCCGGATCTCGGGCTGAAATGGGTCCCAATACGCGGTATGCCAACGAATTGGGCCGTCCCGAGCGGTCGATCGGCAAGATCGTCCCGATTCTACCCCGGCCACCCTGCCGAGCTACAATTGCACATCGACATTACCTCCATCCGTCGCCTCTAGCACGAACGAGGTCTCCAATGCTCTCCAAGAAGGTCAACCTGGGCCAGATGCCGGCCGAGCAGAAGACGCATGCCTTGACCTACGGCTCGCGCTACGTCGAGCAACCGGTGCCGAAGTACACGATGCCCAAGGACTCGATGCCGGCGGCCGTGGCCTATCAGATCATCCACGATGAACTGAACCTGGACGGCAACCCGGTCTTGAACCTAGCCTCGTTCGTCACCACCTGGATGGAGCCGGAGGCCGAGCGGCTGATGATGGAGACGCTCAACAAGAACTACATCGACCAGGACGAGTATCCCCAGACGACCGAGATCCAGAACCGGTGCGTCAACATGCTTGCCCACCTGTTCCACGCGCCCGACAACCAAACGGGCGTCGGCACCGGCACGGTCGGCTCGTCGGAGGCGATCCATCTGGCCGGGCTGGCCCTGAAGTGGAACTGGCGAAAACGTCGCGCGGCGGCCGGCAAACCGACCGACCGGCCCAACATCGTCATGGGCCACAACGTCCAGGTCTGCTGGGAGAAATTCGCCCGATACTTCGAGGTCGAGCCCCGCTACGTCCCCCTGACCCACGACCGCTATGTGCTGGGCGTCCAGGAAGCGGTCGACGTGGTCGACGAGAACACGATCGCCGTGGTCGGCATCCTGGGCAGCACCTACACGGGCGAGTACGAACCGATCGACCAGCTGAACCACGCCCTGGAAGGCGTCAACCGCATGACCGGCTGGGACGTGCCGATCCACGTCGACGCGGCCAGCGGCGGGTTCGTCGCGCCGTTCACCCGGCCCGACCTGAAATGGGACTTCCGGCTCCCGCTGGTCAAGTCGATCAACGTCTCGGGCCACAAGTACGGCCTGGTCCACCCGGGCGTGGGTTGGGTCATCTGGCGGGGCGAGGAGGAGCTGCCCGAGGAACTGATCTTCCACGTCAGCTACCTCGGCGGCGACCAGCCCACGTTCAACCTGAACTTCTCCCGCGGGGCCAGCCAGATCATCGCCCAGTACTACAACTTCCTGAGCCTGGGCCAGGAGGGCTACCGGCGGATCATGACGGCCCTGGCCGACTTGGCCGGCTACCTGACCGACCGCCTCGAAACGGTCGGCAAGTTCCACCTGCTCAGCCGCCGCGGCGACCTGCCCGTCGTGGCCTTCGCCCTGAACGACCCGAGCCGCTTCACCGTCTTCGACCTCTCCGACAAGCTCCGCCAGCGCGGCTGGATCGTCCCGGCTTACACCATGGCCCCAAACGCCCAAGACATCGCCGTCCTCCGCATCGTCCTTCGCGAAGGCTTCAGCCGCGACATGGCCGACATGTTGCTTGACGACCTGTTCCGCGCCGTGGCCGAGTTCGAAAACCACCCACCCCACGCCGCCCCCGCTTCGCCGGCTTCGATCGCGGTGTCGAAGACCCGGGGTGTTTGCTAAGAAGTTGCCCAAACACAACTCCCCTCTCCCTTTGGGAGAGGGGCCGGGGGTGAGGGCGGGTTGGAGTCGAAAACGGGAAGCTGTTTTCGGACAATCCCTAGACCGGTCAGAATCGAGGACCTTCGCCTTCCAGCCCTCCCGTTCACCTGTCTCTATCCGGTGGATTGTCCCCCCAGAGGCCGAGTGGTAGACTGAGGCCATCACTGAGTGGCACCGATTGCTTGTCAATCGGTGTCGTGTTAGCGACAAGAGAGCGGCGCGACGGTGACCAGCGCCTCCCGGGCCTAACGGCCCCCCGGATAGCCGAGCTATCTGATTCTATGAAAGAGTGGTCCTCCTGGTGTTTAATACGGTGTAGTCGAAGTAACAACTCACCAAAACACGACAGGAGG
>JAFGFF010000111.1 GCA_016931075.1 Pirellulales bacterium | reverse complement strand
TAGGTGACATAAGTAGCGGCGCAGGGACTCGAACCCCGGACACGCGGATTATGATTCCGCTGCTCTAACCAACTGAGCTACGCCGCCCAATGTCTTCTTGACTTTACAAGCCTTTTGCTCACTGTTACTTACAGCGATCACCGTCCGCAACGTGTGGTGTGGCGAAACAGCACCGGATTCGACGTAGTGGTACGCAAATACTACCAGGTCCGCCTTCCCCGCACACCCAACTGTACGAGTGTAGCAAAGGACAGACGCCTCGGCAAGCCGCTCGAAGCCTACCCTCCCTTCGCCCGTCAAGTGGGTCATTGGGCCACGACGTTATAGTATCGCGACCTTTTGCCAACAACATCGTCTCTTTAGAACCGCCGCCGTCGCAGCACCAGGTAGTCGGTGGTGAGGCGTTCGCCGTCGACGTGGGCGCAGCGGCCGGCGAATTCCCAGCCGTCGACCGATTCGCGATTGAGGATGCCGGCGAAGATGGTCTGCATCCGGTCGGGCGCTTCGCCGGGCCGGGCGACGAAGGCGACGACCTTGTATTCCCACTGGCCCGGGGCGATCTTCGGGGCGGCCGCCATGTTCACGAACAGCAGGGCGAGAACCACGGTGCTCAGGGCCCAGAGCTTGGTCTGATGGCGGGCCAGCGCGGCGAGAAGGTTTTTCATGGGAGGAGACCGGTGATTGTGGCTGTTGGAGTGAAACGAACGAGTGTTCGATTCTAAAAAAAGGCACTGGCAAAGCCAGTGGCACACCAAGGATATGTGTGGCGCGACACGCCCTCACCCGGCGGCTGCGCCGCCACCCTCTCCCAAAGGGAGAGGGGAGGAGGAGGTTAGCTGCCGAATTCGGGGCGGCGGCGGGTGAGTTGGCCTTGGAGGCGTTGGACGATCGAGCTGTGCATCTGGCTCACGCGGCTTTCGCTCAGGTGGAGCGTCGCGCCGATTTCCTTCATCGTCAACTCTTCGTAGTAGTAGAGGATGATGATCAGGCGTTCGTTGCGGTTGAGGCCCTTGGTCACCAGACGCATCAGGTCGTTTTGCTGGACGCGACGGGTGGGGTCTTCGCCCTTCTTGTCTTCCAGGATGTCGATCTCGCGGACGTCCTTGTAACTGTCCGTCTCGTACCACTTTTTGTTCAGGCTGATCAGGTTGACGGCGTTGGCATCGAGGATCATTTTCTCGAGCTCGGGTACGCTGATGCCCAACTGCTCGGCCAGTTCTTTCTCGCTGGGCGGGCGGCCCAGACGGGCTTCGAGCGTCTTGATCGCCTCGTTGAGCTTGCTGGCCTTGGAACGGACCAGGCGGGGCACCCAGTCCATCGTGCGGAGCTCGTCGAGCATGGCCCCGCGGATCCGGGGGACGCAATAGGTCTCGAATTTCACGCCGCGCGACAGATCGAACGCGTCGATCGCGTCCATCAGACCGAACACGCCGGCTGAGATCAGGTCATCGAGTTCGACACCGTCGGGCAGACGGGCCCAAATCCGCTCGCCGTTGTATTTCACCAGCGGCAGGTACATCTCGACCAACCGGTTACGCAACTCCTGGTTGGTCATGTCCTGCTTGAATTCGATCCAGAGCTGTTCAACGTCTTCGGAAGCAAAGGTGGTCGCCATGCAATCCTCCGTGACTTGGCTCACCAGCACCGATTTGTCGACCGACGCCTGTTCCACAGGCCCGGTTTCCGCTCCCCCGCTCCACTACTCCAATCAGGCCGCCGGTTTGGCAGCCGCCGCTTGGGCCTCTCGGGCCTCTTCAGCCTTAATCTCGGCCTCGATTCTCGTCTGCACCGATTGATCCATCATCCACTGACCACACCTGCCCAGCACGTAGCCAATCGCCGCGAACACCCAGAGGCTGCAAAAGGCCGAGAACATCAATGAGTCGGTGCCTGCGCCATACAACACGCCTCGGACGATCGACGTGAGCATGGCCACGAGGCCCAAAATGCCGGCATAGGTGCGAGCCACAGTGTCGGTTCCCGGCGACGTTAAAGTTAGCCTAACTTGCGCAAATTATCGGCAGTTCGGCTGCCGAGGGCGCTCACTCTATCGGTCATCGGGAAGCGAGGGTTGAGTCAATTTTTCGCGTATGGGCGGTCGGTGGGGATTCCTTGGGTTGTTTTGGATTGAAAAAGGTAATCGATTGTTGATTTGGAGGGCCACGCTCCGTCGTGGCCGTGTCATCCGGAACACCCGGCCACGACAGAGCGTGGCCCTCCATTTGTATTGTTGTTTTTCAGTTGTGCTGTGACATGGGCTATTAGGCGGCCTCTGCCGTGGGGAGGCCAATCTGGGCGGCGGCGGCCACCAGGGGAACTAGGCTGCGAAACGGGGTGGCGGCAGGGCAAACGGGGTCGGCCAGGACGACCGGTTCGCCTTCATTGCCCGCCTGAACCACGCGGCCGTCCGAAGGAACATGTCCACCCGCCCCGAGTGTGATCCCGAGGAAACGCTGGCACGCCTGGGCGAGCCGCTGGTGAACGTCGTGGGCGGTCGGCGTGTCGGGGGTCATGTTGACCAGTGAATAGACGGGCACGCCGGCTGCTTGGGTCGCCAGAAGCTTGGCCGAGGCGTAGGCGTCCATCAGGGCGGGGACCTCGGGCGTGGTCAGCAGCAGGACCAGGTCGGCCGACTGCCAGAGCGTCTGGACACGAGGCCCCGAGCCGTTGCCCGCGTCGAACACGATCACGTCGAACCGATGGTTCAGCACCCGGAGCGGTTCGTGCCCGGGGAGTCCTCCGTCGTCGGTGATCTCGACCTCGTGGGGCAAACCCGTCAGAACGCTGATCCCTCCCGGCCCGGGCTGGAGCGATTCCTCCAGCGAATGTCGCATCTCGACCGACCGTTTGGGCAGACATCCGTCGTCCAATCGGCAGAGCATCGTGGCGTCGTGCCGATCGGGATCGGCGTCGACCAGCAGCGTGCGGTAGCGCTGTCCGGCCAGGGCCACGGCCAGGTTCACCGCGATGGTCGTCGTGCCGACGCCTCCCTTGCCGCTGGTGACCACGACGCGTTTGGATCGGGCGCGGCTCGAGCCGCTCGACGGGCGCGAGGCCGCAACAAGTCTTCGAAGTTCGTTCGCTTGGTCGGTCATGTCGGTCTACCAGGCGTGGGCGGCGGGTTCGCCGGCAAGGAGCAGTCGGGCGAGTTCGGCGGCGTCGGCCGTTTCGATGTCGTCGGGCACGTTCTGGCCGTTGGTCAGGTAGCTCAGCGGCAGTTGTCGCGAGCGGAGCAGCGGCAGGAGGTTGCCCAGCCCGGCCGCTTCGTCCAACTTGGTCAGGATCATGGCCGTGGTTCCGACGG
>JAFGFF010000110.1 GCA_016931075.1 Pirellulales bacterium | reverse complement strand
TTGAGTTCCCGTGGTTCAAGTCACTGACAGAGCCAGTGGCGCCCGCCGCATGGGCAGAAGGTTGCTCCCGGCCGTGAGGGCTTCGTATAATGGATAGGTCGACGGATCGCGTCGGCCCCGTCCGGAACTGAGAACTCTAGCCCCCCGTTTCCCGCCATGACTTTAAGAAAACACTTCGACTCACGCTGGCCCCTCGGCCTGCTGATTCTGCTGTTGGTCCAACTGACAGTGGTTGTCCCGACCGGTCTGGCTCTGGCCGGGACAGGCGAGATCGACCCGGGAAAAGGTGCCAGGCACCTTTTGTGCAAAGCACCCGAAGGGCCGTTCCGGCAAAAGGTGCCTGGCACCTTTTCCGCGGGCGATCCGCCGGTCAAGTACACCGAGGGGACGCACGGCGGCGGGCGGCTGCAGTACATCGACGGGCTGCCCGTGCTGGTCGTGCAAGGAACGCCCGAGGAGATCGGCGACCAGATCGGCGCCCTGGTCACGCCGGGGGCGAAGCGGCTGTTGGACTATCCCCGCAGGGCCTTCCTCGGCGGGCGGGACCGGAAACGGTGGGAACAACTCCTCGAGGCCAGCAAGGCCCTGTGGAACAACATCCCGGCCGACCATCGCAAGGAGATCGACGCCGCGGTCCGCGGGCGGGACATCGACCACGACGTCCTCGTCGCCGGCAACGTCATGATGGACGTCTACCGGGGCTTGGGCTGCTCGGCCATGATGGTCGAGGCATCGCGGAGCACGACGGGGCAGCCGCTGTTCGGCCGCAACCTCGACTTCCCCAGTGCGGGCTTCCTGCACGAGTACTCGCTCGTGACCGTGTGCCGCCCGAAAGGAAAACACGCCTTCGCGTCGGTCGGGTTCGCCGGAATGTTCGGGTGCCTGTCGGGCATGAACGACGCCGGCCTGGCGATCGCCGTACACGAGGTGCTCGTCGGCAACGACGGCTCGCACCTGTTCAATCCCAAGGGCGTGCCCTACACGTTCACCTTCCGCCGTCTGCTCGAAGAATGCTCCACGGCCGACGAGGCCGAAAAACTGCTGCGCTCGATGGAGCGGACCACGCTCCTGAACCTGTCGGTCTGCGATCGGAAACAGGCCTGCGTGTTCGAGATCACGCCCAAACAGGTCGTCCGCCGCAAGAGCCTCGGCGGGCTGTGCGCCTGCACGAACGACTTCCGCTCGCCCGAGCTGGCCGGCTGGTTCACCTTCTGCGACCGCTACCCTAAACTCGACCCGAAGCACCAGAAGCCCAAGCTGAGCCTGGCCGACGTCAAAGCTAAGCTCCACGAGGTGAACAAAGGCTCCCTGACGCTCCAATCGATGGTCTTCGAGCCCGTCGCCCTGCGTCTGCACCTCTCCTTCGGCCTACGCCCCGCCTCGATGCAGCCCATGCGGACCCTCGATCTCAAGCCGCTCTTTGAAGGCAAGTAGCCGTAGGTCAGGCTGTGCCTGACAAAATGGCTGATCGGTTCTGGGCATGGCGCCCGGCAGCAACCCACACCCTGTAGGGAACGCCCTCTGTGGCGTTCCCGCGTTTCTTGCAGGATGGTTGCCTTCAAAACCGGAACGCCACAGAGGGCGTTCCCTACAGGGTGTTGATTGCCCATTCGTGTCAGGCACAGCCTGACCTACGGATGCTCAACGTATCGACGGACGGGTAGCGTGGACGGAGCAAGCCGTCGGGGAAAGGGGACGGGGCAACCAGCCGAGTGGCCGTCTACCGGGGCCAGAAGAGGAACCAGGCGACCAGGACCACGGCGAAGATCCAGCCGAAACCGCCGAACCAGACCAGGCCGACGCTCAGCACGGCGACCAGCGCGATCTTCACGATCATCAGCGCGAGCCAGTTCTGCTCTTGCCGCTTGCTGAGTTGCTTCTCTTCCGCCGTGGGATTGATCGACTGCTCCACGCCCTCCATCGCACGGAGCGCCTGGGCCCGCCAGTCATCGGGTTGGGAGGATGATGTGCTCATATCCAACCGTACCTTGGCCCCATGCCGCCGATGGGGGCCTGGGTGAAAATGCCCGGAAAAGAGACGCCGGGAAGTGCCGGTCGTACTGACCACAACGAAGATCCGACCCGCAGGAAACGCTGGGTGGCACTGGCGTCTCGCCAGTGTCGTGACTACCAACACTGGCGAGACGCCAGTGCCACCCATGAGATTACAGTGTGCCCTTGGTGCTTGGCACGTCGGTCAGGCGAGGGTCGGACTCGACGGCCATCCGCAACGCCCGGGCGGTCGCCTTGAAAACACCTTCGGCCACATGGTGCGTGTTGCGGCCGTAGTGCAGATTGACGTGCAGGTTGCACAGAGCATTGGCGGCGAAGGCCTGCCAGAAGTCGGCGACCAGTTCGCTGTCGAACTGGCCCACTTTGGCCGCCGGCATGTCGACATGCCAAACAAAATAGGCCCGGCCGCCCAGGTCGATCGCCGTGCTGACGAGCGTTTCCTCCATCGGCAGCGTGCACTGCCCGTAGCGGCGGATGCCCGCCTTGTCGCCCAGCGCCTCGCGGACGGCCTGGCCCAGGCAGATGCCCGTGTCCTCGACCGTATGGTGCTGGTCGACGTGCAGGTCGCCCTGAGCCTTGATTTCCAGGTCGAGCCCCGCGTGTCGGGCCAACAGCGTGAGCATGTGGTCGAAGAATCCCACGCCCGTGTCGACCTCGGCCCGGCCGGCGCCGTCGAGATTCACTGACAGCACGATGTCGGTCTCTTTGGTCTTCCGCTCGATTCGGGCAGTGCGCGCCATGGGGTTCTCCTCAAATCATCATCGGGTGCCATGTCCACGCTTGCGTGGACATGCTTGGGCTTGAACCATCTCTGCATCTGTAGGAGGTGACTCCTGTCGCCGAATGTCTGCCATTCATGTCCCCTTCGGCGACAGGAGTCGCCTCCTACACATCGAAATCAGCGGTCCCCACATGCCCACGCAAGCGTGGAGCATGGCACCCGTGAATATCTCCTCACATCATCGCGGCTAGGCGTTGGAGGCAAACGTCGATCTGCTCGTCGGCGCCGACGCTGATCCGCAGTCCGTCGCCCCAGCCGGGATAGTCCATGTATCGGACCAGGATGCCCTGCTGTTTAAGCCGCTCGAAGAGCGGTCGTACCGGTTGTTCCGGATGGGTCACCCAGACGAAATTGGCCTCGGAGGGCGTCACCTTGAAGCCTAGCTTGCCGAGCGACTCGGCGAGTCTGGCCCGGGTGGCGAGGATTTTGGCCCGATTGTCGGCCAGCCAGACCTGATCGCCGATGGCGGCCGTGGCGGCGGCGATCGACAGGGCGTCGCAATTATAGGAATCCTTCACCTTGACCAGGTGCTCGATCACGTGCGGCTGGGCCACGACGTAGCCGAACCGCAGCCCGGCCAAGGCGTATGACTTGCTCAGGGTCCGCGAGACGAGGATCTTCTCGCATCGGGCGACCAGGTCCAGGCAATTCCGCTGGGCGAAGTCGACGTAGGCCTCGTCGACCAGCAAAGGGCAGGGGAGCCGTTCGGCCAAATCGAGGACTTCCTCCGGCGGCGCGACCGTGCCCGAGGGGCTGTTCGGATTGGGCAGAAACACAAGCCGCAAGTCGTTCGCCGACTTGCCGAACGTGGCCGGCAGCGACCAGTCGTGGTTGAAGTGGACCTCTTCGCTCCGCGCGCCCTGCAGTTCGGCCAGTGTCTTGTACAGGATGTAACTCGGGTAGGGCAGTCGCAGGAGTTGCCCTTGGCCGACCGCCGCCCGGGTGACGATCGTCAGGAGGTCGTCGCTCCCGTTGCCGCACATCATCCAATCGGCCGGCACGCCGAGCACTTCAGAAGCCTTTTGGCGAAACGCCTCGCCCATCGGGTTGGGATAACGTTGCAGTCCCCGCTCGAGCGCTTCCTGAACGGCCCGATCCACGGCCGGCGAGCATCGGTAGGGGTTCTCATTCGTATTCAGCTTGACGACCCGGTCCGTCCCCGGCTGCTCGCCCGGCACGTACCCGGCCATCGCTTCAATCTCGGGTCGAAAAAGAGCCATCAGAAAGCAATCCGAAGAAGCAAAAGGAACCGCAGATGAACGCAAATGGACGCAGATGATGGAAAGAAGGGGGGGAATTGGTCAATGGAAAAAGAAAGAATATGTCACCAAAGTTTCAATCTACACGAAATGGAATTCAGCCAATTGGTATAAATCAAAGAAATCCGAAGATGCTCGCAACAATCCGCGTTTATCCGCGTTCATCCGCGGTTCCCTTTCCTTCTTTCTCACTTGCCGTTGTCCGGATTCGCACGCTTTCCCGATGCGCCGTCAGGCCTTCTTTGGTCGCAAGGACGTCGACGTCTTGGGCCATGTCGGCCAGGCCGGTCGGATCGAAATGCAGCAGGCTGTTGGTTCGGAGGAAGTCGTTGGCCGAGAGGCCGCTGGCGAATCGGGCCGTGCCGCTGGTGGGCAGGACGTGCGAGGGACCGGCCGCGTAGTCGCCCAGGGCCACCGGCGTGTGGTTGCCCAGGAAAATGGCGCCTGCGTGACGGATCTTCTCGGCCAAGGCTTCTGCGTTCTCGGTAGCGATGTGCAGGTGCTCCGGGGCGATCTCGTTGGTCAGCCGACACGCCTCGTCTTCATCTCGGGTGAGAATCACCGCGCCGAACTCCTCGAGACTCTGCCGGGCCAACGGGCCGCGCTCGACTTGGTCCAACTGCCGGGCGATTTCGGCAACCGCTGCGTCCAACACGGCCTCGTCCCAGCCGATCAGGATGCTCGCGCCCGGGGCGTGCTCGGCCTGGGCCATCAGGTCGTAGGCCGTGTACT
>JAFGFF010000109.1 GCA_016931075.1 Pirellulales bacterium | reverse complement strand
GGACCACCCCGGCGATCTCCATCCGGAGCGAACGGACCCGGGCGACCGCCGCGTCATAAAGTTCGAGCACCTCGCGGAAGTCTTCGTAGCAGGCCTGGCCCTCGGGAGTGAGGACGAACGGCCGTTTACCCCGGTCGACCAGCTTGACGCCCAGTTCCTTCTCGATCCGATGGACCGACTGGGTCGCCGCCGACTGGCTCACGCTGTTGACCGACGCACCGCGTGAAAAACTCTGATGGAGAACGACGTCGCAGAAAATGCGTAGGGTTTCGATGTTCATTTGCGTTGGAGCCGGGTAGACCGTGTTGTCATAAGCGAAGCTTATCATAAGTCTACCTAATTACCGGTTCTAGGCGACACCCGGGCATCGCGAATTCCCCGAAAGGGTGATGTTGGTAAATTCTTGATTTCACTCAGCTTGCGGGCAGGGCCGGGCAGGGCTACAATTGCTATAGATAGTGAGAATGAGTCTCAATTTTACTCGCATCCGCAGTCAAGGCAAGTTGGACTGATGGTCGATTTCGTTCCCCTCGAATGTCTTGCCGCCGGGCATTGCGCCGAAATCTGCCAGGTCGAGGGCCAGGCGGCCGACGTCCATCGATTGCACGAAATCGGACTGTGCCGTGGCGCCCGGATCGAGATGTTCCGACCCGGCAACCCGTGCATCATCCGGGCTCTGGGCAACAAGATCTGCCTCCGCACGGGCGACCGACTCCGCATCCTGGTTAGACCGTCCGCAACACTCGAGGGGATGTCCTAGTGTAGTGTCTCAACCAGATCGTGATTTATCACCATGACACGTGCCTGTAGGGAACGCCCTCCGTGGCGTTCTGATGGCTCGGTCAACCGAGGAACGGCACAGAGGCCGTTTCCTACAGAGTGCCAGTGTGTTGTGGATCGGAGACTTGCGAATCAACATAACACTGGTAGAGCCAGTGGCACACGCTTGAAAGCCTGGAGGGACGCGCTCCGTCGCGTCCGTTTTTTGTGGCTCCCGGTCACGACGGAGCGTGGCCCTCCATGAAAGAATGAACTTCAACACGCGGCGTTAGCCAGCAGGACAGCTTTTAATTTCATGTCTCCTCACGACTGGCCCTGCTGCACTGTCGCGCTTGTCGGCAACCCGAACACGGGCAAGTCGACCGTCTTCGGCGCGCTGGTCGGAGGGCACCAGCGGGTCGGTAACTATCCGGGCGTGACGGTCGAGAAGAAGACCGGCCGGATGGATCTGGGGGGACACGTCTGCGAGGTAGTCGATCTGCCGGGCGTCTACAGTCTGGCCCCGCGAAGCCGCGACGAGATGGTCACGGTCGATCTCTTGTTGGGCCGCCGCGACGACGAACCGCCCGTCGATCTGGTCCTTTGCGTGGTCGACGCCACCAACCTGGGCCGGAACCTCTACCTGGTGACCCAGATTCTCGAACTGGGCCTGCCGACGGTCGTGGCGTTGAACATGATCGACCTGGCCGAGGACCAAGGGCTCGAAATCGACCTGGAGCAACTCCGCCGCCGGTTGCCCGTGCCGATTGTCCCCATCCAGGCCAACCGTCGCCAGGGTATCGAAGAACTGAAAGCGGCCTTGCAAGCCGCCACGCCGGTAACGACGCCGGTTCGCGAGACCATCTTCCCGAAAGCGTTCTGCGACGAGGTGCTGGCCTTGGCTCCGCGAGTGCGCGAGCACTGCGCCCTGAACACGGGCGCAGGAAGACGCCGACACGGACAACGTTACGGCCGAAGGCGCGGACATCACGGCGAACACGGACGAAACGCATGTCAACACGGCTATGGGCACGAAAACGAGCCGGGCGGTCCGGGAATGGGACGCCGGCGGCTCTCGTCGCGATGGCTGGCCGAGCGGCTGTTGTTGGACGTCGACGGCTACCTCGAAGGCATCCTCGTGCCCGACGCGGCAAGCCCCTTGGGCGAAGCACTTACCACCGCCCGGGCAAGGCTCGAAGCGGCCGATTGTTCCGTGCCCGGGGTCGAAACGCAGGCCCGGTATGCATGGATCCAAAAGACGCTTTCCGGCGTACTCTCGATACCCGTGGGCCGTCGGGCCAATCCCACGGACCGGATCGATCGGGTGTTGACCCATCGTCTCTGGGGCACGATTGTGTTCATCCTAGTCATGGTGACCATGTTCCAGGCCGTCTTCACCTGGGCGGCTCCGGCCACCGATGCGATCGCCGGGGCCGCGGCTGCGTTGGGCGACGGGCTTCGCCATTGCCTGGTCGGCACATCCCTATCGGGCGGGGCGCTGGAAAGTCTGCTGGCCGTCGGCGTGATCGGCGGCGTGGGCTCGGTGCTGAGCTTCCTGCCGCAAATCCTGGTGCTCTTTTTCTTCATCGGGATTCTCGAAGACTGCGGCTACATGGCCCGGGCGGCCTACTTGATGGACCGGCTCATGGCCCGGGTGGGTCTGAGCGGCCGGTCGTTCATCCCACTTTTATCGTCCCATGCCTGTGCGATCCCGGGCATCATGGCCACACGGGTGATCAGTGACGAACGTGACCGGTTGACGACGATCCTTGTCGCGCCGCTGATGACGTGTTCGGCCCGGCTGCCGGTCTACACGCTGTTGATTCCGGCGTTCGTGCCGGCGGTGGCCCTGGCCGGCGGGTGGCTCGATTTGCGTGGGCTGACGCTGCTGGGGCTCTACCTGTTGGGCATCGGGACGGCCGTCCTGGCGGCGTTGGTGTTTCGC
>JAFGFF010000108.1 GCA_016931075.1 Pirellulales bacterium | reverse complement strand
CCCGCGGAAAAGGTGACAGTCACCTTTTGTGCAAAGCACCCGAAGGGCCGTTCCGGCAAAAGGTGACTGTCACCTTTTCCGCGGGCCGTGTATGGTTACGTAAAAACAAATCGGATCGCGTTGGCGGGAGCGGATTGATGTCTCAAGTTTGTGAAGTCTGTGGCAAAACCCCTTCGATGGGCAACAAGGTCACGCACCGTGGCAAGGCCAAGTACATGGGCGGCGTGGGAACGAAGGTGACGGGCATCTCCCGTCGCAAGTTCCGCCCCAACCTCCAGCGGGTCCGGGTCACCACGAACAACGGCGCCCACAAGACGATGCGGGTCTGCACCCAGTGCATCCGCAGCGGCGCCGTCACCAAACGCGTCCGCCGCGCCCCCTTCAAGCTCGCGCCGCAAGACAAGGCCGAAGCGGCCACGAGCTAGCGTTCTGTCACGAAAAGACATCCGGGCGCCACGGGCATCTTGCCCGTGCCGTTGTCGCAGCACTGGCAAGATGCCCGTGCCACCCCTCGATTGGTTTCCTCCGGTGTCGGAGTCACGCGACCATGGCCCTCTCCCGCGACGAGGTCGAGAAGGTGTCGCTTTTGGCCCGGCTGGCCTTGTCCGAAGCCGAGTTGGTCACGATGACGTCGCAGTTGGGGCAGATTCTCGATTACATCGACCTGCTCGGCGAGGTCGACACCGAAGCGGTCGAACCGATGGCCCATGCGTTGGACTTGGCCGACGTGCTTCGCGAGGACGAAGTCCGGCCCAGTCTGCCCCGCGACGAGGCCCTGGCCAACGCCCCCAAACGCGACGACGAATGCTACCGCGTTCCCGCCGTGCTGGGTGAAGGATAAATCCGCAATACTACCGAAATCTCTGTAGGGTGGGGCACACTTGCCCCACCAAGCAATAGTCAGAAGGAATCAGCGTTCAAGGCGGCAATTAAAAAACCTGGTGGGGCAAGTGTGCCCCACCCTACATGCTGGGTGAAGGGTAAGCCCAACGTTCGATAAGGAAACTCGAATGCCCCTGGCGAAACTGACGGCAACCGAACTTCTCGGGCAGCTTGCCGCCGGGCAGGTCACGTCGGCCGAGGTCACCCGGGCGTTCCTCCGGCGGATCGAACAGGTCGACGGCCAGGTCCATGCTTTCCTCAAGGTCGATCCCGAGGCCGCGCTGGCCCAGGCCGAAGCAATCGACGCCCGGCGCGCGGCGGGCAAGCCAGTCGGACGTCTGGCGGGGTTGCCGGTGGCCGTCAAGGATCTGCTTTGCACCCGAGGCGAACCGACGACCTGCGCCTCGCGTGCCCTCGAGCACTTCCGCCCGCCATATGACGCCACGGTGATCGCCCGGCTCAAGGCGGCCGACGCCGTGCTGCTCGGCCGGACGAACATGGACGAGTTCGCCATGGGCGGGTCGAACGAAAACTCGGCCTTTGGACCGACGAGCAACCCTTGGGACCTTTCGCGGATCCCCGGCGGCTCGAGCGGCGGCTCGGCCGCGTGCGTGGCAGCCCGGATGGCTCCCCTGGCCGTCGGCAGCGATACGGGCGGATCGATCCGGTCGCCGGCCGGGTTGTGCGGCATCACGGGCATGAAGCCGACCTACGGCCGGGTGAGCCGCTACGGCCTGGTCGCGTTCGCCAGCAGTTTGGACCAGATCGGGCCCCTGGCCCAAACGGTCGAAGACGCCGCACTGCTGCTGGAAGTCCTGGCCGGCCACGACCCGTTGGACTCGACTTCCGTCGATCGCCCAGTGCCGCCCTACACTCAGACGGTCGCCAAGCCGCTCGACGGCCTGCGGATCGGGCTGGTCCGCGAACACTTTGGGCCGGGGCTCGATCCCGAAGTCGACTCGGCCGTGCGCGAGGCGGTCGCCATCTACACGTCGCTCGGGGCCACGGTGAAAGACGTCTCGCTGCCGCACAGCAAATACGCCGTGGCGACCTATTACATCATCGCCCCGTGCGAGGCCTCGGGCAATCTGGCCCGATACGACGGAGTTCACTACGGCCACCGCACTAAACAGCCGGCCGACGCGAGCGAAACGGACAGCGCCCTGGTCCAGATGTATCGCCACAGCCGGGCCGAAGGTTTTGGACCGGAAGTCAAACGGCGGATCATGCTGGGCACCTATGCCCTGAGCGCCGGCTATTACGATGCGTATTACCTCAAAGCACTCAAGGTACGGAGACTGATCCGCGAGGATTTCGATCGGGCGTTCGAGTCGGTCGACCTGATCGCCGGACCGGTCGCTCCCACGCCCGCCTTCCCGCTGGGTGAAAAGGTCGACGACCCGTTGGCCATGTACCTGTTCGACCTGTACACGATCAGCACCAACCTGGCAGGCATCGCCGGCATCTCGATCCCCTGCGGGTTCAGTTCCACCGGCCTGCCCATCGGCTTGCAACTCCAGGCCCCGACCTTCGAGGAAGAACGACTGTTGCGCGGAGCCCACATGTACCAAACAGCCACCGACTGGCACCAGCGAGAACCAGAGTTGGAGATAGCAAGTTAAAAATCCGAGCGGGGGACGTCAGTCCCCTGTTCTGTAGCGAGTATTGCTCGAACGTCGAACAAAACAGGGGGCTAACGCCCCCCGCTCGGTTTCAAATCCCCAATCCCCAATCCCCAATCCCCAATCCCCAATCCCCAATCCCCCACACCCCATGCCCCACACCATCATCATCGGCCTGGAAGTCCACGTGCAGTTGCTCACCGAGAGCAAGCTGTTCTGTGGGTGCAGCACGGCGTTCGGGGCGCCGCCGAACACACAGACGTGCCCGGTGTGCATCGGGATGCCCGGGACGTTGCCGGTAATGAACCGGCACGCGTTGGAGCTGTCGTTGAAGACGGCCGT
>JAFGFF010000107.1 GCA_016931075.1 Pirellulales bacterium | reverse complement strand
CCAAGCCGTCACCAACACCTTCCGTGGTGACTTGCTCGTCCTGCTCATATCTAAATAGACGCACACCCAGCCTCCAGGTTCGATTTTTTCTATAGAGTAGTTCTGCACATTTTTCGTTCCAAAAAATATGAACTGCCGCGAGGTTGTGAAACCAATTTCAGTGAGAGTGTTGGAAGACGGGTGTTGTGTACAAGAAACCCGTCCGGTGCGAGGGCTGTGCTCACTTCGGCCGAATCGGCACGACAAAATCCAGTGTGGTCGTATTGTCCGTCAGATACACATTGGTTTTGTAGGGTGGAAACAAGGGTGTATTTGGATTCTCTTCAGAACCATCGGCAGCTGGAAAGCCTGTGATTTCGACTCTCAATGCGCCTGTCATCGCGCCCTTGCCGAATTTCTCTGTTTCGTAACAACCATCAAAGATCTGTGCATACCCTTGCGGTCCGCGATTTCCCTTGCTTGCGTCCGGTTCAAAAACGATCAACCCGACCGGAACCGGCTTTCCCTTAAACGTGACCTTTCCTGACAGATTGTGTCGAGGTACCCGGGCTTTGCCACACCCGGGCACACCCAAGAAGAAACAAGCCAGAAGCAGTATGGCGAACGTTGTTTTGTACATTGCTTCCTGACTTGTAGTGCTGAGCTTTTGGCAGATGCTATTGGTTTTCGTGAAGTCAAGGGCATGAAAATTCTTGACGCTTATCAGTTTCATCAAGACATCAGTTGATGACCTCGACTTCCCCGTGATCCCGGCTGGCAGTGGCTTTGTAGACTGCGATGTCGATCTCTTCAAAAACGAAATTTACGCTTCCGTCGCACTTGGCGAAGTTGCATCCGCCGGGATGCAGGCTGGCAAACGCGATTCTGGCGGTCAGGTCGCCCGGTTGATTGATTCCGAAGGCGACGTTCTTGCACGCGACGTTCGCCCGCGAGATGCTGCCGCGCACCCAAGGCTGTCCATCGCCTCCCCCGACGGCGCGTCCTTCGCGACCGGTTCCGTACCCGTAGATTCCAGGATGGTCATGGACGATCTCACCAATAGCAAACGTATTGCTGGTTCCGTCGGTGACGTCTGAGAATGCAAATGCTACATCCGTGGTGAGAACACCGCCTAATGCGGTCTCTCCGTAAGATGGATTCCCGGAGGGAACCACGGGGTAAGCTTGCCCCGAGGAATCGCCCCCCTCGGGGCCTGCCACACCGTAATAATGCGCGGCGTACGTTTGCTGTCCATTGACTTGGCCAGAGGTATAGATGGAAAACAGGTTCGTGCCGCTGGGGCAAAAGAAACCATCGATGGCTGTCAGGCCGACTTCCAGATTGTTTGAAACAGTAAGGTTCCTGCTAAAATCGAACCTTGCGTACAAAGCCTTCTGTTCGATATACGGAAGGACGTAGACCCGCCACGACAGTTCATTGGACGAGATACTCCCGTATGGGAATTGCTTGTTGGCGTCATGATAGCTGTGTAGAGCCAGCACGAGCTGTTTCAGCTTGTTTGTGCATTGCAAACGCCGCGCCGCCTCACGTGCTGCCTGAACCGCCGGCAAGAGCAACGCGATCAGGATTCCGATAATCGCGATGACTACCAGAAGCTCCACGAGCGTGAAACCACGCACTTGGTCGTATCGTCTGGTTGAATACATCCTTCAACCTCGCTTCGGAAGACGTGTTTCTTCATGACACATTCGAAAAGATACTGCCTTGCCACCAGCAGGATGCACCCGGTGCAGAGCAACATGGCGACCATCGGCTCCGGCACCGATTCGGCCGGCACGCCGACTTGCCAGTTCGCTGCCAGGATCGAAGCATCCAAGTCGTCAACGTAACCGTCACCATTGAAATCGCCGTCCCACGCTCCCCTTGCCACGGCTGAAAGCCAATGGCTTGCCAGAACGGCTGCATCCGTGGCATCCACTTGGTCGTCACCGTTGGCATCGCCCGGCAGAAACGGTTCCATACCGGACGCCAACCGACCTATTTGTCCCGGCGTCAGCGTGCCCTCGAAGACCCAAACGTCGTCGAGCAGGCCGTTGAAGCAATACGCATCGGTGCTGGATCCCTGTCCCAGGTTGCCTAGACTGAACGGATACAACGTGCTGGCACAGGCGACGGGAACGCCGCCGGTCATTTCGGCACTCAGGAGGCCATCGATGTAGATCGCCATCCGTTCCCCGGCACTATAGGTCACGGCGACGTGATGCCAGGCATCCTCGGAAAGTGCGAGGGTGCTGGAGCTTCTTAGTACCGTATTCACGCCTCCGCTGGTCACGGCGAACTCGATCGTCCCCGCCGCAACCGAATTGCCGGTGACGCTTTTCACATAGACGATGTCGGCAAAATACCCGTCATTCGCCGGTCCACCCGACTGGTTTTTGCCAACCAGCAGGCCGTAGTTAGCAGATCCCGCCCCAGTGGGTTTCAACCAGAAAGCCATCGACAGATCACCGGTGAGGTCCAATGCATCTGCGGGCCCCATGTCCACACGATCATTGGACCCATCGAATCTCAGCGAGCCACCAAGGGTTCCTTCATTCCAAGAAGGAACGGTGCTGAAATTCACAAGGGTGCCGTCGGAGCTATTGGGTGAAGCATCGGCGGCGATCCGGACAACAGGATTTGCCTGTCCATCGTCCAATGTCCAATGTGCCGCAAGGTTGACGGGTGAGGGAGGAATGACGGGCGTCGTTCCTCCCATGTCGTAGGTGAGCGTGTACTGACCAAAGAGATTACTCTGATCGAGAACAGGCGAGTAGGAGCCTACTACAATCTCGTTCGTCTCGGGGAAGAACCGAAGCATCCTGAGCCAGCCATCGCCGCCGTTGGGCAAAGACTGGTAATCGCCGAGAATTTCATAGACTGGTTTGCCTGCCGTGTTGGTTGCGACATGCAGAGCTTCACCATGCACGTGCCCGCAAACGACCATGAATACGTTCTCATGATCCTTGATCAGCTTGTCGAAGACCTGGTCCGCATTGTTGCCGGTGAAGTTACCGTAAACCGTATCGGTGTCGCGTGAACCGTCAAGCTCCAAGTACTTGTGTGTGGCCACGATCACGCGATGGTTCGGATAGGCATCTAGTACGTCATTGGCCCAGTCGAGTGTTTGATCCCGCGGCATCAATTCCAGGCTCAGGACCAGGAAATCCAGGCCATCCGAACTGAAGAAGCTGTAGTTGCTGTTGTTGCTCGTGGTTCCGAACGAATCGCCATACCAAGGTTGATTGACGAACCGGTCCCGGCCGAAATACTGGTTGTAGAGGGTAGAATCTCGTGTGTAGTTGGGTTCGCCGGAACCCGACATATCGTGGTTGCCGGGCATGACGCTATAGGGCATCGGGACCGGTGCTTGTTCCAGAATGGCATGCGCCGCGTCGGCGATGGCCCATTGGCTGGGATACAGGTTGTTATTCTCGACGATGTCGCCCAGGTGGATTGTGAACTTGATGTTCTCCGTTTCCATGTTGTTCACGATCCACGACGTCTGGATGCTGTAACGGTTGTTCGTCGGATCCTGGAGGGTGTACTTCTGCGTATCGGGCAGGAGCACGACCGAAAACGGCTCTAACGCCCAGGCCCTGGACGCTTGCAACATCCACAGACATCCGATCGTCGTCAGCAGGACGATACGGCGACACGGTGAAAGCGACATGGAATGGACTCTCTCTCTATCTTCTCAGAATGCGACTGCCAAGAACCCCAAGCAGACCCGTCAGAAGCAACAACCAAGACGCCGGCTCGGGCACGAGGGTTTGACCACCGTTGCCCTGCCAATTGGCTGCCAGAATCGAAGCATCCAGGTCATTGACAATCCCATCGGTGTTGAAATCACCGTCCAGTGCGCCTCTGGTAACGTTGGCGAGCCAATGGCTGGCTAGAATCGCGGCATCCGCGGCGTTCACGCTACCATCGTTATTCGCATCGCCAGGCACGCTCCCCATTCTGGCCAATGCCGCAACCTCCTCGGGAGTCAACACACCCGTATAAACGCGGACGTCGTCCAGGAGACCGTCGAACGAATAGTTGTCCACGGACGATCCGACGCCCAGATTGCCGAGAGTGAACGGGGAAAGCGTGCTGACGCAGGCCGACGGCACGTCGAGGATCAGCTCCGCATCAAGTTGCCCGTCGAGGTACAGGGCCATGCGCGACCCGGCGTCGAATGTTACGGCGACATGATGCCAGGCTTCGTCATCGATAGAGATGGCTGTGGCGCTTCGCAACACGTTGTTCGCCCCGTTTTCGGTAATGGCGAACTCAATCGTCCCTTCGGGAACGACGGCGTTCGTAACGCTTCTGGTGTAGACAATATCGGCGAAGTAGGCATCCTCGTCCGCTCCCCCGGACTGGTTCTTTCCGAGGAGTGCACCGTACTTTGCCGATCCCGTGCCCGTCGGTTTCAACCAGAATGCCATCGACAAATCACCCGTGATATCAAGCGGAGCGGTTGTCCCCGCGTCAACCCGATCGTTGGTCCCGTCGAATCGCAGGGCCCCGCCAATACGGCCGGTGTCCCAGGAGGGAGGCACGTCGAAGTTCAACAGCGTTGCGTCGCTTCCGCCAGAGGTTGCATCAACGGCCGTCAGCGTGTTTGGATCTGTCTGACCATCGTCCAGTGTCCAGTGTCCCACAAGAACCGAAGGCGTGGGGCTCTGTGGACCGGGAGGCGGGGGCGTTGCCAGCGACTGAATCTGAGACAACCCCAGCACCCCTCCGTACACGGCTACTTCGTCCAGATAGCCGTTGAAGCAATAGGAGTTGGTCGACGAGCCGGCTGACAGGTTACCCAGTGCAAAAGGGGACGCCACGGAGCGGATTTCCGACGGAACCCCGACCGTCAGTTCGTTGTCCAGCACACCGTCGATATAGAGCGCCATACGGGCGCCCGGTTCGAAAACGGCCGCGACGTGGTGCCATGTTCCATTGGGCATGAGCATATTGCTGCCCAGCGTAACCGGCTCACCAACGGCTGGTGTAATGCCAAAGACAATCTGCGAATTGGACATCGAGCTAAGATAGTAGCTGTCGTTGGCCGTACCGCCGGAGAAGTTCTTCCCAGCCAGCGACGCATACGATGCGCTGTTGGGACCGAGCCGTCCCATCCAGAGAGACATGGAAACGGCGCCCGTAATGTCCAACGCTTGCGGGCTGCCCATATCCACGCGATCATCCACTCCGTCGAATCCAAGCGCGCCGCCATAGGCGCCAGGACCCCAGGTGGGTATCGAAGGGAAGTTCCACAGCGTGCCGTCGTTGCCGCCATATGTAGAGTCGAATGCCGTCAACGAAAAAGGATTGTATTGCCCGTCGTCCAACGCCCAATAGGCGATAGGATCCAGATCGTCCGCCAAGGAAAAGGCGGGGGGGCTTGTCACGATCACGGCTAAGCCGGTAAGCATGCACCCCATAAGTCGTCTCACGTCCGCGCACATGGCAACGTCCTCCGTTGCGAAAAACTATTGAAGCATCTCCGTTGACCTAATGAGATATCTCTTGCCGGAGCATGGTCGCTACGTTAGCGCCGTCCAACAACCGGGAAGGTCCCCGAGTGCCTCGTCCACGTGTTCCTCACATTTCCTCAAGCAGCATTCGGATCATGTCCACGTACCACGATCGGGAAACACATACCCGTGGACAGGCATCTGCTTCTTGCGGGACTATCTCGCCTCGTCTACTGAGTGTCCGAAAACAGCTACTCTTCTGTGGAGTCATCCGGCACAGGGATACCAAGCGGCGTTCCCGCGCGGGCGGTGGCCTCTCTCATGTTGCTGTGTTCCAGTCTGTCTACACTCTTCTCCGGCCGCGCCAAATAAACAGTCCGACAAGACCGCCTATGATCAGGACAAGCGACGTGGGCTCTGGAATGATCGCTGCGATCTGTGCCTGAGTCAAAGCTCCCGAGTACACACGGACGTCATCCAGCATACCGTTGTAGCAGTAAGCATCAGTGCTGGAGCCCTGCCCCAGGTTACCCAGACCGAAGGGATACGTCGTGCTGGCACAGGCCGTTGGGACGCCGGTGGTCAACTCGGCGTCCAATTGTCCATCGATATAAATGGCCATTCGCGACCCGGCCTCGAATACCACGGCAATATGTCGCCAATCACCTTCGTTCACGGCTAATGTGCTCGAACTGCGGAGCAGTGTATTGACGCCTCCTTCCGTGATGCCAAACTCGATCGTGCCCGCAGGGATATTCGTGTCGCCGGAAACGCTTCTTCCTGTAACGATATCGGTAAAGTAGGCGTCGTTGGTGGGACCGCCGGATTGGTTCTTTCCGACTAGGGGTCCGTACCGATTGTTCGCCGTAGCACCGCTCGGCTTCATCCAGAAGGCCATCGACAAATCACCCGTTAGATCCAACTCGGCGGTCGCTCCCATGTCGACCCGATCATTGACTCCGTCGAAGTCCAGCGCGCCGCCCATCAGACCGGCTGCCCATCCGGACGTCCCGGTGAAATTCAGCAAATCGCCGTTGCTGGCTGGGGGAACCGCCGAGTCTACGGCCGTGGTCGCCCCCGGATCGGCCTGCCCATCGTCCAACGTCCAATGACCGACAAGAACCGTCTCTGCTCGGACGTCTCCGGTCAAGAGCCCCCCCAACAACGTGATGGTTAGAACCATTGCCGCCGAGGTCAAGTGGATTCGAGAACGCATCTGTACCCTCCCTTCGAGAAACAAGAACCAATGTTGATGCCCTGATGCCCACTCTTCAGCGCCTCGTCCTCCCTTTTCCTTACGATGGATAACAGCAGTCATCGTTCCCAAGGATCTCATGATCGCGAAACTGGTAGTTGACAGGCAATACTCCGTTCTCTAGTAGGTGGCCTCTTCCTGCCGAATGTCAATTCAACAATCGAACCCTCGCTGTCAACTCCTCAGCTTGCTGGAACCGGCCCCACCGTCTGCCCGTCACTCAGCCCCAAGGAAACGGGTATCCGTTCATCGTCGAAAAACGGCCGGATGCCTTCGCCGATCTCGTGGAGTATCTCGGCGGCCCTCCGGCCAACTTCTTCCTCGTCAATCGTGATCGACGTCAGGCGTGACGTGATCGCACCGTGACGCCAGGTGCCGCCAACCCCTACCAATGAAATATCCTCGGGAACGCGAACTCCTAATTGGCTAAGCAACAAATAGATGAGTTCGGCTAGCGGATCGAAGCTGGCTACGATCGCCGTTGGGCGGGCCTCGCGGGCCAACATCATCTCCAGTGCCTGCAAGACACTATCCGTTTGTAACGACGGATCGGGAGACCCAGTCGTGCCACAGTGGACTAGCTCTTTTGGCAAAGGTGCCCCTACCGCCTCGAGCGCGTTGCGTAAACCGTTCTCGTATCCACTACCAGCCTCGGTACGTTCGTGCATGGTAAAGAGCGCAACCCGACGATGGCCATGCCGAACCAGGAGTTCACCCACTTTGCGCCCCACGTCGACAAACGGAATTGCCAGAAGCGGCGCCTTAATCCCCGGGACTCCGCGATGACAGAACACCACGGGGATACCGTGCTGCTGTAGATGCTCGATCTGATAGCTGGGCGTGGCAGGTGTCGATGTGGGAGCGAATGCTACGCCGGCCACACGCTTCTGCACCAACTGGAGGATCGCATTGCCCTGCTTGTCCAGGTTGTTGTCTGTGTCACAGAAGAGGATTTGCCGGTGGATGGTCGCCGCCTGGGCCTCGAAGCCCTTCTGCAGTGCAGGCCAGAAGCCTGTCGTGGTGCTGGGCACGATGAGGGCGAAGACGTTCAAACCCACGTGTGTATTGCGATCGGCCAACTCGGTGATGAATGTCCCCGTGCCGTGCCGCCGCCGAACGAGACCGTCCTGCTCCAATTCCGTTAGGGCCTGACGTACGGTCGTCCTCGCAATCTGAAAGAGTTCGGCCAACTGTTTCTCTGACGGAAGCGCTTCTCCTGGACAGAGCCGCCCAGCAGTCACTTCGGCCGCAATCAACTTCCGTAGACGTTCGTACTTGGGCCGCCCGTCCCCGTCCCCAGTCAGGTCCAGGCGCCGAAGCCGCTGGGCTATCCGGTCGGTTCCGTGTCTTTCGATGGAACTCATGTTTCACCGGTCCTGATTACCCGTCTCGCTCCGTTCATGTAGTATGCAAGACGTACCGACATCACGTGTACCAATATGTCGGTGGGTTGTCAATGAGATTCCATGAAAAATGAACCTGTGCAAAGGGACGAGTTTACCTCCAAGGTAATGTTTGAATGCACGCAATATACTAATTATGTCATCAGTTAAAAAAACGCGATATGTTATAACAGGCATCGCTCTTATGCTCTTATTTCCTGTGGTACATACCTCTCCTAGTGCTGGCTCCTTTTGGTTTCATGTCCCATTGTGGTACACCCATCTTCAGCTTTTGGCTGCCGTTCGATGCGTGACTCGCTCTCCCTGCCTACGCGGCCATTCTTTGGCAACGTAGCCAAACGAAGTCACTTCGATCAGTCTCCGAATTGCACAATAGGACAATCGGAGTGCAGCACCCGCGCAGTATGGGACTCGACTTGTCGAAGCCACAGAGAAGAAGGCCTTTTGCAACTCATGGTTGCAAAGGGCGTTTTGTATCGGGGCGACTGGACGCCAATTAGACTTTTCTGACGGGGTGCTGTGTCTATCGCACCGACCATCCGACACCTGATGGGCGTCCTTCTCCAAGGCACCCTATTCCAGAATTAGAACGTAGCACCGGCGGGTGGTCACTATCGGCTGGAGGCAATCGCCCTGTCTACGTCCCTGTTTTGGCTTTCTCGTTTTCCTTTGCTTTCAACTTGTCTTGGAATTGATGAAAATCCGAATGACGCCACTACGGCTATGGAGGTTTATGCCGGGAGTATTGTCTTCGCCGTCGACGATGGCGAGCATCTTCCCACCTGCTGGTCTTCAGCAACGGCAACAGAGAGCCCCCCAAAGCGGTCCGAGTTCTTGACGATACGGCATAGCAAAATCCGGCCGCCTCCGCCACATTCCTGGACAGCAGTCGACTTTGGGCTTCCCCGTCGACGGGGTACGATCCTGACTATCTCGGTAAACAAGGACCTTGCGACGCACGATGACGTGAAGATATAATGCAAAATAGGTATTTTGATGGAATTCTCGATACCTAGCTTGGGATGTTGGGACATGCCCAGCGTCTCGCACATACTGAATCACACCGAACACAGTGGCCCGCATCCGCCGGGTGAGCTTCTAACGTGGGCGCATGAGGATTGCCGTTTCGCGGAGTGCAAGACGCACCGTGGGAGCCCCGGTTATCCCGCCCCATTCTCTCCGTACCGCCGGCACAGGCGGAGAAAGTCCGATGGTCGAATGGCTGAGACGTCTCCCTCCAGACGAACCATGACCGGGAAGACGCTAACGCGAGTCCTCGCATTGTTTGCAACCGGCTTCCTGCTGGGTGGGTTCATTTGCTACTACGGGCTGGACGTAAGCGGTTTCCTCTCCGGCGATCCCGCGGCCGCTCAGGGGGCGGGGAATAAGAATGGCGCCTCTCCGGTGAAACAAAGAAGCCGGGGCCCCAAAGCGATGCTCGTTCGAGTCGGAACGATCCAGCGCAAGCCCATCGTTCCTGTCAAGACACTTGTTGGTGACTTGATCGCCGTCCGCAAGGCGACGATTCCCAGCGAGGTGGCCGGCAAGGTGGTTAAGTTACCCGTCGACGAAGGCACGAAAGTCATCGGCGGCAAGACGCTCTTGGCCCGCATCGACGAGACTTGGACTGATTTGGAGGAGCGCAAGATCGCGGCCCAAATCGCCGAGAAGAAAGCGACGTAACCGTTCACGCCCTGGGGACGTTTTTTGGGTGAATTGATCTGGACATGGACGCGGTTTTCGAGGACGACATATACCATGTCGT
>JAFGFF010000106.1 GCA_016931075.1 Pirellulales bacterium | reverse complement strand
GTCCTGTTGCTTCGACGGCGGAACAGAATCAAGTATTTGGGATAGAGAGCAAACCGAGGAGTGCCGCGAATGGATCGTTCTTCAACGTCTGGTCGTCGAGCGTTCACGCTGGTGGAACTGCTGGTCGTCATCGCGATCATCGGTATCCTGATCGCGTTGTTGCTTCCAGCGGTGCAGGCGGCGCGGGAGGCGGCGCGGCGGATCCAGTGCGGCAAGAACCTCAAGATGATCGCCCTGGCCGTCAATGCTTACGAAACGGCCCACAAGGTCTTCCCCCCAGGCCGGCTCGGCTGCGACGGCAAAACGTCCCCCACGGCCTATCCGGCCTATTGCGGCAACGCCGTCTACCCGTCGGGCATGGCCGGCACTAGCACGCTGGTCTCGATCCTTCCCTACATGGAAATGCAGACCCTGTTCGATCTGTTCGACCTGAGCCTTGGGCCGTGGAGCGACAACATCCCGGCCGCGTGGACGCCGGCCAACCTGGCCGCGGTCGCCCAACGGCCTGGGGCCTATGTGTGTCCCAGCGACAACGCCGAGCCGTTCACGACGTTCGCCGCCCACACGGGCGACTCGCCGGTGGCCACGGGCAGCTACGCCATGGTGCTCGGATCCAAAGGCCCGCCGCTCTACGACGTGCCGGTCAAGTACGAGAACAACGGCCTGTTCCAGTATCGCATCCAGTTCGCCGTCCGCGACGTGACCGACGGGCTGAGCAACACGCTCTGCGTTGGCGAGGTCGTCGACGCCCACACCCAGGACTCCCTGAACATGTGGACGGCCGGGTTTCGCAACTTCAGTTGCCTCCGGTCGACCGTCAACCCGATCAACACCCCGCCCGGCATGGGCACGCTCGACGAGAGCTGGCCGCCGGTGAAGTGGAACGCCGCCTTCGGAAGCCACCACACGGGCGGAGCCCAGTTCGGTTTCGCCGACGGACACGTCACGTTCATCACCGACGACATCGACCTGGCCACCTACCGCTGCCTCTCGGACCGCGCCGACGGCTCCGCCCTGAACGTCGACCGCTATTGAGTTCGTTTTAATAAAGGGTGCCATGTCCACGCTCGCGTGGACATGTGGAGACCGCGACACCCCATGAAAACATGCCCACGCAAGCGTGGAGCATGGCACCCGTGGGACTACCAAAAGAAGAGAGAAGACACCGTGATGATCGCTCGTGTTTCGTCCCCCCGACGTTGGATCTTGCTCCTCGGGGTTGTCTGCCTGGCGGCCGGTTGTTCGGATGGTCGTCCGACACGGGTGCCCGTCGCGGGCCAGGTCCTCATCGACGGGCAACCGCTCACTCGGGGCTACATCCGCTTCGTGCCCGAGGGCGCGCGTGCCTCGGGCGGCCAGATCGGGCCCGACGGACGCTTCGTCCTGACCTGCTACGACGGGTCTGACGGCGCGGTGCCGGGCGCCCATCGCATCGAAGTCACGGCCAACGAAGTGGTCAACTCCACCACCTGCCGCTGGCACGCGCCGAAGAAGTACGCCAACTTCAACACCTCCGACCTGAGCGCCCGCATCGAAGAACCGACCGACGCCCTCACCATCCACCTCACCTGGTCCGGCGGCACCCCGTTCCTCGAACGCACCGGTTCGGAGTCGAAGCTTCAGTAGCATGGACGCTACGTCCAACTACACTTCCATCATCGCCAGGTCCACCATCGGTCGCGCCAACGGGCCGGGCTTGCGGCGAGCAATCGAAAGAGTGCCGATCTCACGGACCGACGTTTGCCCAAACAGCGCGGCCAAGGCCATATCATGCGCCAGAACCTGTAACCGCGGCCGGACCGTCGCACTCCGTGACGCCTGCGCCACGCCCGCCCCTTCGACCGGCGTCTGCATTCGGCCCGCCAAGCTCAACACCGTCCTCGCCGGCGCAACCAACCCGGCCGTTTCCAGCCTTCTCGGTCCCACCAACCTCGCCCCCTCGACCACCACCGGTGTCTGGGCTTGCTCGGGCCCGCTGCCCTCGGGCACGCTGTTGCCCCAATTGGCCGCCATGATCGACGCATCCAGATCGTCCACCCGGCCATCGGCGTTGAAGTCGCCGTCGTCCCAGGAGACGTCGTCGCTGGAAAGCCAATGACTGGCCAACACGGCCGCGTCGGCGGGCCCTACCTGATAATCCTCGCTCGCATCGCCCGGCAGGCCGTATTCGTAGGCCCCGATATCCACCGCCCCATAAATCACCCTCTGCCGCCCGCTGGCATCGACCAACAGCGGACTGCCCTGCCCATCCACCGCCAGCGCATTGCTGCCCGCATTGATTGCCGGGCTGCCCGATATTGGCACACCCCGAGTGTCCAATATCGGATCGACCGGTGTGCCGAATGTGCCGACCTGATTGCCATCTACTCCATCGACCAGCGCCGACTGGCCGGCGCCGTCGCCGATCAGGTTGAAGGAGCCGGAGAGAGTGCCTGAATAGCGATAAAGATCAGGGCCCGATGTCCCGTTGTTGGTGGCAACAATTGAGTTATTCAACGTCACTGCGGAAAAAAAGTCTTTGGTGTAGATTCCGCCACCGTCGCTGGCCGAGTTGCCGAAAATTGTGCAGTTCGTGACAGCAATCGTGCTGGAGTTGTAGATTCCGCCACCATATGTAACAGCCGAGTTGTCTGAGATTGTGTTGTTCGTGAGCGTCATTATGCCATCGTAATGAGTAATCCCGCCACCGTTGCTGACGGAAGCTACGTTGTCAGAGATCGAGCAGTTTGTGATTGTCGATATGTCGGAGTAGTCGCGAATCCCACCACTACTTTTCGCGCAGTTGCCAGAGATAATACAGTTGGCAACACTCAAAGTATTGAAAGTAATGGAACTGGACACAATGCCGCCACCGACATCGGCTGTGTTACCCGAGATGGTGGAGTTTGTAACGATCAGCATATTGGCACGATTTAAGATACCACCGCCATAGTGAGCCGTATTGTCGGAGATGATGCAATTCACAAGCGTGAGTGCGTCGGAATCGCAGTAGATCGCACCGCCATACTCATCGGATTCATTGCCCGAGAGCAGGCTGTTGGCCACGATCAAAGGTCCGAAACTACATATCCCGCCACCATTTATGGCTGAACCGCCGGTGATGGTCATTCCATCCAGGTACACCGAGGCCGCTGACAAGATCAAAAAGACGCGATTTTGTCCGTTCGATTGGAAAGTCAAGAGCCCGGCTCCGGGACCTTCGATGCGCAGATCCCCCATGATCGTGAGTTCGTCAATGTCTACGGGGACAGATCCCGTCACGCCACTGGCAAACGTAATCACATCCTGTTCAGTACAAGACCCCGCAGGTGCGTCTCCGACCGGTTGGTTGCGATTGGATGCTTCGAGGGCTTCCCGGAAGGTTAGAATCCCGTCACTGGCAATCGCGTCGTCGAGGCTCGTGACCAGGTAGGTCTGGGCGGGGCTGCCCGTCGGTGTTCCCTCGACGGCCCCGATGTCAACGGTGCCGTTCTGGATTCGTGTGCTTCCCCGAATATCTTCCGAAAGCGGCAGGCCAGCCGGATCGAGTGCCAGGTTGTTGTCGCCTGCGTCCAGAGCCGGACTCCCGGGCAAGAGGTATTGTCCCCAAAGTCCGTTGTCGAACTGACAGAAATCACTCAACAAGGGATCGAGCGGCGCTTCGTCCGTTCCGATGAGATTCCCATCCACACCATCAACCAAGCCCAACTGATCCGAGCCGTCACCGATCAGGTTACAGCAACCTGAAAGCGTGCCTTCTTTACAATAGACGTCTCGACGTCCCCCCGAGGTGTTGTTCGCAGCCACGATCGTATTGTTCAGCGTGACTACCGAGGAAGAGAAGTTGCTGTAGATCCCGCTGCCGATGTTGCCGCTGCTGCTATAGTTGACCGAGTTGGCCGAGAGCGTGGAACTCGTGATAGTCAGTGTGCCGGAGTGGTTGGAGATTCCACCGCCATATGCGTTGGCCAAGTTGCCCGACACCGTGGAGTTGGTGATCGTCACACTGCCGGACTCGTTGCGGATTCCGCCCCCGCTAATCAGGGACCGATTGCACGAGAGCGAGGAATTTGCGACTGTTAGTGTGGCATCCTGGTTGATTCCACCGCCTCTGGTGGCCAAGTTGTACGAGATTGCGGAATCCGTGACCGTCAAGGTGCCGTGGCCAAAAATCCCGCCTCCATTATAGGCTAAGTTGCCCAGGACGATGCAGTTTTCGATAGATAGTAAACCGCTTTGCCAGATTCCACCGCCATCAATGAAACCCGTGTTGTCCGAGATTGTGGAATTCGTAATCGTTGCGACCAGAGAGTCGGGGCTCGAATTGCTATAGATACCGCCGCCTTCTTTGGCCGAGTTGCCTGAGATCGTGCTGTTCGTAAGCATCAGGGTGCTACCGTGATGCTCAATCCCACCGCCACGGTCTGCAATGTTATCCAAGATCGTACAATCAGTAACTATCAGCGAATTGACACTGGAGATGCCACCGCCGGATAAGGCAGAGTTGCCCGAAAGCGTCGAATGTGCGACAGTTAGCGTTCCATGGCGGTTCATAATTCCACCTCCGCCACTGCTGACGGCCGAGTTGCCTGAGAATAATGAATCCGTGACGGTTAGCGTGCCATAGTAGCTGTAGATTCCGCCGCCAGACATCTCAACCGAGTTGTCCAAGAACGTGGAGTTCGTGACTGTTAGTGTTCCCCTGTTGAAGACCCCGCCACCGTATCGTCTTTCCTTGAAATCGTTGTCCAAGGCACCATTGGCATTCGCGCCGGCAATCAACACGCCGTCCAGTCCGGCTTCGATGGTTTCACCGCAATAGACGACGGTGTAGGCGTTGTCGGAGTTGTCATCCGGTGTGCCAAGATCGCCGGAGAGGGTGACAACGTGGGCGGTCCAGTCACGCTGTTCTAAAGAGGTCTCGTTGCCCGAGAAGCCACCGTAGAGGGTGACGCCATCGATGAGCGAGAAGGATGCAGAGCGGGGATCGCCGGGCTCGAGTTCGGCCGAGGGTTTGTACGTGCCTTCGGCGATCCAGATCGAGTCAATGTCGTT
>JAFGFF010000014.1 GCA_016931075.1 Pirellulales bacterium | reverse complement strand
GAGAGGGGCCACCCCGCCAGCGTCACTCCGGGAGGGGGATGTTCTCGAGGCGGAAGGGGATTTTGCGCGGGGGGCCGGTCCATTCGGTGATCGTGCAGGTGAACGACTTGACCGTGGCCCCGTCTGACAGCGGATCGAAATGGAACTGGTGCATCAGCATGTTGTCAGAGAAACGCCTCAGGCTGCACGGCGCGGCCGGCCAACTGGCCCACTGGCTCCGCGAGAGACGCGCGTTGCCGTCGCACACGGCGATCGTCGGCCCGCTCGGGTCGTCGAACGTCCCGCCATTCCACCGGTAACCCGGCAGGTGCGTCCGACCGAGGCTGTCGTTCAGAACGACGTTCATCCGGCTGTAGGCGTCCAGGACCTGCTTGTTGTATTTCAGTGTCAAGTCATAGTGAGGGCCGGGCGGCCAGGAGACGGCCAGAAGCACGTTGCAACCGTCCTCGGCCCGTTCGACGTCGGTCATCGCGACCGTGTCCGGTCCGTCGTGCCCGGGATATTTTCTGGAAATATATCTAACCGGGTTCTTCGGCGTCCGGTTCAACAGACGCGAGACGTCCGACTCGTCGAACTCCAATCGGTGAACGCGGCCTTCGACGACGAGCAGCGTGCCTTGGACCGATCGGAGCTTCTTAATGGCCTGTTTTTCTTTCGGTAGACGCAGGTGGATGGCCAGGCGTCCGTCGCCGGTCGGGTAGTCGACGCCCCGGGCTTGAACACGCTCGACGTCGTCCAGTTGTACGAAACCGCACTTGCGGCCCTGATCGTCAACCGCCCACAAAGGCCCGGTTGTGCCGCAGATCCATTGCCCTTGGGTGTCTGTCTTTGGCCCTTTCACGACGAGATCGAGAATCAGATCGGGCTGCCGGTCGTTCCCTTCGACTTCAGGAAAACGCCTACTCGACAGCATGGGCAGGCCGCTCGGGACGGCCGTGATGGCGAAACCGTCGCCGGCGTGGCGGCGAACCCGATCGACGGCGATGGTCCACGGCCCCGACTTGGCCTGAACGTCCACAACCCGTTCACGACACCGGGCATCCACCGGCTCGACAGCCTGGACGAATGCCTCATGAACGGTTTTTGCATTTGTCGTCGATGACGAAGCGGCCACCAACCGCCACGGCAGCAACCCGATCAGTGCGACGCCAGCCAGCGCCCACGACAACGCCCGAATGCCGCGCGACCGGACGCCGAATGTCTTGAGCGCGCGGAGCCGGCGTTTTAACAATACTTGGAACGACTCGGTGATGCCGACCGTGGCCACGGGCAGGCCCACTCGTTGAAACCGAGTCGCCAGGTCGACCAGCAGTCGCCCGTAGTCGGCCACCGACGCGTCGGGCTGCCGCACGGCCAGCTCGTCGCAGGCCAGTTCCTCGTCCAGTTGGCTCTCGCGCAGGGCCAGCCAAACCAGCGGGTGGAAGAAGAAAAAGGCCGAGACGACCGTCGAAAGCCAGTTCCCCAACAGGTCCCACCGGCGGATGTGGGCCATCTCGTGGGCAAGGATCAATTGCATCTCGGCCGGTGTCGACCGCTTCACGAGCAACGAGGGCAGGATGATCGACGTCCGGATCATGCCGAAGACGACCGGACTGGGGCATGCGTCGGATTCGAACAGGACTGGCGGCTGAAACAGCCCGATCTGGCCGGCCAGCCGCTCGTTGAGCGTCAACAGGTCGTGGTCCTTGACCAACCGCCATTGCTGCCGGTCGCGCCGCGCCGCGCGAACGCGGACCATAAGGACGCCCAGAAAGCCCACCGCCACCACGAACCACGTCGTGAACAGGGCCAGCTTGCCCCAGGGCATGCTTGGTGGCGAGGGGGATGCACTATAGCTAAATGAACCGGGGGTTTCGGTCTTTGAGATCGCAGCCGGGGACTCGAAGCCGGACGGCGTTGAAGCAACCGGCGAGGCGACCTCCGGCGCAGTGGCCGGGACACGAGGACCGGTCGCCGCCTCGTTTGAGCCGGTGGACCAGGAGCTCGGCAGCAAGGGCAGATCTAACGCGCCGAACGGCAACAGGGCCAGGACCATCTTCAATAGGGCCAGACGCCACAGCCAGCACCGCGCGCCGGGCGAGAGCCGGGGCGCCGCGCGGCAGATAGCCCAGACCAGGCCGATCGCAATGGCTCCGTGCACCGACGCCCGAACGAGCGCCTCCAACCACAGATCGAAGAACCCTGCCCAAGCCCCGCCGGTCATTTTTCTTTCGATTCCTTGCGTTGTTCGGCCAGATCGTCGACCAACCGTTTCAGCTCGTCAAACTCCTTGTCCGAGACGTTGCCTGGCTTGGACAGGTAGGCGAAAAACGGCGACATCGCGCCTTGCAATGTCCCTTCAACGAACTGTTTGACCATGCCCTGGAGCACTTCGCCGGCCGAGACGGTTGGCGAGTAGTGATAGACGCCCTCCTTCTTCCGCCGCGTCAGGTAGCGTTTCTCTCGCAAGCGTTCCATCACCGTCAGGATCGTGGTCCGCGCCAGCCCTTGTGTTCGCGCGGCATGGTCGGCCACCTCGCGGACCGTCACGGGATGGTGATCCATGATGTAGCGCAAGACCTCGAGTTGAGCATCGCCGAGATTCGGTTTTCGCATCGTTGTCCCCCAGGCAGCATGACGGCTGTGTAATGACTATTCTAATAGTCATCCTGCCAGTATAGGGTGCCGGGGCGTCGCGGGTCAAGCCACGAGTCTCCACGGCAACCTTATTCCTTTGGCACAAAAGCATTTAGGGCACAACGAGACCTGAGTTCCTTTTCGCAATGGGCCCGATTGCAACCATGGGATTCTGTCAGTCTGTTGGTCGCTTTCCCTGGATATGTACCTGCCGTGTGCCGTTGCCTGGAGCAGTCGGCACGCCTTCACGCTCCGAAGCGTTCAATTTGCGACACCCTTTTTCCTAGAAATGACGCGCAATCGGTCCATGTTTGCCCAATTATGTCGTCTGACCACCAGGTTGTCGCCCAGATGCGTTCGATAATGTTCGGTTTTCGCGCGTTTGCTGGAATGAACGATGTGAAAACGAACGTACTCGTGAACATTCAAGCTGGTTCCGAGGCCGCGCAATTTGACTTTTCGTCAGCCGGTCGGGCATACTGAGGCCATAGGGTTGTGTTACCCTGCGCGGATTGTGCCGCGAAAAAAAGGGTTGATTGGACCCAATCAGGGTTTTTCTCTTCCTGAAGATAGTCACTACCTACTCGAGATCGCATCGTCATCTGGGGGCCGGCGAGCGGCGATCACCAGAGCAAAAGAGGCCGAGTACAAGAGAAACACGCCGTTGCACTATTCATCGATCAGACTGGTTGCGACAACTAGATCGTCCACCAGATCGGAGGCAACGGTGTGCGTTAATGCAGCTTCTCTGACACGACTTTTGGGGAGGACTTCTTATGAAGCGAAATGCGTTTCGCGCCGTCAGCGGTCTGGCGGTGCTCTTGATTCTTATTGCGTCGAGTCAGGCGACGACCATTACGTTTGGCGTTGCAGGCAGTCACGGTGACAACTCGGACGTTCCGCTAGACTACGGCAGCAATGTTGCTGGCGACTCGGACGATTTCGTCACCACCGACGGGACCGGCGCGACGCCCGACATCGCTTTGGCTTGGGCTCCCTCACCGAATTTCTGGGAGTTCCACAACGGCGCCAACATGGCGAACAACGGATTCGACGTTCCCGTGGCCCAAATGGACATGGAGCCGAACGACACGTTTGCCACGATCACGTTCACGACGGAATCCGATGCCGTGGCCCTGATCCTGCATTCGGTCGACATGGGCGATGCAACTGGCCACGATCCAGCTGCTGCCGATTCCACCTGGGATCTGGAGATCATCCGCATGTCGGACATGCAGGTCATGAAGACCGTCCAAGCGGGCCCGTACGACGAAACTCCCTACGTCGAGAACGTGCGTCTCGACTTCGTGGGCGAGTTGGGCGAGGACTACATCCTCAAGTTCATCGACACGGACGGCGAGCCCAAGATCTACACGAACATCGACAACCTGAGCTTCAGCCAGGTGCCCGAGCCCTCGACGCTCGTGCTCTTGCTGACGCTGGCCGGATTCGTTGCCTTGTGGAGGCGGAAGTAGTCGGAATCATCAAGCCTCGGTAGCGAAGGCGGTGACCCCATCTCCTTGCCGAGGCAAGTTCTGATAGCTATTGACGGCCGCCGTTCGGGAGTCCGACTCCGGGACGGCGGCCGCTTTCCTTCCGGCTGGAGGGGGTGATCTCGGCCGGGATGGGCCGTTTGGTTCTGGAGCGATACTGAAAGGCACTTTCTTAGGGCAGGGCGGCCTTGATGCCGTCCTTTGCCCCCGTTGTTCGTTCGCGGGAAGCGCTCCGGAACACGTTCAGTCCGAGTGTAGCGGTCTTCCAATATCCACCATGCAAGCATCCGTGCCTCGTGGGCAAAAGATGCTCACATTGCCACTGCACCTTTCTTTATCCTGAACGCGATCTGGCCTTCCCTCACTGCCACGAATCCAGGCAAGGGAAGCTCCACATGCCCCGTTTTGTCACCCCACGTTTTGCTGTCCTGTTCATCCTGGCATTGCTGGGCACCGGGACACACCGCCTCGCACAAGCGACCCAAATCACCGTCGCGGCCAACTTCGACGGCGGATATTCTTACGGCACCGTCGACGCCTACCCCGGCAAGCCGGGCGACGGTTGGGCCGAGGCTTGGCTGGAGCTGCGCGACGACCTGGCGGACGCCCCGTATACCAATTTCGTCGTCCGCACACTGGGCGACTCGGGCTACAACGATCCGTACGCGCCGCTGGTCCCCGGCACGGACAACTACCTCTACGTCGACGCCAACCTCAGTAAGAATGCAGTCGGCTACGGCGTCGTCGGGCGAAACTACACCGGCCCGGGCGGCATTGATCTGACACAGCCCTACACAATAAGCTTCCTCTACCGTGTCGACGAAAGCGCGGCCGCGCTGGCCAGCACCTTTACCAACTCGAGCGACCGCTACCAGATCTACGACTTCCCGACCATGAACGGCGGAAGCACGGCCGGATGCGGCTGGCTCATTGGCGCCTACGGCGGCAACGCCACCTGGCTCAATCCGTCCGACGTCGGTTACTGGACCTTTTATAATGGTCTTGGAACTGCGGGAGACACGGGGTTTTATGCCACGCGCCAGGTGAACACGGGCATCCAGCTCCAGGCGGGCCAAACCCTGAACTTCCAACTGACCATCCATCCCGACACGAAGACGTGGGACGCCACGGTCACCGACTACAACAATCCGTCGACGTCTTTCAACCGCAACGGCATGGGCTGGCGCATCGACTCGTCGGCCGGGACGGGCAATCCCAATGCCACGCTCTCAGGCATGAATCAATTCTCCGGCGCCGGCAACGCCGCCAACGACGAACGCCAGTTCTCGCTAGATTGCCTGACCATCACCGGCGCCCAGATCTCTAACGAACTGCCCACGGCCGATGGGTTCCGCGGCATCTGGTACGCCATCGGCGATCCGGGCAACTACAAGTACTCGGGCGGAATGGCCACCTATCCGCAGCAGATCGCGCCGCACGCCTTCTACTCCGAGGCGGTCGACAAGACGTTCTTCGTCTATGGCGGCACCGACGCGACCAATTCGACCCTCTACCACATGGTCTCCTACTTCGACCACCAGACGGGCCAGGTCGCGCGGCCGCGGATCCTAATGGATAGACACTCGACCAACGCCCACGACAATCCGGCCATCGCCATCGACGACCAGGGATATATTTTCGTTTTCTCTAGTTCGCACTCCACCAGCCAGGCATCGTACCTCAGCCGCAGCACGGAGCCCTACTCGATCGACGCGTTCGAACAGGTCGCCGCCATTCCGGCCGGCTACGACGGCAATTTCTCCTACGGTCAGCCCTTGTTTCTCCAAAGTGAAGGCTTCCTGTTCCTCCACACCATTTTCACCGACCAAGGCCGGGCGCTGGTCTACAACACAAGCAGCGACGGCATCAACTGGGACCACGACTGGGCCGCGCGACCCCAGATTGTCCGATTGCCCGGCGGACAGTATCAGATCAGCGAGACGTTCGGACAAAAGGTCGGTACCGCCTTCAATTACCACCCTGACAATAACGTCGACGCCAGAACCAATCTCTACTACATGCAGACGACCAACATGGGCGCAACCTGGACGGCGGTTGACGGAACCCTGTTGACCACTCCAGTGACCACGGTCACCAACGCCGCGCTGGTGCACGACTACCAGAGCGAGGGCCTGCTGGTCTATCTTAAGGACGTTCAATACGACGACGCGGGTAATCCGATATTGTTCTATCTGACCACGACCGACTACATGCCCGGGGCCGGCGGCGAGCCTCGCACGTTCCACACGGCCCACTGGAACGGGACGTCATGGGTCATCAAGGACGCCTTCACGACCGACCACAACTACGACTTCGGCCCGCTCTATGTCGAAGAGGACGGTGCTTGGCGCGTGATCGCGCCGACCGATCCGGGACCCGAGGTTTTAAGCACGGGCGGGGAGATGGAGATGTGGATCAGCGAGGACGAAGGGGACACCTGGCAGAAGACCCGCCAGTTGACCCACGGCAGCGACAACAACCACACCTACGCCCGACAGCCCCGCAACGCCGACGAAGGCTTTTTCGCCTTCTGGGCCGATGGCGACGCCCTGAGCCCATCCGATTCGCAGCTCTACTTCACCGACTGGCTAGGCACGGGCGTCTGGAAGCTGCCCGAGTACATGGAGGGCGATTTCGCCACGCCTGAGTTCATTGGCGAGTCGCTCGGCGCCCCCGGCCCGGGCGACGCCAACGGCGATGGTCAGGTCAACGCCGCCGACGCGCGAATCCTGGCCGAGAACTGGCTGAAGTCCACTCACGCCATCTGGTCCGACGGCGACTTCAACCGCGACGGCCGCGTCGACGACCTCGACGCCTCGATCCTGGCCGCTAATTGGACCGGGACCACGGAATCCGGCTCCGCCAACGTGCCCGAGCCAAGCCTCTTGGTGCTTCTGTTGAGCGCCGGGATGCTGGGAGGGATCCGTCACAGGAAGAAACTCCCGACAAGACGAGGAGCATGAAGTCCTGACCGTGGTTCGTCTCTGATGAGCTCCCCCCGCCGACGATCCAAGGGGTGCCATGCCCACGCCGGTCGTGGGCATGTTCTTCCCGCAAAACACCTGCATAGCCACGCAAGCGTGGCCATGGCACCCGCTATGCCTCGGTGGAATGCACTCTACGCCATACAGAGAAAGCCCTCGGGTCATGTAAACCCGAGGGCTTCTATTGGTCAGGCAGGGCATTATGCCCGGCGAACTGCTAACGCTTCCTGCGAATCCGAAGCACGACCAAGCTGCCCAACAACATCAGAGTCATCGTCAGCGTGGCCGGTTCGGGGACCGTCATCACCGCCTGAATCTCCGCTTGAGTCAGTGCGTTGTCGTAGATTCGGAAATCGTCGATACGTCCCTCGAAGATATAACGAATCCATGACGAGGCTTCGAAAGCCTGCTCCTTGCCAATGGCACTGTCACGAACGGGAGCAGTAAGCGGGCCGCCACGGTCCAGATTGACACCACTTGTCTCGCCGTCAATGTAGAACGTGGTTGACGAACCGGAAACCGTCATGGCCACATGCGTCCACACGCTACGCGGCGGCATATCCTCCGATATGACACTGTTAGGCCGGCCGCTCCACAGCACACTGCCGGCATCACCACGAACGATCAGGCAGACGCCTTCACTCCATTGGCCCTGGCTGAAGACGGCCTGGTGAGGATTCACCTCACGTTCCGTGTAAATCCAAGCCGCCACCGTGCACTCACCCGTACCCGTGGCACTCAGATCCAACTGTTCGTCCGGATCCGGGATGGTAACGTACGAGCTATTCTCGTTGAGATCCACGCCATCCAGTTCAAGAACTTTGCTGCCCCGGACAGCATCATCCACGATGACCGCGTTGCCGACCAGGACACCGTCAAGATTGGCCTTGCCCGAGGAATTGGCGGCCGTACCGTCGTCAAACGTGTAGTGCGCAATCAGCTCTGCCTGGGTCGCACTCACCCCCAGGCATAGACAAACAACAAACGCGAGAGCCATTCTCCACAGCAGCTTCATGTTCGTGCTCCCTTTCAATCAGAAATGCACGCTTCCAGGGCCCCCCCCAACGCCAACAGCCCGCGAGGCACTGCGCCTTCTTCTTGCGACCCGGCAGAAACCGAATCTCCCGATCTGTCGTGCCACGGACTCGTTGAGGGACAATACAGACGCATCTCCATGCCCGGAGGCAATCAGGTCTGTTCCCCGCAATCGGACTGAACCGTCCCACTGGCCAATGAGCAATCTCTGCGTCAGGAGACTGCCTACGCAGCAGGACGGTCCTCAATTTATGCGGGCAGCATCACAACATCAAGCATTTTGCACGATAAATCGGGCGCTTTCACGAGATTTTCTCGGGTTATACCCCTATCCGGCAGGGAAGGACTGTTCCCTCGTTGAAGCACGTAGAGGGTACCTGTGTACCCTGGTTCCACGACACTTTCACACCGTCACGTCGGCCTCGCCGCCCAGAGCGTCGGGATAGCGGCGGCGGATGGGATCGACGACGTCGGCCAGGAAGGCGTCGACCTGCTCGGGGGCGCGGCCGACGAACTTGGACGGGTCGAGGGCGGCGGCCAAGTCGACCTTTGCGAAGGCCGAGTCGGCGGCCAGGCGTTTTAGAAGGTCATTCCGCCCTCCCTCCTGCTTGACCACGGCTGCGGCGGCCTGGCTGTGGCGGCGGATCCGTTCGTGCAGATCCTGACGATCGCCCCCGGCGGCCACGGCGTCCATCAAGATGTTTTCGGTGGCCATGAAGGGCAATTCGGCCGCCAGCGCGGAGGCGATCACCCTCGGATAGACGACCAGCCGCTCGGTCACGTTCTGGCAGAGGATCAGCACGGCGTCGACCGCCAGAAACGCCTGCGGCAGGACGAGCCGGCGGTTGGCGCTGTCGTCCAGCGTCCGTTCGAACCACTGCGTGGCCAGGGTCGCGGCGGGGCTCGATTCGAGGCTCATCACGAATCGGGCAAGCGAACAAATCCGCTCGCTCCGCATCGGGTTGCGCTTGTAAGCCATCGCCGACGAGCCGATCTGGTCCTTTTCGAACGGCTCCTCCATCTCCTTGCGGTGCTGGAGTAGTCTCAAATCGGTCGCCATCTTGTGCGCGCTTTGAGCCACGCCCGACAGGGCTGAGACGACCTGGGAATCGACTTTGCGCGGATACGTCTGCCCAGTCACCGCGTAGCTGGCGTCGAAGCCGATCTTCTGGCAGACGAGTTCCTCCAGCCGCCGGACCTTGTCGTGGTCGCCGCCGAACAGTTCGAGGAAACTGGCCTGGGTGCCGGTCGTGCCCTTGGGCCCTCGGGCTTTAAGCTCAGCCAACCGGTGCTCGATCTCGACCAGGTCCAGGACCAGGTCGTACGCCCAGAGGCACGCCCGTTTGCCAACCGTCGTCGGTTGGGCCGGCTGCATGTGCGTGAACGCCAGGCAGGCCATGTCCCGATGCTCGGCCGCGAACCGACCCAGCCGGTCGATCACTCCGACCAGCCGGTCCCGCACCAGGCCCAACGCGTCGCGCAGCAGGATCAGATCGGTGTTGTCGCCAACGAAACAACTCGTCGCCCCGAGATGG
>JAFGFF010000105.1 GCA_016931075.1 Pirellulales bacterium | reverse complement strand
GACGACCAGTTTCCAGGCGACGCCGTTGTTGTCGCTCTCGAATGAGTGCATGGCCCCCGGCGGGACGCAAAATTCGCACTGGTCCTCCAACGGCAAGCCGTGCTGGATCTGGATGTTGCGGCACGCGCAGAGTTCCTGCTCCCAGACACGTTGAGTCTCGGTCCGCGTGTCGGTCCCCTCGCGGTATCGGGCCGTCTCTTCGCAGACCAGCAGCACGCGAATCCGTTTCAGCCGCAACCGGCCGGCCTGGGACAGGAAGACCTGGTATGTCCGACCTGGGCGGAGCGGATGGTCGGAAATCTCCAGCAACGTCGGGCCCACGCCCGTGGCCACCAGCAATTGTCGGAAGAAGAAAAAGATCAGCCCTAAGCCGACGAGTATGAACGGAATGAGAAACAGCGTGGGGAACCACTCGGGCCGGCCGGCCAGGTGCCCTCGAATGATCGGCACGAGGAACGTCGCCACGATCCCGTTCCAGAACAGGCAGACCAACAACACGATAACGACCGTCCAGACCGCCGAGGTGCTGATCGGCAGCCGGTATCGCAACTGCGTGCCGGGACTGTTGGTCATGTCGGCGCCGGGCGGGACGTTGGGGAAGTCGGCCTCGTCATCGGCCGCGTCCGGTTCCAATGGGCGGTGTCGCGCGGCTTCGGCGGCCAGATGCTCGGGCGACTTGCCCCATCGCATCAAGCGATAGACCAGCCCGATGCCGCCGATCAGGATGAACGAGATGGGCACCAGCCCGATGAGCCAGAACCACCAACTGTAGCCACGGACCAACACGGCCACGTCCGGTCGGGTCGGATCGTACCAGCAGGGATACTCGCCGCCGATCCGGTACTGATCGAGGATCGCCTCCTTGGGCTCACGCCCGGGCGTGTAGGTTCCACAGACGTCATAGGTCTTGGTGACGTAGGTGCGGCCGCCGACGGTGTATTCGATCTGGATTTCAGGCCGATAGGACTTGCCGTCGTCGTCCGATTTTTCGCCGATCTCCTTGCCCCGGACGACGCAGATCGTCTCGACGAACTCGTGGTTGGCCCGCCATTCCGGAACGACGAGTGTGACCAGCACCAGCCCGAGGCCGACCCAGCCGGCCAGGAAGAAGATGGAAAAAAAGACCATCTCTCCCATGCCGCCGAGTCGTCCCGACCCGGTTCGGCGGTTGCCGCGTTTCTTTGCATAGACGCGGAAACTACGACTCAACCTGGTTCCCCCGACAGGATGTCCGGTAAAGGTCGATTCCTTCCAGGGCCTTGTAGACCTCTTCGAGCGTCTTCTCGCCGAAGTTCGAGATGCTCAAGAGGTCCTCGCGGGTGCAGTTCAAGAGGTCCTGGACGGTGAAGATGCCACGTTCTTCCAGACAGTTCGTCGTGCGAACCGAAAGGCCGATCTCGGCCGTGCTCATCTCCAACTTGGCCTGCAACTTCTCGGCCGAGTCGTCGACGTTGCCCAGGGGAATGCGTGTGACTGCCATGGGTTCCCTCCCAAAATGAGTCTGCGTGGGTCAACACATCAAGTAGACGCCCTCCAGGCCGGGCCGCCCGACGATTCCCACGGGCCAACCTCGCCGGGCTAACGCCCCTCGGCCGGAGGTCTTGCCTCGGTGGTCCGAGGCGACCACGCAGTATAGCAGATTGCCCAAGCGTGAACAGTATGCGCCACACCAGGTTGCGGCCGACCGCCGGTCTTCGGGGAGCAACAAAGCCAAATCCCCCTCGTCAGAGTGGGACTGCTGGTCCGATTGGCCAAAGCGGGGGCCCTGGTGACCTAGAGTTGGAGGTGGAACGTCCTTAGGGACAAGGTCGCAGGTGGTGCGCGCCCGCGAGGAGGCATCGACGGTGGTTTTCCTGACGTTGGTCATTGGCCTAGTGAACCTCGCCCTGGGATTCGTCCTGGCGGTGAAGCTGGGCTACGGTCCGCCCACACTGTTGGACGCGTGGGACGCGCTGGCCTCGGGCGGGGCGTCTCCGGCCGGCGGAGTCCATTTTGACGACGTCGACGTCACCGGCGAGTTGAACGCGATGCTCGGCGGCGATGCCAACGGCAACATCGAGGCCCTGCTAGACGACTCGTCGCTGGACGACCTCTTCGACGAGCCTTTCGACGACGAGGAAGACGGCCTGCGGGCCTCTGAAGAAGTCGTGACCGAAGAAGCCGAGGCCGACGGGCCGGAAGTCTGGAACCTCGACGAGAAGTATGTCGAGACGTCCATCCTGAAGCTCAACATCGCCATGATGAAAAGCGGTGCCCGGGCCACGTCGCTGGATACCCGCCTGCGAGAGTGCGCCGGCAAGACCGACCAGGAGACGATCGAGGCCTGCCTGAAGGAACTGACCGAAGACTGCGAGACCTACCTGGTCGAGCAGAGCGAGGCGGCCGACAAGCTGCACGATCGACTCGGCGAGTTGGGCGAGTTGAGCCAGTTGGGCGAAGACATCGAAATGGCCAATATGGAACAGGCCGCCCAGATCGAAACGACGTTGAACAACCTCAAGCACATGGACTTCTCCTCCGACCTGGAAGCGGCCAACACACGGCTCTTGGGCGAGTTGAACCACTTGCGCATCGCTCGGCACCGTCTGCGCGACAGCCAGGAAGAGGCGTTCCTGGCTGTGGCCCGCTACGAAGGGCGCTTGGGCAAGGTCGCCGAGCAACTTTACAACGACCGGCTGACAAAACTGTTCAACCGGATCGGCCTGGAAGTGACGCTCCATCAATGGTGGAAGGTCGGTCACCACCGCAACCGGCAGATGACCGCGGGCATATTGAACTTCGACCATTTCGAACACCTGAACGAGACCTATGGCTCCGCAGTTGGCGACAAGGTGATTGTGCAGATGGCCCAAATCCTTCGCGAGGAGGCGGGCACCGGCGACATCGTCGCCCGATTCGGCGGAGATCAGTTTTTCTTCATGCCGGTCGACGTTGGCCCGCGAACAGCCATCAAGAAAATCGAAGTCCTTCGACAGAAGATCGAACGAACGACGTTCCTCCACGACGACCAACCGATCTGCCTCACGTTTTGCGCCGGTATCAGCGAAATCAAACCGGACGATCTCGTGGAGGCGTTGTTGGGCCGGTTGGCCGACGCGCTTAAGAAGGCGAAGAAGGAAGGGGCCAACCACTCGTTCACCCACGACGGCCGCGAGATCCATCGCGTCGAATCACCCAACTTCGGAGTGGATGAAGTCGAAATACCCCTGTAGACGCACCGGAGTGTTATCCCTGTAACTATCAAGACGAACCCCAATACCGCGCGACGACGCGCGGCCAGTCCATCCTACACAAGGCACGTGTCATGTTTGACGAAATCGACATCTTTCACCGCGGCGTGGCTCTTCAAGAGAAGAACGACTACGATCGGGCCCTCGAAGCCTTCGATGAAGTAATTAAAATCAATCCGAAATACTCGGAGGCCTACTACAGCCGGGGCAACGTCTACGAAACCATCGGACAGCACGACAAGGCGATCGAAAACTACAGCGCGGTGCTCGAATACAACTCCCGCGAGCCGGCCGCTTACTACAACCGGGCTGTCGCCTACGGCAAGAAGGGAGACCGCCAGAAGGCCCTGGCCGATTATAATGAGGCCATCCTCCTCGATCCGAAATATGCCAAAGCCCTCTACAACCGTGCCCTCCTTCGCACCGAGTTGGGCGATTCGCAAGCCGCCATGGTCGACCTGAACAAAGCGATCGAGGTCGAGCCCAAAGAGCCCGACGCCTATGTCGCCCGAGGACTCCTTTGGGCCGAACTCGGCAAGTACGACAAGGCCATCGACGATTACGACGCCGCCCTCCGGCTCGACCAGGATCACAGCGAAGCCCACGGCAACCGGGGCAACGCTCTGGAAAGCCTCGGCCGAAAAGATCAGGCCATCAAGTGCTACACCGAGGTCATCCGGCTCGATCCTAAGGACACCAAAGCCTACACGAATCGAGCCATCGTTTATCTCGACGAGAAACGCTTCGCCGAAGCCATCGCCGACTACACCGAAGTGATTCGTCTCCATCCGAAAGACGCCAAGGCCTACATCAATCGCGGCACGGCCTATGCCAAGCAACGCATTTTCGACAAGGCCGTCGCCGATTTCAACGAGGCGATCCGGCTCGAACCCCGCCAGATCGACGGCCGGCTCGGACTGGCCGGCGTCCTGGTCAGCAAGGGAGACCGCGAAGCGGCCATCAAGCAGTACGACGAGGCCATTCAACTCGATCCCAAGAACCGCCGGGCGTACTACAACCGCGGCGTCGCCCAGGGTCTGTTGGGCAACACGAAAAGCGCGATCGCCGATTACACCAAAGCCCTCGAACTCAAGCCCGACGACGCCAAGGTTCTCTGCTATCGTGGCGTCGCCTACGCCAAGATCGGACAGCTCAACGACGCCATGGCCGACTATAATGAGGCCATTCGGATCGACCCGAAAAACGTCAAGGCCTACTACAACCGAGGGCTCGTCTACCGCATCGCCGGCAAACACGATGAAGCCATCGCCGACCTGAGCGAGGCCATCCGCCTCGAACCCAACCACGCCCTGGCCTACCACAACCGGGCACTCTCCTACGACAAAAAAGGCGACAAAGCCGCCGCCCGCGCCGACCTCGAAAAGGTCAAGGAACTCAAACAGGCCAAGCGGTAGGAACCCGCCCGGGTACTGTCCCATTTTTCACCACGCGCTGTAGGGAACGCCCTCCGTGGCGTTCCTGTGGGACCATTGGCTCTGAAATCGGAACGCCACAGAGGGCGTTCCCTACAGCGCGTGATGAGGGCGATCCCGAAATTAGCGTCAATTAGCGAAAATTAGCGTTCTCTCACCCTACCACAAAATCTCCAACGCGATCCCCATCATGGCCACGTCGCCCAGGATGTGGGCGGCCCAGGGGGCGACGATCGAGTCGGCCGATTCGTAAAGCTTCTGCGTCACCAGGGCGAAGACCATCAGCCCCACCACGGCCAGGACAAGCGTCGACGGCGTGGCCCAATCGTGGATGAACAGCATGTGCTGCAGGGTGAACGCCGCCGCGGGCAACCAGTACGCCAGCCGGCGATTCTTCCCAACCAGCCGCCCGAACGCAAAGCCTCGATAGAAAAACTCTTCCAACAGCGAGTTGGCGAAGATGGTCACCGGGGCGACCAGCAGGACCGTCGCGGCCGTCACGCTGAATTGCTCGCCGATCTTTCGGGCGATGGCCACCTTGTCCAACAGCAGATCGCCCAGCGCGAAATAGGCCCCCCAGAAGATGGCGATTGCCAGCACGCCCAGCCCGACGGCTGCCGGCAGGGCCCGACGCCAGTTTCGCGGCTTCAAGATGTCGCCGACCGGCCGCACGCCCGTCATCCAGCAATAAATCAGCGGGGGGACCAAGAAAAAGGCCTTGTAGAGCGAATAGCCCAAGACCCCTTGGAGTCCCAAGGCCAATTGCAGTCCAATAGCCCCCAGCGGCAGCACGGTCAGCACGACCAGCGGTATAATGCGGTTTTCCAGCGAAGGGGCCGTTTTTGTCGAGGAAAGGGACATGATCGACATGGCAGGAAATCTTTTTTCTAAAGTAGGGTGGGGCACACCTGCCCCACCAAAATCACGCCGCACCAATTCTGACAACCCGTTACGTGAAAGAAGGTCTAAGGTAGGGTGG
>JAFGFF010000104.1 GCA_016931075.1 Pirellulales bacterium | reverse complement strand
GCTCGAGCAGCTTCTGGCCTTCGCCCCCGAGCGAATCACCGTGGCCGACGTCCACGGGATGCTCGGCACGGCGGGCGACGACCGGCTCGAACAGCTCGTCGAGCACCTGGCGGGGCGCGACGCGGCCGGCGCGCTGGCCGAGTTGGAGACGTGCCTGGGTCGCGGCGTCGACGTCGGGCTGCTCGTCGAACAACTCTTCGGCTACCTCCGCGACTGCCTGGCCGCCGCGGTGGGATGCCCAGCCGAGATGTATTTGTATGCTTCGCCGGGGAGCCAAGAGAAGATCACGGCGTTGGGGCAGCAGTTCGGCGTGCAAACGCTGCTGGCCATCATGCAGATTCTCGACCAGACGCTCTATCGGTTGCGTCAGAGCACGCAAGCCCGGGTGCTGGCCGAACTGGCGCTGGTGCGAGTCTGTTCACTGGAAGACCTCGACTCGCTGCCGGCGATGATCGCCGAACTGCGTGCCGGGGGTGGTTGTTCCGCGCCGGGTGCCACACCGCCGGGTGCCACTGGCTCTGCCAGTGCTTCGCCCGCCAGCCCTCCCCGCGCGGCGACGCCGACCGCCCCTGCCCGTGGGCCAGTCCCTTCGGGGCCCCCACCCGGTCGGCCGGCTAACACAACCCCTGCTCCCTCCGTCGCGCCACCTCCCCAATCGACCGCGCCGCCGGCGTTGGAATTCAAGCCGGAAAACGCGACGGAATTGTGGAGTCGTGTGGTTGCCCAAATGTCGGGTATGGTGGTCGATCATGCGAAGCATTTTGATCGCGTAGCAATTTCTGCGCCAAATCGTCTGGTCGTTTCTTTTAAGGCCGGATATACTTTCTCGAAGTCGGTCTGTGAACGGCCCGACCAGGTCACCCGGTTCCAGCAACTGCTGTGCGAGCTGACCGGCCAGCCGATCGCCGTCGAGTTCGAGGTGGTCGGAGGGGACGAGCCCGCCAATCCGTCGGGCAGGCCCCGGGTCGTGACGCCCCAGCAGCGGTTGATGGAGGTGGCCGAGCACCCGATGGTCCGCCGCGCCGGCGAACTGTTCGGGGCCGAGCCGACCCGCGTGACCGACCCGCCCAAGGACTCCGGTCCCGGCGGCAAGTAGCACCGGCTCTTGTCTAGGAAGTGGCGCGAAGGGTGGCACCGGCATCTTGCCAGTGTTCCCGCCACCAGCACTGGCGAGACGCCAGTGCCACCCATCCCGGAATCAAAATATCAACCGAAGGAATATCGTACCGTGTTCAAAGGACTTGCGGGAATCGGATCGATCCTGAAGCAGGCCCAGCAGATGGGCGGGCGGCTGCAAGGGCTTAGCGAAGAACTCAAGGCCAAGCGGGTCACCGGCTCGGCCGGCGGCGGGATGGTCGAGGTCGAGGCCAACGGCACGGCCGAAATCCTCAACTGCCGCATCGACCCGCAGCTTTTCGAGCAGCAAGACCGCGAACTGATCGAAGACCTTGTCGTCACAGCCACGAACCAGGCCCTGAGCAAGGCCAAGCAACTCCACGCCGAAGCCATGCAGGCCCTGACCGGCAATATCAACATCCCCGGCCTGGACGAGGCCATGAACAAGTTCATGGGCCAACCGCCGTCGGACGACGAACCCAAGAGTCCACCGGAAGAAACAGAAGTTCAATAGATACTCAATACCATGGGTGGCACTGGCATCTTGCCAGTGTAAACCCACTAAAGCACTGGCAAGATGCCAGTGCCACCCAGCAAGTTTGTAGAAACCACAACCGGCTATGTCCGAAGCCACTCAATCCGTCAGCGAGTTGATCGACCAGTTGGCCAAGCTGCCCGGCATCGGGAAGAAGTCGGCCGAGCGGCTGGCGTATCACTTGCTGCACGTCCACAAGAGCGAGGCCCTGGCCCTGGCCGACGCGATCCGCGACGTCCGCGAGAACGTCCGCTACTGCAAGACGTGCTTCAATCTCTCGGAGAAAGACACGTGCGAGCTGTGCGGCGACCCGCGGCGCGAGGACCGGTTGCTGTGTGTCGTCGAGCAGCCGCGCGACGTGATGGCCTTGGAGCAGACAGGCATGTTTCGAGGGCGATATCATGTGTTGCTGGGCCGGATCGCGCCGCTGGACGGCGTCGGGCCCGACCAGTTGACGATCGACGCCCTGGTCGGCCGGGTTCGGGCCGGGGGCATCGAAGAAGTCATCATGGCCACCAATCCGAACGTCGAAGGGGACGGAACGGCCCTGTACATATCGAACCTTCTGGCCGACTTGCCCGTCCGGGTCACCCGCCTGGCCCGCGGCATCACGACCGGGAGCGTGCTAGAATTTGCTAACAAGGAAATGCTCTCCGACGCCCTCTCCGGCCGGCAGGCATTTTGATATTATTCGTACAAATCTGTAGGAGGCGACTCCTGTCGCCGAAAAAACCGGCTCACCAGCAACGATTCGGCGACAGGAGTCGCCTCCTACAGGGTGTATTGTTCAGCGCCTGATTTTCCGTCAAGTAGGAACCGATGCGACTTTCGTTCAGTCAAGACCTCCGGCAGGTTCAGAAGCAGATCCTGGCTCCTCGGATGATCCAGTCGATGGAGATCCTCCAGTTGCCGATCCTGGCCTTGCAGGAGCGGATCGAGCAGGAGATGGAGGAGAACCCGGTACTGGAGATGACCCAGGAGGACCCCGACCTGCCGGACGAGTCGGTGGACGTCGAATCGCCCGACGCCCCGACGGACGAAGAGCGCGAATTGGTCATCGACGAGACGAAGAACAACGAGGAAGACTTCGAGCGGCTGTTGAACCTGGACGAGGAGTGGCCCGACCACTTTGAGGAGCGAACCCGTCCTTCCCGCGCCGAACTAGAGGAAGCCGGCCAGCGCAAGCAGGACGCGATGGCCAACATGACGGCCCGGCCGCAGTCGCTGGAGGACTATCTGCACGACCAGCTCGGTTGGTTCGACCTGGCTCCGGCCCTTCGGGCGATGGCCGACCGGATCATCTACAACCTCGACTCCAACGGCTACCTGCAGAGCAGTATCGAGGACCTGCTGGGCGTCGACGCGACTGAAGAAGACCTGGCCCTTGCCCGGCAGGCGTTGGCCCTGGTCCAGAAGCTCGATCCGTCGGGCGTGGGCGCCCGCGATCTGCGCGAGTGCCTCCTCCTGCAGCTCGTGCCCGGCATGGAGCACTACGAACAGCTCAAGACGCTCATCTCCGACCATCTGGAAGACCTGGAGCACAACCGGCTGCCGCAGATTTCCAAAAAGACGGGCTACTCGATCGAGTTGATCCAGACGGTGGTCGAAGAGCTACGCAAACTCAACCCGAAGCCGGGCGCCGATTTCCACGAAGCCTATGTTCCGAACGTCACGCCCGACGTCTTCATCGACCCGGTTGACGGCGGCGGCTATCAGGTCCGTCTGGAAGACGGCCAGATGCCCAGCCTGTTCATCAGCCCGCAGTATCGCCGGCTGCTGATGGACAAAAACACGCCCGAGGAAACCCGCGAGTACATCAAACGCAAGCTCAACGCGGCCCAGTGGCTGATCGACTCGATCCACCAGCGCCGCAGCACGCTGACCAAGGTGGCCCAGGCGATCGTCGACCACCAGCAGAAGTTTCTCGACGAAGGGCCCGAGGCGATCGAGCCGTTGAAAATGCAGCAGATCGCCGACAAGGTGGGTGTCCACGTGACCACCGTCAGCCGGGCGGTCGACGACAAGTGGCTCCAAACACCCCGAGGCATCTTCCCCCTTCGCCGGTTCTTCGTCGGCGGGACCGTCAGCGCCGACGGCGAGGAAGTCGCCTGGGACACCGTCCGAATCAAACTCCGCGAGATCGTCGACGCCGAGGACAAGAAGAACCCCTTGAGCGACGACCGGCTCGTCGAGGAACTGGCCAAGCAGGGCGTCACCGTCGCCCGGCGCACCGTCACGAAATACCGCAAGGCCATGAAGATCCCCAGCTCGCGTCAGCGGCGGGAGTGGGATAAGAAGTAGCGTCTTGTCTGCCTAAGGTTTCGATTTGGGTGCCATGCTCCACGCTTGCGTGGGCATGTCTTTGCAGCGTCTTGAGGTCTCCACATGCCCACGCAAGCGTGGAGCATGGCACCCGGTTCCTCGAATGACGGATGCGGTCCTACTGCGCGGCCGAGCGGCTGCCGTCGGGCGAGCCGGTGATCAGCTCGCCTTGGTCGCGGAGTCGGGCGGCCGTGAGGAAGCCGCGACGCAGGAGCCATTCTTTCATCCGGCGGAACGCGTCGAAGCTGTCCGGATAGGTCCAGATGGTCACGGTCGTTCGGGCCGGGTCGCTGGCAGCGATCTTGCGATAAAAATCGGAGCCCTCGGCCAGGGCCGCGTCGATCGGCTCGCCGACCGGATGGCTCACCGGCAGCACTTCGATCAGCTCGAGCCGCACGCCCGACTGAAGCGAACGGCCGCCTCCTTCGTTGCGAACCAGCATCTCGAACCGCCGCACCGTGTAACGCAGACGGAAACCGTCTCGCGGGGCCGTCTGGTCGACCAGTTCGCCCACTTGCTGAAGCCGGGCGACCTTCTGCCGAATCGCCTCTTCCGTGTCGTGCAAGAGCGCGTCCAGCGGCACGATGGCCACGCGGTCGCCGCTCAGGTGGACGTGAATCTCCTGGCCGTCGACCGTGCGGCTCAAGGGCGTGGGGTAGTGCTCGACCCGGACCGGCTTGACGACCGATTGGGCCAGGCGCTCGCGCTGGCGGCGGAGCTCGGCCAGTCGGGCGTCGGCCTCGGCCTGATTGCGCCGGCGGTCGAAATCGGCCTGAGCTTGAGCGTTCAGCTCGCCGCGGCGTCGGGCAAGCTCCTTCTCGACGAGCAACACGGCCCGATCGAGTTCTTGCCGCCGCGCGTTGCTGGACCGAAAGGCCAAATCGATGTTTCGGATCTTGGCCGCCTCTTGCCAAACGAGGTCGTTCAGCGTCGCTTCGGTGGCCCGATCTTGTTCAAGTTTTTTGTTCGACGTCGCATTGGCGGGCGCGTCGATCGACAGCGTCACCGGCGCGCGGCGTGCCCGGACGCTGACGACCAGCACCAGGATGATCAAAACGGCCACGATGTTCGTCACGATGTCCAGGAACGAATCCTGGCCCGTCCGATCCATCGATTCGCCGTGCCGTCTGGCCATCGAATAGTATTCCTAATTGCTATAATGCTTTACAGCGTCAAACAGGGGACTAACGTCCCCCGCTCGGTTTCAAACCTCCTGCCTGACACCCCGACAACATACTCATTCGCCGTGGAAGCAGCGTCTGGGCATGGCACCCTGGGTCTGGGTATGACGTCCGGCTACTTGAACCGGTAGTTCGGATTGCGGATGTCGAAGTCGGCGTCGGTGAAGCCGACGTTCTTTTTCAGGTCGAGGTAGGTGTACTCCTCGATCAGCTCGGGCTCGCCGCCGGTTTCCTTGGGCCAGTCGAACGACGCGTAGCGGATCGGAACGTTGAGTTCCTTGTCGACGTAGATCCGCGCGATGTGGAAGAGGAAGTTGCGTCGCGGCACGGGGTGGACCACCTGGATGCACGTGCAAGCGCGGTCCTTGATCTTCAGGTCGTCGCGGAACTTCACCTCGCACTCGCCGTACTTGGAGTCGTTGTTGCCCACCTCGATGAGTCGGCGAACCAGGTTCCTGACACCCAATTCGGTGATGGGATAGCGCTGGTCCTTCATCGCCAGGGCGCTGGTTGGCTTCAGGGAAACCGTACCGACGATCTTATGGCGCAGTCCGTTGGGATGGGCCCACATCTTGCCGTCATTGGCCCCTTCAACATAGATCACTTCCTGGCCTTGGACGCTGGCCGGGCCGGCGAAGTACATGTAGACGCTATAGGGCTTGTGGCGGACTTTGATGTACATCCATTGCTGCTCGCCCAGCTTGCCGTCGATCCGCTCGCGTTTCAACAGCGTGGCCGAGTAGTCCTGCAGGTCGCGGTCCATCTCGATCAGGCCCTGGTTGGCCCAACGCAGCGCCGGCATGAGCGGGTGCTCGTTCGGGCGGCGTTCAGACGAGACTGGGCTGGACTTGGGAGTGGGAAGCGGAGTCGGGGTCGCCCGTTCGGCCAACTGATAGGCCGGCCGGGTCGGCAAGGGCTGCGCCGGACGTTGGGCCAAGGACGGCACGTTCCGGTAGCTCGGGTAGGGCGACGGTTGGGAGTAATTCGGGGACGTGTTGGGCGCCTGAGCAAGGGCCGTGCCGACCAACAACGTCAGGCACACAGCCGCACCTACGCCACTTCGCCAGAATTTCGGGGAAATACGCATTCTCGACACTCCCTTTCTTCTTCGCGTTCCTGTTGGGAAGAACGCGCTCATCTGCCTACAATGAACGGGCTTTCCAAAAGGGTCAACACGCGGCAAATCGCCACCCACTCGGTTGGCGTTGTTCCCACCCACGCGATTCCCTACGAAACAAGTCCTCACTCCTGGCATTGGAGATAATAAACGTAGTATCACAAGCAATTACCATGCCACGGCTGTCGATTTACCGTCGACTCCGAGTGCAAAGTCGAAATGCTCGAGAAAGCGTCGCTTTTCTCTGAATGCCAGCGCGGTCCTTCACGGAGGTTATCGCATATTCGGACGGAGACAATTACAATGTTTGTTTCGCCGAATGGATTTTGTTCAATTTCCGCATTTGCCCTAGATCTCCCGGGCTGTGCGGTCCGGCCTGTTTGAGGTTCGTCGGCCGGGGCGAATCAACGCAAGCGTGACCCGACCGGCAGCCACCGCCTATTCGGATCATTTTACCCTAGCTACACCCTTTTGGGGAGAGCAGTCCGTGAGCCAACCCGAGATCGACCTGACGCCGATCGTTTCGAGCCTATTCGAGGAAAACGCCTTTGTCGCCCGGTTGCAGGGCCGGGAAGACTGCGTGGTGTTCGACCCGGGCTTGGAGCCGGAGAAGATTATTACCCATCTGAGCGATGAGGGCCTCACGCCGGCGGCCATCCTGATCACCCACGGCCACAGCGACCATATCGGCGGGGTGCCGGCCTTGAAACAGCGGTGGCCCGACTGCCCCGTGGTCATCGGCTCGGGCGACGCCCTGGCCCTGACCGACCCGCAGTTGAATCTGTCGGCCGCCTTCGGATTGCCGCTGACGTGCGGGCCGGCCGACGTGACGGTCGAGGACGGCCAGACCTACTCAGCCGCCGGATTCGACTTCCAGGTTCGCGCGATCTCGGGCCACTCGCCCGGCCACGTCGTCTATCTCTGGGAGGCACACTCCCCCACGATCGTCTTCGTGGGCGATGTGATTTTCTCCGGCAGCATCGGCCGGCACGACTTTCCAGGCGGCAGTTTCCGGCAGTTGGCCGACGGGATCCACCAAAAACTGTTCACGTTGCCCGACGACACGATCCTGCTGCCCGGCCATGGCCCTTCCACCACCGTCGGCCGCGAGAAACGCACCAACCCGTTCGTCGGGCTCAACGCCTGAAGCTCTACGGATAAAGGCAATCGGGTGCCATGCTCCACGCTTGCGTGGGCATGTCTTCGTGGCGGTGGGGATTACTACTCCCACGAAGCTCAATAATCCGACGTCTTGACGGAGAGATCGGGCACCGCGTTTCGGGCCGACCAGTGCGGGCCGCGAGGGCCGGAGTCCTGTGGGGTCTCGGCCAGGGGAAGCGTGAAGTAGAACGTGCTGCCTTGGCCCGGCTCCGAATCGAGCCAGATCCGTCCGCCGAGCGAGCTGACGATCTTGCGGACGATCGTCAGGCCGGCCCCGGTTCCCTCATACTCTCGCGTGCTGTGCAGGCGACGGAAGAGAGTGAAGATCTCTTCGTGATACTTCGGGTTGATGCCGATGCCGTTGTCGCGGACCCAGAGCGTTCGGGCCGGGTCGTTCAACACGCCGATCTCCAGCCATGGTGAAAGGCTCCGGTTGTATTTCAGACCGTTGGAAATCAGATTCTGAAACACCATGCCGACCAAGGTCGGGTCGGCCTGAACGGTGGGCAACGGCCCATCGATGCAAATATCGAACCCGCGGGCGTCGAGCACGGGGCTAAACGAAGCGATCTGCTCGGCGACGATCTCGTTCAAATCGACCGCGACGGGAGCCCCCTGTGCCCGACCGACACGGCAGTAGGTCAACAGGTTGTTTATCTGTTCGGCTAGCCGGTCGCAGAGAACCGTCAGGGTGCGAAGCCGGTGGACGCCCTGCTCGTCGAGCCGGTCTTCGTAGTCTTCCAACAGGATTTCGCAGTAGGCGCTGATCCCCCGGAGCGGTTCTTTCAGGTCGTGCGAGGCGATGTAGGTGAAGTCGTCGAGTTCCCGGTTGATTGCGTCAAGCTCCTCGGCTCGCTGCTGGAGTTGGGCCGCCTGGCGTTCGATTCTCGCCCTGGCGACCTCGACCTCGCGGGTATGCTGGAGCAACTCGACCTCGATCCGTTTTCGCTCGACCGCGTGGCGGATGGTTCGAGAAAGGAGCCGGCCGTCCAGGTGATCCTTGGGAAGCCAGTCCTGAGCGCCCTCCTGAATGGCCGCCAGCGCCAGCGTGTCGTCGTCCAGGCCGGTCAGCACAATGATCGGCAGATCGCGCGTCGCCTCGCGCAACCGGCGAAGGGTCTCGATGCCCCGAGCGTCGGGCAACTGCAAGTCGAGCAGGACCACGCCGAATCGGTTCTTGTCGGCGCTCAACAGTTCGATCGCCGATTCCAGGCGTTCGACGTGCGTGGTCCGAAACAGACCGGCGTGGACCTCCATCGCGCCGCGGACCTGGCCCAAGACGAATCCGACTAACTCGGCGTCGTGCGGATTGTCCTCGATCAGAAGGACCTCGATTTCCTTCGTGCTCATGTCCGCACTCCAAACGGAACCTGCTGGGGGAGAAGGGGATCGGTCCGCGAGCCCCACCACGGCGACTTTTCCGCCGTTACAGAAATCTAGCCCAGGGTGGGGTAAGGTCAAACAACGCCCCCCCAGACTGGGGTTTGGTGCAATTCGCTCAGTACAAGGATCGCGGGCTCCGATCTACAACTACCCTCAGGAGGATGGTATGGCCGCCCAGCCTGCTAGACGGCTTCACACAAACCTGTTTCGCATAGACAATGATAATAGTAGGAGAGTGAGTCGTAATTTTTGGCTCCGTGGTATCGGGCAACGCATCCTTTAATAGCAGCGACAAGGATTGATGAAGCCGAAAGTTTACGTGGAAACGACCGTGCTGGGATACCTGACTTCCTGGCCGAGTGGTGACTTGGTCGTTGCGGGTCGGCAAAAGATCACGCGAGACTGGTGGCAATATGCCGTCAACGCCTTTGAGATGGTGGTATCTGAACTCGTTCATCGTGAAGCGAGCGCGGGCGATCCGGAGGCCATTCGAGATCGGTTGGAGGCACTGAAAAACCTTCCTATTGTAGCGATCAGTCAACCGGCCGAAAATCTTGCCAGCGCTCTGCTCGCGGGCGGAGCGGTGCCCTCGACGGAACCAGAAGATGCGCTCCACATTGCCCTCGCCGTCGTCAATGGCATGGAATACCTGGTGACCTGGAACTTCAAACACATTGCGAATGCAGCGATGAGATCGAAGATACAGGGCGTGTGTATCGCGGAAGGTTATTCTCCCTGCACGATCTGCACACCCGAAGAACTTCTGGAGCCCGAAAGTGATGTTTGACGACCCGATTGTCGAAAATATTCGACGTGTCCGACACGCTCATGCGTCGCGGTTCGATAATGATTTGTCCGCTATTGTCGCGGATCTTCGGCAGGCGGAACGCGAGAGCGGGCGGAACTACGTCAACTATCCCCCTCGTCCGATTGAAGAACAGGCCGCACAAGCTGGACCTCAACGCCCTGGTTCGGCCGAGTGCTAGGGGGCTTCTTTCTCTATTGCATATTCGTCCGGCCGGAGGCGGCGCAGCCGGATGTGGCGAACCGCACCGGTGGTCTGCCAGGTGGAGATGCCCAGGGGGCGAGAGAGGTCGACTTCGACGCGGACCTCGAATTCGTGCCCACGCCGGGCCAGGTCGACGACCGGCTTGTCATTGATCCAGGCTTGGATTTTGGCGTCGGTCACGCGGATCCGCACGCGGTGCCATTTCCGATCGTCGAGCGACAGGAATCGGGTTGTGTCGTTTTCGCTGGCGTCGAACGTGTCGACGTTCGAGAGCCCGACGACGACGCCTCCCCAGCCACCGACGACGAGCGAGCAGTATTGCTCACCGACCGGGAAGGTCGTCGTGGCGAAGAAATCGATGCCGTCCAGGCGCATGGCCTCGAGCGCCAACTCGTAGTTCGACCGCGGCGGTTGGCCCTTCCAAGTCACGCCCGTGACGGTCTCACCCGCTTCGAGAATGAGCTGCCCGTTCTCGACGTGGACCTCGCCGTCGGCGCCGTACTGGGGCACTTTCCAGCCGGAAAGCGTCTTGCCGTCGAAAAGCGATTGCCAATCGTACGCCGGATCGCCTGTCGGTTCGGCGGAAGCCCGTTGCTCGGGCGTAAGGCATGGTTTCCTGAGGAAATAAAGAAGTCGAAGGTGTTTACAGGCAAGACAGCCCGACCGGCTTGGTGGAAGATTGACACGAGATGACCTGCCGGCTGACCAGGCCCAAACATGGCGTGGGCGGGGCGAACAAGCAGCCACAACACCGAGAGCCTGCCCGGTGCCCAGAACGCCGATCAGCAGAGCGGCCGCCAACGGCCAGCAACCTGCGGCTCGGGATCGCCGGATGGCCGAGATTGAGGACGCAACTGGCAACTTCTCAAAGATTCCACGGATGTTCATCAGGGCAGTCTTCACGGACTCGATCTGATTAGTATGGGGGGGTAGTCATCAAGGCCAAGCACACCATTCGCCAGGCAGTGTGATTTTAGTCCATGGGAGCCGGGTTTCGGAGATATTGGCTGACTCACAAGGTCCAAACACTGTCGCAAAACGCCCGGTTTCCGCCGCCGACCACATCATCTTGTGGTTCGCCCTCCGTTCCCCCCAAAATAGACTGGCATCTTGCCCAGGGGCAATGTGATCGCTAGATTCAACCCAACCAGCTTGTATTCCCATCCGCGGGTGACGCCGCACCAAGAGCGAAGGAGCGTTCAGGCCACGCGAAAGGACATCGCCCCGGTACGACGCCGGGCTCGGCAGACTCTTCCCCGCTGGACATCCGTCATGGATTGACGGAGCCGTTCATTCCAGGTTCCGGCATGGAAGTCTGTTCCCCATGTCGGGCGCTATGCTAAGGCTGTGTCACTTGATCGAGCAGCGGGCCTCAATAGTTGCTTCGCCTTATTGCCTTGTCTCGATGCACGAGGCGTCGAAGGGAGTGCAAGATGATGCGAAAGCCCATCGTGGGGGTCAATGCCGACTATCGCGGGCCGAAAACGGATTCGCCCGCCTACTGCTATCTGTCGGCCGGCTACTGCGACTCGCTTGCCAAAGCGGGCGCGATTCCCGTGGTGATTCCGATCACCGAGGACGAGGAGGATCTCTCTCGGACACTCGACCTGCTTGACGGCATGGTCATGATCGGCGGTTCGGATCTCGATCCCCGCAAGGACGGCTTCATGCTCCACCCGTCCGTCCGGTTGCTCGACCGGCGGCGCGAGGAGTTCGACCGTCGCCTGATGCGGGAAGTGGTTGCCCGGCGGATGCCCATCTTCGGCATCGGCGTCGGCATGCAGTTGCTCAACGTGACGTTGGGCGGCAATCTGTTCCTTCACATCCCCGAGGACGCGCCTCGGGCGTTGCCCCATTGCGACCCGACCGACCCGTCGCACCGCCACGCGTTGGAGGTCGAGATGGGCACTGTCATGGAACGGGTCTACGGCGAAGGAGAAATCCGGGTCAACAGCATGCACCACATGGCGGTCGACGAAGTGGCGCCCGGCTTGAAGGTCTCGGCCCGGTGTCCCGACGGGATCATTGAGGCGATCGAAAGCGACACCGAGGACTGGTTTGTGCTAGGCACCCAGTTCCATCCCGAGGACCAATCGGCCTCGGCCTTGGACCTTCGGATCTTCGAGGAGTTTGTCGCCGGCGTGATGGGACGGACCGTCGAGATGCGAATGGTCGCTTAATGTAGCGACTGAAGTTAATGGGGCCCTATTGAACGTGTGCCACTGGCTCTGCCAGTGCTGGAGTTCGCGCGACCCCAAGCAGGGCACTGGCGGAGCCAGTGGCACACACCGTGGGAAGACGTCCCAGACCGGTGGCGTCTTTCTCAGGGAGAATTCCCTATCTGGCGTGCGGGATGGCTGACTTTTCACACGCGATTTGTGATTGAAGGATGAGCACGATTTAGATATTGTGCCCCTCGGACCGTGTGGTCCGATACGTCTATTCCTTTTCTCATGAGTCTCCTCACGGGGTGCCAGAATGAGCAGACCGTCGAGTCGGCAGGCGCCGGAACCGAGTCCCACGATTCCGATCCGGCGGTTTCTGGAACAGCCTGGACAGAAAGGGGCAGCGCGGTTCCTGGCCGGCGTCCACGTCTGGCCCGGCTGTCGCCAGGTCGGCGCCGCCCTGGTGGTCGTCCAGGGACAGGGTCTCGACGCCCGGGTCGAAGTGGTCGATTTTCAGCAGACGGCCACCGAAGAAACCACCGTCGGGCTGTTTCGACAGTTGACCTTGGGCGACCCGGGCACGCGCGGCGTCGATCTGATCGGCCAATTGCGGAGCGAACTGGCCGCGGTCGAGTCGGCGCTGCTCGTTCAGTTGACTTCCTCGTCGGCTTTAGGGCCGGGCAGAGTCCTGGCGGCGGGCGTACACGATCCGGGGCTCTGGAGTTTCAGCCGGGGATCGGTCGACGCCTACCTGGGCTTGTGCGATGTGGCCCGCGTGGCCGAGCAAACCGGGTTGAACATTGTCGATGCCCTGCCCGCCCGAGACGTCGCCCAACGCGGCCAGGGAGGGCCGCTGGCGGCGCTGGCCCAATGGGTCTTGTTGGCCGACTTGCAACGCACCCGGGTGTTGGTTGACTTGGGCCGGACGGTGCGGATGACGCTGTTGCCCGCCCGGACGTTGCCGGGGGCCAACTCGTGCGTCCTGGCGTTCGACGTCGGGCCCGGCATGGCGCTTTTGGATCTGTTGGCCCAGGAGTTGACCGGCCGGGAGCAGACGTTCGACCCAGGCGGACATTTGGCCGTCCAAGGGCGGAAGATTCCCGAGTTGCTGGATCACTGGCTGTCCGATCCGTATTTCGACCGCCCCTTGCCCCGGTGGCATCCCAGCGGCGTGCGGCCCGAGCGGTTCTTAAACTCGGCCGTTCAGATGGCGGTCAACGCCGGCTGGGCCGTTCGAGACTTGCTTTGCACGGCCACCCATCTCGTGGCCGAATCGATCGCCCGAACGCTGACCCGGCGGCTGCCGGCCGACTGGCCCGTCGACGAAGTTCTCGTGACCGGCGGGGGACGCCATAACGGGATGCTCCTGCGAGAGCTGGGGGCAAGGCTCGCGGACACGCCGCTGGTCGTGGATCACGGGCTTTGCGAATGCGACGCCGCGTTGGAGCCCGCCTGCGCCGCCGTGCTGGCCCTGTTCCACCTGGACCAGACGCCGGCCAATCCGACCGCCGTGACCGGCGCCGAAATCCCCCGAGTCCTCGGCCGTCTCACGCCCGGCTCTCCCCAGAACTGGCAACGTCTCGTCCACCACCTGGCCGAGACCTCTCAAGCCACACGCCCCCTGCGAAGCGCGCTGTAGCTCCCAGCGTCGGGTGACATGGGCGGCTTGTCCGCCCTTGCGCGGTAGTGCGATCGCATAGTCTGATTTGCGCAAAGGCACACCATTTTCGGCACAAGCGTACATGCGAGTGTTTGTTCAATCCTGGGGATTGACAACCCAATATCCCGGGGGGAAGTTGGTTTTGACGTCTCGGGGTTCGTTAGCACGCAAAAAACGACAAGAAACAACGAGGATTCTCATGGGCAAGTGGCATGGTGTGGTGATCGCGTGGTGCTGTCTCGTTGTCTTTGGCTCGGGAGTTCAGCACGCCCAGGGGGCGATGCCTGATGGGAATCGCGTGGTGCGGTTGGAACTCGAGGACAAGCAGCCCGGCGGGCCGGTGCAATATGGATTGAAGCGGCTTACAGACGCATTGCAAAAACGGGGCGTGCGTCTGGACGACAAGGCGGCGACCGACGCGAGGGAAGTGCTGGTGGTCGGCACCCGCGCGAAGTCGCCGCGCATCCGCCGCTGGGCCGACCAGGGCACGATCGCGCTGCCGGCCAAGCCCGAGTCCCTGGCGGTCAAACGTCAGAAGGAAGCGAACCGCACGCTCCTGGTCGTCGCCGGACATGACGACACCGGATTGATGTACGCCCTGCTGGACCTGGCCGACTACGTGGAGCATCTTCCCAACGCGGCGGTCACCGGTTGGTTCAACTCGGTCGCCGAATCGTCCGAATCGCCGCGCAATGCGATGCGCCGGATGCGGGTGCTCTTGCACCACGAGGCGAACGAACGAGCCTGGTATCACTCGAAGGAGTATTGGGACTGGTACATCGGCCAGTTGGCCGCGCAGCGGTTCAATGAGTTGAACCTAGTCTATTCGCACCAGACGCCCTACATGGCCCCGATGTACGCCTGGCACGTCAAGATCGACGAATTCCCCGACGTCCGTCCGGTCGGCGTCAGCGACGAAGACCGGCAAAAGAACCTGGAGGCCTTGCGATACGTCGCCAAGGCGTGCCACAACAGAGGGATCGCGCTGACCATCGGCGTCTGGCAGCATCTGGCGTGGAAGGGTTCGGTCACGCAGACGGGCGCCCAGCAGGAATCGGCGGTCAAGGGCCTCAACCAGGACAACATCGAGCGCTACGCCTACCTTGCCGTGAAGAAACTGCTCACGGAATGCCCGGGCATCGCGCGGATTCAACTCCGCATGAATCACGAGTCGGGCATCCTCCCGTCGCGCCAGACGGAGTTCTTCGGCGACTGCGTGATTCGCGCGATCCGGGAGACGGCCCCGCACGTGAAGATCGACCTGAGGACGCTGGGCGCGAAGGAAGCGACCTTGCGGCTTGCCCGGGAGGCGAATCTGGACCTGCGGACCTCGTTCAAGTTCTACGGCGAGTTCATGGGCCAGCCCCATCCGCCGCGTCTGGTCGGCGCCCGCGGCTACAGCTACTTGAGTTACCTGCACCGGCCGTTTCCCAACCCGATGTACAACGAGGTGTGGATGCTCGGGTCGCATCGCGTCTTGCTCTGCGGCAGCGAAGACTACGGCCGCCGTTTCGGGCGGAACGCCTCGTTCGGTGGGACGATCGGGTTCGAAACCGACGGCCCGCTCGCCCAAAAGGGCTATCAGCAAGGCTCGACACCTGCCTGGCGGATCTTCGAGAATCCGAAAGACGAATACTACCAGTACGAGATGGAACGATACTGGGCCTTCTTCCGGATGATCGGCCGGTTCACCTATAACCCGGACACGTCGCGCGAAGTCTGGATGCGACCCTTCAACAAGCGGTTCGGCAAGGCGGCCGAGGCGATGGCCGGCGCCTACGAGGCGGCCGACCGGGTCATTCGACTGATCGTCGCCAGTCACACCGAAAACGCCAACATGTACACCTGGCCGGAAATCAACATGGGCTGCATCGGCCCGGCCTTCAACGACTTGCGAGGCATGGACCGAGGGCTGTTCCCGAGCATCGACACCCAGGTCGACGACGAACTGGCCGGCCGGTTGACCGGGCACCTGGGCGCGATCCGGCTGGCGGCCCTGTTCGACGCGATCGCCGACCGGATCGACCAAACCCTCGCGGAAGCCGACGCCCGGATCGGGTCGCCGGACCGCGAATATCGGGCGACCCAAAACGATTTCCACATCCTGGCCGGCCTGGCTCGATACCACGCGTGCCGGCAGCGCGAAGGCTACCAGATGGCCAAGTTCTATCGGACAGGCGACGGAAGTCTATTGGACGGCGCCGAGCGAGAAGCCGTGGCGGCGTTGGCCCACTGGAAGGGCCTGGTCGAGGTCGCCGATCGGCAATACTACGACCACCTGGTGCTCGGCCCGGAGGAGCAAGGGCACTGGAAAGACAAGCTGCCGGCGATCGAAGGCAACATCCAGATCATCCGCGAAGCACGCCAGGTCCTGCGCGAACACGGCCTGTTCGATAAAGGATTCGACTTCGGCGGGCCGGGACTGGATCGGAAGTATCGGGTGTTCAACTTCTACACCTACGGCAACGACCACCTGCGGCAGCGACGCTTCGCGGGCGTGGATCCCGGCGTGAAGTACGACCCACGGACCGGATTCGGGTTCACCCAGGACCGAGGGCTGAAATGGACGTCGCGGAAGCAAATCTCGAAGACCGAACTGGCCGGCGTTGACAATCAGGCCGACCCGGCGTCCATCCCGCTGGACATGCTCGCCAGCGACTTCGTCCACGCCGACCGGGACTTCCGGTTCCGGATCGACATGCCGGGGGACGAGTATCGGTTCACGTTCCTCTTCGCCGACCGTTCGCCCACGCCGCGCGACCATGGGCCGTTCGACGTTCGCAACGAACTGCGAGGCAGCATCCCGACCCGGATCAAGAACATCCGCGTGCCCGCCGGGGAGTCCGTGGTGCGGCACTTCGATTACAATATGCTCAAAGACTGGTATCCGTTCGTGATCTTGAGTCTCAAGCCGTCCGGGAAGAATGCGGACGCCATGGTCTCGGCGCTGACGGTACACCGCAACGCGCCGGCGCTGGCGCACGCGCCTCGGCGGCAAATCTCGCCTGAGAAGCCGTGTACCCTGTCGGCCACGATCACGATGCCGCCGCGCCCGGCCGGCAAGGACGGCGGCGTGTCGGCCGTGCTTGGCGACCGCCTCGCCCGGGCGACGCTCCATTTTCGGACCGGCGGGAAGGGCCCGTTCCAGACGCTGCCGCTCGAGACGGTCGACGGGCTGGTCTACCGCGCGACCGTCGGACCGGGCCGGCTCCAGGGCGATTGGCTCGAATACTACTTCTCCGCCGTCGACCGGACGGGCCGCGTGACCCGGCTGCCCGAGCAGGCCGACCACGACGTGTTCCGCGCCCGGCTCTCGGCCGACACAAACCCGCCCAAGATCATCCACGAGCCGATCACCCGATGGCAGGCTGGAAAGCCGATGCCGATCGAAGCCCGGGTACGCGACGCCGACGGCGTGGCCGTGGTGCGGGTCTACTACCGCCGGATGGACCAGGCCAAGGCTTACGACTCGATGATTATGCAGCGCCGGGGTGACAAGTACGTCGCCACGATTCCCGGCGCGGCGATCCAGCCCAACTGGGATTTTACCTACTACATCGAGGCCGTCGACGAGACGAGCACGGGGACCTCGTTCCCCGACTGGACGAAGACTGTGCCGTGTGTCTTTGTTTCGACGGAGAAGACCCCATAGATGTCGGGGTTGTGATGCCCGGCTGTCCTACCGGACAAGTTGTGGCCTTGCCGCACCGCCTCAAAGACGGGCCGGCGGCGCATGGCATCTCATGCCTCGGGCGAGTATTATATGGGTATCGGATCCTGAATCGCTAATGTTCGAGCGGGTGCTTGCTATGAACCAAAAAACACGGAACGGACGCTGCTTCTTGGGCAATCTGCTGACGGTGTTGGTTGCTAGTAATGTCTTGTTATTGGTCGCACTGTCGGCCGGGGCCGACGAGGCGAAGGCCAAGCCGGCGCGGCCGGATGTGTTGTTCATCACGGTCGACGATTTGAACGACTGGACGTCGCTGTTCGATCCCAAAGGGCCGATCCGCGTGCCGAATCTCGAACGGCTCGCCCAACGGGGGATGTTTTTCAGTCGGGCGTACTGCGCCTCGCCGGCGTGCAACCCGTCGCGGACCGCCACGCTGACCGGCTTGCGGCCGTCGACCACGGGCGTCTACGGCAACCAGGCCGATTGGCGCCGGGCACTGCCGCGTCGCAAGACGATCATGCAGCAGTTCATGGACGCCGGTTATGACGTACGCGGGGCCGGCAAAATCTTTCACCACCAGTACGGCGGCGCGTTTGACGATGTCGCCTCGTTCCACGATTATCAGCCCATGCGGCCGCAGAAGTATCCGCCGAAGAAACTCAACGGCGCCCCGGAATACGGCTCGGAAAACACCGACTGGGGCGTCTGGCCCGCCCGGGTCGAGGACTCGATCGATTACCACACGGCCGAGTACTGCATCAAGGCTCTGCAAAGACCGCCGGGCGACAAGCCCCGCTTTCTGGCCTGCGGCATCTACAAGCCGCATTCGCCCTTCTTCTCCCCCGCCCAATACCACAAACTCTCCGAGAAGATCGGCCTGCCCACGCGAAAGGCGGACGATTGGAACGATCTGCCCAGCGGCGCCGCGAAGCTGATGAAGCCGAAAAAGTGGTTCTGGCAAGGCATGATGAAGCTGGACCACCGCAAGCCGGGCTCCTATCAGGAGTTCGTCCGGTGCTACGCCTCTTGCGCGGCCTTTGCCGACGATCAGATCGGCCGGGTGCTCGCCGCGCTGGACAAAAGCCCCCGGCGAGACAACACGATCATCGTCTTCTGGTCGGACCACGGATTCCACCTGGGCGAGAAGGACCACATCGAAAAGTTCGCCCTGTGGGAGAAAAGCACGCACATTCCCTTCATCGTCGTGGCCCCAGGCCTAACGCAACCGGGCAGCCGATGCGACCGGCCCATCGACATGACGGCCATCTACCCGACGCTGTTGGACCTCTGCTCGTTGCCCCCCGACGCCCGGTGCGACGGCGCGAGCCTCGTGCCGCTTCTGCGCGATCCGAACGCCGCCTGGGACCGGCCGGCCCTGATGACCTACATGCGGGGCAACCACGCCGTCCGCGACGACCGCTGGCGCTACATCCGCTACACCGACGGCAGCGAGGAACTCTACGACCACCAGGCCGACCCGATGGAATGGACCAACCTGGCCTCCGACCCGGCCCACGCCGACACAATCGCCCGGCTTCGCAAATGGCTTCCGAAAAAGAACGCCAAACCGGTCCATAACATGAAGCCGCCGAAGAAGTCTCGATAGACTGCTTCTTGTGTAGAAGCGCAAAGCCAGGGCGTCACCGGATCCGGCAACGCCCTGGCGGAAGGTTCACGTTTTTCTGCCCGCGATGACGGGCGCCCGGGTTAGCCGTTTCGCCGGTGGTACACCAGGCACAAGCCCACGAGTCCGCCCAGCAGCATCGCCAGCGTTCCCGGCTCGGGCACGGCGGTCAGCCCGTCGCCTGGGGTGACCGTCAGAACGAGCGAGGTGGAGCTGTAGTTCGCGCTGAGCGTGACCGAAGGATCGTTCCAGACGATCGAATCGAACGTGCCGCTGCGCGAGTTGAAGGTCATGACGGTGAACGAATCGCCCACCTCGGGCGAATATCCGCCGATGAAACTCAGGCTCAGGATGCCGTCGAGGATCGCGTTGGCATTAACGTCGATGTAGTCGCACGACTCGTCGCCGTTCGCTTCGAGGAAGAGATAATCGTCGGGCCGCATCTCGAATGTGCCTCCAATGGTGACGCTGCCAACGCCCCCTTCTTCGATGGTGAGCTGGCTATTGTTGGTCAGGCGGACGCCGATCGAGGCGCCGTCTTCGATGGTCATCAGGGCATTGGAGTAGATCCGCCCCGATCCGGTGAACGTCGCGCCAGCCATGATGACCGACTCACCGTGGACGAACAGGTTGTCGGCCGTGTCGGTAAGTGTGACGACGGCCCCTGCCTGGAACTCCGAATCGCAGAGGATCCGCGACCGGTTGTTGACGTTCACGGCCCCGGCGATCTTGAACAGCCCTCCGTCGACGGCCGCGCGGGTTTCGTTGGTGGTGCCGCCGTTGAGGAACAGCGTCCCGCCGGTGTTGATTCGCCAGCCCTCGGTGAACGTGGCCGTGTAGCCGCCGTTGACCCGGATGTAGCCGGTGAAGTTGTCGGTCAGGGGCTTGTTGCAGGAGAAGTTGCCGCCGGTCACGTAGACTTCGCCGGCCCCGTCGTTGGGGCTGTTGCCGTCGAGGTTGACGTTCACGTCGCTGTCGATCGCCAGATCGCCGCCAGAGACGGTGATCCGCCCGCAGTTGATCAGGCCGTCTTCGATGTCGATCGTGCCAGCGCCGAGGATCGCGCCGCCGACGTTGATCGAGAGCGAGTCGACGTCCAAAAGCGAGCCGGCGTCCATCTGGACTTCGGCGTTGTTGGCCACGGTCAGCGTCAGGTCGACCTGGAACTCGCCGCCGTTGTTGACATACACCCGGGCGTAGTTGCTTCCGTTGCCCAGCGTGCAGTCGCGATCGGCGTACAACCGATTCGCGCCGGTGAAGACGGTGACGCCTTCGTTGATCGCCAGATAGTTTACTCGGATGTCGGCCGACAGGGTCGCGTCGTTGCCGTGGCGGACCCAGACATCGTCGGCGCTGTCGGGCACTTTATTGCCGGCCCAATTGCCTGGGTCGTTGAAATCGGCGTTCGCGCTGGCCGAGTAGAAATCTTGCCGTTTCAGATCGATGGTCGTGTCGCCCCAGTTGCATGTCGTTTCGATCGAGAGGATGTCCGTCGCGCTAGGCAGCCGGCGCTCTCCCCAGGTTGAATAGGGGTACATGGTGGTTTCGACGTCCAAGTGATAGCGATTGTCGCTCGCATAGCATTCGGCGGCCGCCGATCCTCCCCACATCAAGTCGGGATCGAAGTCATAATCGTTGTCGGACGACACCTCGCCGTAGGCCACGTTGCCGGTCATGCCCAGCCCGTGTCCCATTTCGTGAAGCAGAAGGCCGAACAAGTCGTATCCGATGATGCAGTCCCACGGGGCCGAACCCCAGTCGGCGCCGCCCATGTAAGAGACTTCCAGAAAGTCATTGGGCGTCCCGTTGTAATAGTCGGAGATTTCCGTGCTGGTAAGGTCCCTGGCCAACATCTGGCTCATGTTGTATTCGCTGTTGTCAAACGGCGTCTCGTCGAAGTACCAGGTCCGATTCGTGTCGACGCGGATTCGGCAACTGGTGGGTTTGCCGCCGCTGGTGGCCAGGTTGTTGTGCACGGCCAAGACGTCGATGTTCTGGTAGTAAAACTCGACGTTCAGCGTGCCCGAGGCTTCGAAGATGTCCTCGTAGTAGGTTTCGACCGCGGACATCAAGGCAGTCAGCTTCGAGCCGTCCGAATCGTAGCTGGGCGCGGCGGACGAACCGCTGTTGAAGGTCATGACGAGATCGACGGCCATTGCCGGTCTGCCCCCGAAGAACAGAATCAAGACCGGCAGGGCCGCCAAGACGAGCCGTCCTCGAACGGCCGTCAGGAGACGCGCATGCACGTCCCGCGTGGTAATCGTGTTTCGCATGATAGAGCATCCTCTGGTGAAAAGGATTGTAGGGCCGCGGCGACTATTCCGTCGCGCGCGTACTACCCATCTCTTCTCGTTCACGTGACAGACGAGAGAATCCCTCCTTTCTTAGAATCTGTAAAAGAACAACTTATCGAATTGAGGTCATCGCCGTCACTGTAGGGAACGCCCTCCGTGGCGTTCCGCGGGCCG
>JAFGFF010000103.1 GCA_016931075.1 Pirellulales bacterium | reverse complement strand
CGACCCCTCAAGCGGTCTACCCGGAAGTCGACAACGGGCCGGACCAGCCCGCGGGCCGAAACCGAGAGAACGTATCCCCCGGCTCGGCCGCAGCTCCCTGTTTGACCTTGCTCCCGGTGGGGTTTGCCGAGCCAGGCTGGTCACCCAACCTGCTGGTGAGCTCTTACCTCACCGTTTCACCCTTACCGCGTGGAGCAAGTCCGCGCGGCGGTTTGCTTTCTGTTGCACTTTCCCTGGCCTCGCGGCCGGTGGGCGTTACCCATCACCGTGTCCTTCGGAGCCCGGACTTTCCTCCCGCCAGGCCCCCTGAGCCGATGTGGCGGCTCGCCGGGGCACGGCCGGCGGCCATCCGGTCCACTGCGATCCCCACGCTAACGATACCCCGGGCAGCCGGGCGTGAAAAGGGCTCTTTCGGGTGGCCCGTCTTCGGTCAGGTGACGGACGGTGCGTGCCTGCCACGACACCTGCTAACGACACCGCCGCCGGGCCGGCGAGAAACAGGCCCGGTGGCAACTCGGAAGAGCCCGTGGATCATCACGGTGAGCCCGAGGGCCGTGTGACGCGGGTCTGGTAGGTCGGAAACAGTATCACAACCCATCCATGGTATTATCTTACACCCCCCTGTCTTTGTCAGTTACCCTCTCTGGTTTGTCAGGAATAGGCGTTCAGCGGCCTATAGGGATGTAGAGGGATCGGGGCAATTGAGGGGCGGCAATGTTTAGTTGTATGGGAATGTATGCTCGGCAGACGTTGGTACTAGCGTGAACCGGGTCTCCTGGTTCCTGGAGGATTGACATGAGAAAGTCCCTGTTTGTCTTGGCACTGTTTGGCGGCCTGATGATGCCGGTTTGGAGCTATGGAGCGGTAATCACGTACACGATCACCGACGTCGGCACGTTCTCCGGTTACTGGGACTACAACACCGCCGATACGTTCAGCGGAACAGGGTTTGTGGGGATTTACCCGGGCCTTCCGAACGATTACGGTCCCCAGACTCCATCGTTTGCTCACTTGCTGGGCCTTGAGAATTACAATGGTGTGTATTCAGAGACGGAAATGCAGGTGGACATCAGCGCCTTGGCCGGCTCGACCGTGACCAGCGCCATTCTCAGCTATACCTTGCTGGATGGTGGAAGTGGTTCACAGCAAGTGACCGTGACCTCCTACAGCGCCGACGGGACCCTCAGATTCAATGCGACTCCGCCTGACAACCTGGGAACCGTGACTTACACCTCGACCGGCCTGTCCGCCAACAGTGTGGATGTCACGACCCTGGTTCAGAATCGCGTGGGGGCCGACTGGCTCGGTCTGTTCCTGTCCCCCGACGGGCCTGGTCAGAACTTCCAGTGGACATACACCTCTGCTGACCATGGTGAGGCCCCAGACTCCGCCTTGGTGCGTCTGACGGTGGAATACTCGGAGTCGGCCGTCCCCGAACCTTCCACCCTTCTCATCTGGTCGTTGCTCGGTGCTCTCGGTCTGGCCGGCGGCTGGCATCGGCGGCGAAAATCAGCGTAGGTCGCCCGTACACTCCGACGCTCGCCGCTTGATCGAACTGGTCGTCGTGCTGCGTCTGGGAGAGCCGGATGATGAGCAGCTTCTGCTCCTGCTTTCCCGAGTGAGAGACGGTGAAGAAGTGATGGCCCAGGCTGCCCCGGCGCGTCGGCAGGCTCGACATCATGAGCATGTGGCCGGGCGAAAGGACCGCCTCGAGGGCCAGCTTGTCGAACACGCGCCGCTGGCGGCTCGGCTCGAATCGGAGCATCCCCTGGCCGTCGCCGACCACGCGACACGGGCGGACCGGCCCGTAGTGGACCTCCGGCACGACGTCCAGCCGCACGCGGCCGTCCGGCTCCGGCACCGGCCGGATGGCCAGCACCGGTTGCGCCTGGGCGTAGGACTGCCCGCTTAACCGACCCAGAGCGTCGCGCATCAGGACGGGCAACTCGTCCCGCACGTCGGACGCCAGGATCTCGCCCCGCGCGCCGGCGCGGATCTGCAGGTGCCGTTGCAGCACGGTCGGCTCGCCGACCAGATCGCCGGGCGTCATCTCCGTCGGGTGCCCCGACGGGGCCGGCTTGTCCGCCAACTTCATCAGCTCGGACAGCCGCGCCGGCAGCCCTCCGGCGATGATGCCCGCCCGAAACCCGTTCTCCAGAAGCTGCCTGCGGCACTCGGGCGGAAGATGCTGCTCGTCGATCTCCCGCCACAACGCCTCGTTGACGTCGGGGTCGCCGTAGGGAAAGCGGACGAAGAAGATGTCCAGCACCACGCTGTCGGTCGACATCTCCGGCTGCCGCAGCGGGGACTGTGCCCGGGGCGTGTTCACCCGGGCGCAGCCGACCACCGTGCCGATGGCCAGCCAGAGCGCCAGATTCCGACCCAAAATTGACAACATGCCACTTACGCGAGGGGGATGGAAAGCGGTACCGCAGATCGGCCGCGAACCATATCGAGAGCGTGACGACGTGTCAAGGCAAACTGGGAAAAATGGCGGAAATGAGAAGCGGTTCGGCGCAACCCGTTCAACTCGGATACGTCCACGGCGCACGGTATTCGCGCTGGAGCATGGCGGCCGCTTGGGGGTCGCCGGGGATGGTTTGTTTCTCACCGTCCCACTTGACGCTCCGGCCGAGCTTCAACGAAAGCATGGCCAGCAGGCTCATCGTCGTCGAGCGGTGGCCGATCTCGACGTCGCAGATCGGCCGCTTGCCCGAGCGGATGCACGAGAGGAAGTTGGCCCAGAGTTCGGGGATGTTGTGCTTGTCGGACGTGTGAAGCGTGGGGTCCTCGTGGGCGGCGGGCGTGTCGCTGTTGCGGGGATAGAACGTCCAACCGTCGAGCCAGCCCAGGTGCAGCGTTCCCTCGGTGCCGTAGAAGTAGCAGCCGATGTTGTGCCGCTCGGCGTGGTTGGCGGCGTAGAGGCGGTGCTCCCACGTCGCGGTGAACGAGTCGAACTCGAACGTGGCCACCTGGGTGTCCGGGGCGTCCGTGTTGTCGCGGAGGATGTGCCGCCCGCCGGTCGACGAGACTGAGTTGGGGTGCTTCTCGTCGGTCCACCACAGGATCTGGTCCATCCAGTGAATGCCCCAGTCGCCGAGTTGCCCGTTGGCGTAGTTGAGAAACGCCCGAAAGCCCTTGGGGTGCATCCGCTTGTTGAACGGCACGAGCGGGGCGGGTCCGCACCAGAAATCCCAATCGAGTCCGTCGGGGGTTTCCGAGTCGGGCGTAGGGCTGCCGGCGTCGCCGCCGTAATGGACGAACGCGCGGACCATGCCGATTCTGCCGAGCTTGCCGTCGTGGAGGAACTTCATGGCCGAGATGTTGTGCGGCGACGCGCGGCGGTGCGTGCCCACCTGAACCACGCGATTGTTCGCCCGGGCGGCCTTGACCATCGCCGTGCCTTCGTGAACGGTGTGCGAGACCGGCTTCTCGACGTAGACGTGGGCGCCGGCGTTGACCGCGGCGATCATGGCCAGGGGATGCCAGTGGTCGGGCGTGGCGACAATCACGGCGTCGAT
>JAFGFF010000102.1 GCA_016931075.1 Pirellulales bacterium | reverse complement strand
TGGCGCCGGGCCGCCGAAATCGAAACCTTTGAAGAACAGGCCATGCTCGAGCAGAACCTGCCGGGCTTCGCGGATAAGCTGAATGTTGCCCTCGATCAACGGCAGCTTGTCCTTCCAGTGCCCCTGTTCGTCCGGGCCGAGGACCAGATGGTCGTAGTATTGCCGGTCGCCGATCTTGGTCAGCTCCTTCCAATGGACAAGCGACGCCTCCGCCTCGGCCAGCGCCTCGGGCAAGAGGCTTCCGTCGCCCGTCCGATAGAACTTCGACATGTTATAGCCTTCGCGTTGGCGACAGGCATGGAATCGGGCCAGGCCGGCGAGGATGCGGAAATCGTTCTGCGTGGCTCGGTATTCACGATCCCGGGCTGCGATTTTCGCGTCGGCCGCGTCGAGCGACCGGTCGATCTCGTCGGCGATCCGGTCGAACAGGGCGGCCAGCCGAACCGCCCCCAGATGGCCCGTTAACCGGCCGGCCAGTTCGTTGTCGACCTGGGTGTCGATGCTGGGGAAGAGTGCCTGATCGACGCCGCGCAGGTCGTTGTAGGCTGGGCCAATGCCTCCCATATTAATCTCCGGCCAGGTGTACATGTTGGCGTTCTCGGTGTGGCTGCCGACGATTAGACTGATGACCTGGCCGGCCGCCTCGTAGGCCTGGGCCATCGGCTCGGCCGCGTCGCCGAACCGCTTCTGGAAGGGCCGCATCCAGACCTCGCGCGGAGTCTCGGGATTGTAGCTGAACCGGCCGATCGAGCGGAAGAAGGCCCAGTAGCGCTCCATCTCGTACTTGTAGTATTCGTCCTCGGGATGGCGGAAGATCCGCCAGCCGGGCAGGTCTTCCTGCTGGTAGCCCTTCTGTCCTAGCGGCCCGTCCGTCTCGAACCCGATCGTGCCGCCGAACGACGCGATTCGCCCAAAACGCCTCCCGTAGTCCTCGCTGCCCGAGAGCAACACGCGATGGGAGCCGAGCATCCACACTTCGTTGAACATTGGGTTGTCGAACGGCTTGTGCATGTTCTTGTAGCTATAGCTGCCGGGGCTCGCCTCGCGCGGCGGCTGGGGCAAGCCCATGAACTCGGCGTAGAACTTGAACGACGTGCGGAGGTCCAGATCGGCCTTCCGCGCGAGGCGAAGAGTCGATCGCTGCGCGCCGGCCGTCCGCAGATCGAGCTTCACGTGCGGGGCCGTCTCCTTGATCGCCCGGATGACGCAGTTTCCAAAAAACTCCGTCTGCCGGGAGTCCGGGATGCCGGACTCGTAGTTCAGCCGGAGCTGCAACCGTGCGATGCCAGGACACTCCTCGAGCAGTTTGCTGACGGCCAGGTATACGTAGCGTTCGAGATTCTTGTCGGTGAGGCCCTCGACCAGCGACTTCTGCTTGAGGTGCGATTTCATCACCGACGGCTTCCAGGCCAACTGCTGCCAGACGCCCACCGTCAGGGCGATGCCGCGGTCATGGCATAGCTTGGCGACGTATCGCAGTGCTTCGAGGTTCTTTTGTCGCTCAGCGTCGCTCATTCCGACCGGATGGATATCGGGAAATTCGTCGACCTTGACGTGCCAGGCGTACATCGGCGCCATGTAGGGCGTCTGATGCGAATAGACGAGGTTCAACTCGTTGAACCGCTCGGTTGCCAGCATGCCGATATACCAGTCCCAGAATACCTTCGAGTGATACCACTCCTTTTCGTTCGCCTCGTGGTGCAACAGGATCCGCATGCGACGCATCGCGTTGTGGGGCGTTTCCGACACCTCGGCCGCGGAAGTGAACCAGCCGGCGACGTCCGCCTTGGGCAGATGCTTCACGAAATCGGCCAGATCCAACAGGGCGTACATCAGTCCGGCGTCGTCATATCCGGCAACCACCAGAAGCGATCGGTCCCCGTCCTTCAACCGTTTCACGGCCAGCGCTTCGCGCTGCTTGGCCAGGCGGATCTCACCCCGGTCGACCCAACGACGAATCCGATCGGACTTGGCGTAAGTGCCGGCCACGAGGACTTCCGGCGCGCCCTTGGATGCATCGCCGTCCAGGCGCACACCTCGCTGTTTCAGCACGCTGGTGAGTCGTTCCAACGCGTACTGCACCGGCGTTCCAGGCTTGTTATCTTCAATCTGAAGCCGGACCACGGGCGTCACGCCGAATGCTTGAGACGCAGAGGGACCGAAGGTCGATAGGCAACACCAAGCGAGTGACAAAAGAAGCCATGTTCTCATAAGAATCTCCCCGATCTTGTTGTGTTTATGGTGTTCTCCCTCGGGCTTTGCTATCCGCCAACGTCATTCATCTCGGAACTCCAACCGGGCCATCCGAATCCCGTTGAGCATCCCGGTGTTCAGGGCGGCAATGTAGTACTTGCCCTCGTGATGGATGATCTCGGGCGCGGCTACCGGCAGGCGGCAGACCAGGTGACGATCGTCCTGGTTGAAGCCGAACTTCATCGGATCACTGGAATGATAGACGCTGGTCCGGGGCTCGCCGCGTTTGCGGATTTCGTCAAGGTTGCGACGATAAGGTCCGTAGGTCTGGGTCTTGAAAAGGTAGTAGTTGTCGTCATCGAGCCGAACCACGTGTGGGCATTCCGACGATCCGGGCCCCGTTCCCGATTGACCGCCCAACGCCACGACCTCCGAAGGGCTCCACGTCTTGAAGTCTCGTGTGGTCCGGCAGAAGACGGCCCCCTGCCCGGCGACCCGGGCCGTGTAGTAGCCGTGCCACAGGCCGTCGACGTCGAGCATCATGATGTCGCGTGTGTTGACCAGCACGCCGGCGTCGGACGCCCAGGGGGCTTCCTCGAACATGCCGGTCTTGCCGTTGGGTTGGATGACGCGCTCGAACGTCTTGCCGTCCTTGCTTGTCGCGTGGCAGATGTGCCGCCAGTCGCCGTAGAACATGTGGTACGTGTCTCCGACCTTGACCACGTGCGGCGCCTGCAATCCGCCGGGTGTCTCGCCATACTTGGGGTCGGCGTCCATCGCGATGCCCATCGGCTTCCAGTTCGCGTCGGTCAGTTTTTTCCCTTCCCACCGGTAGAAGACCCGATGGGCCCCCTTCTTTCCGCCGGCCGAGGTGCGTCGCAGACACGACCAGATCTGCCACGTCCCGTCGGCCGCCTGCCAGACGGCGAAATCGACCGGCTCCTGCTTCTCGGTCGCGTATTGATGATCCATTGGATTGCCGGCCACCTGCCACCAGTCTCCGACAATCACCGGCGCCTTCACGCCCGTCTTGTATGCCAATGCTTCCTTACGGTTCTTTTTCGTCTCAGCGCCGTGTATGACAGACACCAAGGATAAGGCAAACAACACGGCAATGAACTGGGTAAGGTCGAGTGATTTCATGATCAAAATCCTCATTCTTTGGAAACACCATGCCTCGCAATGGATCGAGGCGAAAGGTGGCGTCGGATGACTTCTCGCGTGGAACGGTTCGTCAGGCGACAGGCAGGTTCTTGGGGGGGCAGTGGCAGGAAGGGGTGCGTGGCAAAGGAGCCCATGCTTTTTATGACCGGTCTTTTTGAACCGTGGTCTTGACACGCGCGGACGGGCCAACTGGTAATACCAGTGAGTTTCCCCTTGTGGCCCGCCTTTGTCAATCGTCTTCGCTGTCCGCACTCGGAATTCCTGCTGGTAGCACGGGTCGCGAATGGGCCATTGCGAAGCCACCCAGCGGAAGGGCATCGCGGGTCAAGCAATATCAATGGTGGACTTCTCTATCCGCTTGCACGCGTCCCTCGCGCCATGCGCGTTTCCAGGGCGGCGGCCACGGCAGCGCGGCGGTCGGGGGTGGGAGAGTTGGGGCGCGCGAGAATCGATTTGGCCGGGGTTTTGGCTTTGCCGCTCTTGATCTGCTGCAGAACGGGTTGCACGGCGGCCAGCGCGGGCAGGCCGAGACGCTCGTTGCACTCGTCGAGCAGCTCGACGACCGGCGCGATGCCGCGCGGCAGGGTCTTCATGGTCGCGAGGATGTCGGCCAGCACTTCGGAGACGGCCCAGGCGTGCAACGGAGACGCGGCGGCGACGTCGGCCAACGCCTCGGCCACCCGATTCGGTTTCACCCAGCCGCCGGCGGCCACTGCCCGATAGGTCGACACGAGCATCGCCGCGTCGATCCGATCGGTCTCGACCAGCGCGATCCAGACGTCGATCGCCATGGACCGCGAGTTCGGGTCCTTGCTGACCGTGGCGATCCAAAGCGCCCGGGCGGCCATCTCGGTCAGCGGCCGGTCGAGTTGCAAAAGCGGAATAAAGAAAGCCCCATGGGGATCGTCGGCCGACGCGCCGCTCTCGATCCGTTGCGAAATGGCTTTGGTCGCCGCGCACCAGTACCAGTCGAGTTTCATCGGCCAGTGGGATGCCAGGTAAGGATAACCGAACGCCGGCGAGGAGCCGACGCTACCGTAGTGCAGCGTCGCGGTCAGGTAGTCGCCTCGCGCCGACGCCGCCGAGCCGGCCGCGCTGGCCATGATCTCGGCGTTCGCGTCCTCGTCGCCGCCGATCGCGCGGAGAAGCGTGTCGAGCATGCCCTGTAACGGCGGCTTCGAGGTCAGTTCTTCCTGCCGCGTCGGCCTCGATTCGATCAGCGCGCCTGACGCGGCGGTTTTCGTGAGATCGACGGCGCGCCATTGGTAGTCCGACGGAAAGATGACGTCGGGCAGCCGTTTCAACTCGCCCGTCAGAGCGGCCTGCTCCTCGGGAGCCAGGTGTTGTGACAGGTCGATCCACGGGTCGCGGGCCCGCAGCGCGGTGATCCAGACTTGCGGTGTCCAGGAGCCGTCGATTCGCACGTCGCCCCCCATCGCGGCGACGGCCATCGCCTTGAAACGTGGGCCGAGCGAGTTGCAGGCCGCCAGCGCCTCGTTGCGTCTGTCGGGCGCGAGCCGCAAGAGGCTCCGGACGAGGTCGCCCTCGAACGGCTCGACGCCGGCCGCCTCGGTTTCGATCAAACGCCGTACCCAGACGCGCGGATCGATCCAGCCGCCCGCGTGGGTCGCCTCGCAGAGAAGCGCCACGGCCGTGCCCTCGCGAACCCGGTCGGCCAATTCGAGCAAAAAGGGCGCCGCCGGGTCGGTCGGAAGGAACCCCCAAAGGTCGTCATCCTCGTCGTCGTCCTCTTCCTCGGGCTTCACGTCGAGCCACGCCCGAATCAAGAGCGAAAACGAATCGCCCAGGCAGCCGCCGACGATGCCTCGCAACGGGCGGTTGAACGAATCGGCGCACGCCCGACGGCCGAGCGACCGGCTCATCGTCGCGAACGACTCGGGCCGCTCGCGGTACAATCGGGTGATGCCGGCGACGATGCGGTCGACCGTGTCCGCGCACTCGCAGCGTTCGACGGCCGCGCTGGCGACCTCAATCAGTTCGTCGACCGTTTCGATCGGGCGGATCGGCTCGGCCGAGGCAAGGACTTTCATGTCGCGGATCGTCCAGGCGATTGAAAAATCGACCTCCGCCCGGGCCGCCGCGTCGAGGGCCTCGTCGATCCGCAGCCGGGCGCGAAGCTCGGATGGAATCTGCTCGGTTGCTTCCTTGAACCGCTCGGTGGCCTGGTCGAGATATTCGTCGCCGGCGGTATCTTCGGTGGTTGGCGTGTCGGCCGAAGCGGGCGTTTCGCCCGAGGTCGTTTCGGCAAGTGCCAGAAGCCGCTCGACCTCGGACGCCAGGGTGGCGGCCACGGAGGCCTGGTGCAGGCGAATCGTCTCCAGCGCGGCCGTGTCGTCGGGCTGAAGATGCCGCGAGAGGACGTCCAGCGCCGCTTTCTGGATGTCCTTGCTCGTGTGCATCAGCCCGGCGGCGACCGCTTCGACCGCCTGGCGGCGCGACGCCGGCTCGGCGGCGATCTGGTCGAGCAGGTCGACCGCCTTCTTCGCATGGTTTTTCGGCTTGTGGCTGAAGATGCCCGGCAGCGCGGCCGTGACCGCCTCGACGTCGAGCAGACCGGCCTTGTGGATCTTAGCCAACTGCTCGACGGCGAAGCCCGCCACCGAGGCCTGGGCGTCGCCGACCAGCCCGGCCCAACGGGCCTGATGCTCGGCCAGCAGCTTCACGTCCGTATTGGCGGCTTTAGCGAACGCAATGATCCCGTTCCGCTCGGTCTGGTTCAACGGCTCGTGAAACGCGTCGAGAACGCATTCGAGGAAACGTGATCGGTCGAGCAAATCCTCGGAGAAGAGCCATTCAAAGACCGGCGTCCACCCGGCTGCATAGAATAACCCCATGCGATCCTTCGGCACGTCGTAGATCGGTTCGCGGGACGCTTCGATCTCCCGAATCGCCTTCTTCATCGCCTCGGGTTGTTCCTTCATCGTTTCCGGCAACCCGATCACGAGGGCCTTGGCCAGGCGATCAATGCTGTCGGCGGGCGCCATGCCCTGTTCGTACAACAACGCCCAGAAGTCGGGTGTGATCTCGAGGCTTTCTCCCGTCGTCACGGCGTCGTACCACTCGCGGAACCAGGGTGGGTTGCGCTGGGCCAGGAGCCGGGCCGCCTGAGGCCGGTGTTCCGGTGGCTGCCCATAGTTCCGCCAGTGCTCTTGTCCGGCCAACCCGAATCGAGCAAGCCAGGCAACGTAATACATATCGTAGTCATAGCGATCGCTCATGTCGTCCGACATCTCGGCGATGCCGTCGCGCTCGCGTTTGGCGACGACGTATGGGTGGTTTCGATCCCACTCGCAATCGCCCAGCACGTGGTATTTAAAGCCCAATGCCAACACGAACAAATTGAACGGTTGCCATGCCTCCTCGCGTTGCGATTCGGTCCAGCCCGACATGGCGTCGACCACGGCGTCGGGATCCTTGGCGAGAATGGCCGCTTCGAGGGGGGCGATGTCCATGGGGCGTATTCTATGAATCAGTGGGAGGCGGGGCCACGGCCATCCGCGCGGCCAGGACGTGTTTGCAGGGGCCGCGCTGGCCTTGGTGACGGCTGAACCAGGGGCACGAGCAGCGGTCGCCCTCGGGCCGAAGCCGGACGAAATAGGTCACGTCGCCGCTGGTGACCTCGACGTCGAACGTTGCGTCGCCCTCGCGTCGGACGACACGCGTCTGCCCCGCCTCGAAGAGCTTTTTGGCCGAACGCAGGCGAGGCTGGTCTTTCTCGAGCCGGGCGAGCTCGAAGGGCAATGGACGCTGAAAGTAGTAGCCGCGATGCGCGTCGAACCCGGCCAGGCCGCTGGTCGCCAATGCGTCTAAGGCGTCCCGGGCGTCGGAGGATGGGATGCCCAATCGGGCGGCGATCTCGGCCGGATCGATCGTCTCGGCGGGCGACGCTCCCGGAGGACCGGCCAACAGGTCTTGCACCGCGTCGAAGTCGTCTTCCCACCGCCCTCGGGCGAGCGAGCCGAGCACCTGGCCCTCGCCGGAGAAACCACGCTGGAGCGTTGGCGAGAGCACCAGCCAGAATCGTGCCCAGGGCAGCTCGGCCAGCCACGCGTGGACGCCCGACTCCTCGTCTTCGTAGAGGCTAACCTCCCTGGCCAGCGGCAGCAACGGGCGCAAGGCGGACAGCCGGCTCGCTCCGCCGATGGCGACCGTGCCGGCCGAGGGACGCAGCGTCAGACGCGGCTTGCCGCCGGCCACGGCCAGGTATTGCACGCCGCCAGTCGCGCGGCTGGCGCTTTGCAGCAACGACACGATCGCTCCTGGCGAGAATCGATGGCGGAGCGTCAGACGAGACTGATACACTTGGACCTCGCACAGGCCCTTCAACCAGCGGCGAGGCAGCGTCACTTTCTTTTCCTTCACCTTGCGCGACCCGCTTCGGACCTCGACGGCGTCGGTCGAGACGGACAGCCCGACGTCGTCCTGCCGGCCGATGCCGCCCAGGTGCGAGAGCATCTTGGGGTTGAAATCGACGTTGGTCGTGCCGAACCCGCGAACGTCGGTCCGCAGGGCCGCGTCGTCCAGGTCGAGCCGCGCGTAGGCCCCGCAGCAGCCCGAAAAGCCTTCCCAACGCATGAGCGTCCGGCTGGTCGTGACGATCGGGTCCATCTGCGGCGGCCGCGCGTCGAAGAAGTGCGTCCGCACGATGTGGCTCAGCGCCAAAAGCAGCGCCGCCGTCTCGCGCGGATGCGCCAGACGGCCGTTGAAGAACGTTCCGTCGGCCGCTGTTTTTTCCGGAGCCGTGACCGACGCCGCCAACCGGACCCGGTCGCGCTCGACGACCGACGCGAAGCGATAGGAGTAGACCAGTTCGTCTGAAGCAGTCGGGCTATCGGGGTTCATTGCATCAGAACCGTTCGATAATCAAATACTGCATGTATTCCACATTCGACGGTTTTACCGGGGCATCGAGCAGCTCGCGGACGGAGAACTTGCCCTCGGACCAGGTCAGGATGAGGTACGGCATCACGGACACCTCGGCGCCGAACGGGTCGAGTTGGTTGGCGCGGGCGTGCGAGTTCGTGTGTTCCAATATGCACAGCCCGCCGGGGCGGACGCAACGCATCCACGCGTTAAGACATGCTCGCGGATCATAACTATGGTCGAACGCGTTGCTGTAGATGAAGTCGACCGCGTCGATCCACTCGGGCTTGACCTCGTGAAAGTCCCATTGGATGGTGTCGGGGAACTGTTCCGCCGTGTCGGAGATCTCCGTGCCGAGCACGTCGCAGCCGAGATACTTCCGAAAATACTCCTGCTCCTTCCCCCGTCGCGTGCCGTGGCACAGGCCGAACTTCACCTCGGGGATGCGTCGCTTGATGTAGTCGGCCAGGAATGCAATGTTCTCTTCGAGCACCCAGACGTTTTCGATCTTCCGCTTGTTGCCCTCGGTCTGCACTTCCCGGTACTTCTCGTAGTCGAACGTACCGTCCGCCTTGCGATAATGGTACATTTCGTAACCGCCCAACCGATCCACCGGCGAGCGTTGGATGATGTCATAGCCCAATCGCTTGGCCAGGTTCTTGACCATCCTTCGAAGCATGGGAACTTCCTTGATTCCGGGCTACCCGTTACCCGTTTTGTTCTGTAGGGAACGCCCTCCGTGGCGTTCCGCGGGCCGCGGAAAATGGGCCAAGCTCGCGGTTCATGGAACGCCACGGAGGGCGTTCCCTACAGTGAGAGTGATGGCCTCAATTCGGTGAGTTGTTTTAACTAGTCCTTGGCGCCGTTGGCAACGTTCAAGAACGGCGTACCCCGCTTCTCGATGCCTCTTGTCGCTTCGCGACCCCGATAGCGGAGCTATCGGGGCTACCCGTTGGGCAGGTCGGCTTCCCGTCACTTGCCGGCCTGGGCTTTGTCCTTCTTGTCGAGGATTTTTTCGATCTCGTCCATGACGCGGTTTGCCTTGGCCATGGTCTTCTCGAACGGTTCGCTGGTGGTCATGTCGACGCCGGCGTCCTTGAGGATGTCGATCGGGTATTTCGACCCGCCGGCCGAGAGGAAGCGGATGGTCTTCTCCACCGCGCCGGGCTCGCCGCTGAGGATCCGCTCGGCCAAGGCGGTCGAGGCGGTAAACGACGTCGAGTACTGGTAGACGTAATAGTCGTAGTAGAAGTGGGGAACGAACGCCCATTCGATGTCGTACTTCTTGTCGAACGTACAAACGCCAGCATCGTTGCCGTAGTATTTTCGGGCGATGTCGCCGTACATCTGGCTGATGACGTCGCCGGTCAGCGGGGCGCCGCCCTCGGCCTTTTCGTGCAACGCCAGCTCGAACTCAGCGAACTGCGTCTGGCGGAAGACGGTCTGGCGGACGCCGTCCAGGTAGGACATCAACAGCGACAGCCGCGTGTCGTCGTCCTTGATCGTCTCGAGCATGTGCCCCATCAACAGGGCTTCGTTCAAGGTCGAAGCCACCTCGGCCACGAAGATCGAGTAGTCGGCCGTGGGGAACGGCTGGGTCTTGTTCGAATGGTAGCTGTGCATCGTGTGCCCAAGCTCGTGGGCCAACGTGGTCAGGTCTTCGTACCGGCCGTTGTAGTTGAGCAAGATGTAGGGGTGGACGTCGTAACAGCCGCCGTTGCTGTAGGCGCCCGGCCGTTTGCCCGGCGAGGGATAGACGTCGATCCACCGCTCGTCAAACGCCCGCCGGATCGCCTGGCCGTAGTCCGGTCCGAGCGGCTTGACGGCCGTGAGCACGGCGTCGCGCGATTCGGGGTACGTGTACTTCAGGTCGACCTTTTTGACGGTCGGCGCGTAGACGTCGGCGTATTCCAACTGCTCGACGCCCAGCATCCGCTTCTTCAGGCGCAACATGCGGTGCAGGGTCGGCAGACTCTTGTTGACGTTCTCGACCAGGCTGTGATAGACGGCCACCGGGATATTGTCCTGGTCCAAGGCGTTGTGGAGCGACGAGTCGTATTTTCTCGCCCGGGCGTAGAACATGTCCTTGTTCACTTCGCCGGCCATTTGCGCGCCGAACGTCTGCTCATAGTCGCGCAGCGCGCCGAAAAACGCGTTGAACACGGCCCGTCGGTCGTCGCGGTTGGGCTCCGCGCGGAACCGGCAGTAGCCAGCCACGTCGAGCTTCGCCTTTTCGCCGTTGGAGAGCGTGATTTCGGGGAACGGCAGCTCGGCGTTGCTGAAGATGGAGTTGATCACCCGCGGCGAACTGGCCATGAGCCCGGCCTGGGCCAGGATTTTCTCTTCGGGGATCGAAAGGCGGTGTGCCTTGGTGCGCAGGACGTCGTGCAGGAACATCGTGTACGGCTTCAAGCCCGGCTCCTTGGCGATCATCGCGTCGATCGTCGCCTCGTCCGACGCGGCGATCTCGGGCCCGAGGAACGACGCCTTCGTGCCGTAGTCGGTCAGCAGTTGCCGCATCTGTTGGGTCATGCCTTGATACTTCGACACGCGGGTGTCTTCGTCCGACTTCATCGAGGCGTAGCAGTACAGCCGCGCCGCTTCTTTTGCGATCCGGCTGTTGAGCTCCATGCACTCCAGCAACTTCTGGGGCGACTCGAGCACCTTGCCCTTGAACGCCAGGATCTTGTCGAACTGCCCGGCCAGCTCGTCCTTCGCCTTGGCCCAGGCCTCGTCCGACGGATAGATGTCGGCCAGGTTCCACGTCTGTTCGACCGGCGCCTCAGCCCGCTCCCTCGCCTGGCCCAACACGGCCGCCGGCAGAATCACCAAAGTCAACAACGTCCAGGAGATTGCAGTTCGAAGCATCGTCAGGCTCCAGAATCAATAGGAGGTCTAGTTAGGTTGTTCAAGAAACGATCCCCCTAGTTTAGCTCCCTGGGCGGGTTGCGACAACTGGGACCGGAATCCGGGTTTTCCCTGGTTTTTGCGGAGAAAACCGCACCGGACCGACGGCGCCCGGCGAGCGTTCAGTCGTCAAGGTAGTAGTCGGAGATCATCCAGCCGTAGACGACGTCGGCGACGAAGAAGACGGTCAAGAGGATCTGCAGAGTGAAAGATGTCCAGTCGAACGGCCTGGTGTAGTAGAAAGGGCATGGGAGCGGAGGATCAGGCGGGCTGCCACAGACGAAGCAGCCCAGGACGAGAGAAGCGGCAAGGACGGCGGCCAAACCGATCGCCCCCATCTGAGAGTACCGGAAGGCAATCGCGCACACGGCCAAGGCTCCCAACGTTGCGAGCGGGTCGCGCACCGGGGTGGATCTCATGCTGAAGCTTCGCGACGGAATAACCAGGCAGATATCCGCCCCGACCGCCCAGGCAATCACCGCCACCAGCACGGCAACCGCGAAAAGACCCGCGAAGATCAGGACGGTGCGAATCGGCATGACTTACCTGGCTGTTGAGTTGGCCGGGGGACCTACTCTGTATTCGCAATAGCATCACGAATATTAGCCAGGTGCCATGCCCATCCGGCGCTAAAGCGGTTGTCTGAGCATGACGCCTGGTTTGTTTCTTGGCAATCTTGTGAACAGCACTCCAGGCCCGGCCGAAGCTGATGATACCGTAGACGCGGCGTCTCGCCGCGTTGTCTTACAGCTTGCCATCATCGTAAACGCGGCATCTCGCTGCGTTGTTTGGAAGCGATCGCCTTGCCGCTTTCCAACGCGGCGGGACGCCGTTTCTACGGAGAGAGTACCGGTTGATGAAATGAATAATTGGAGTGGCCTAAAAATGGCCTTGACAATTGTTAGTAGATCTGTTAACTTGTGATCATACAAGCGGGTATCCGCAGAGCCTGATTTTCAGGTATCAAAAAGAGCCCGCCGGTGGAGAGATTTCTCCGTCGGCGGGCTCTTTTTTTGCGGTGCCCAACGAAAGGAAGAGAAGAAGGAACGGAAGATGAACCTCGACCAACATCAACCCCCCAAAGGAGAACCGGGGTGCCATGCTCAGACGCCGCCCAGGACGCTGTCGCCTCGTCCGGCGATCCCTCCGCGCGACGGCTGCAAAACAGGGGACTTACGTCCCCCGCTAGGTTTGTTTCGTGCCCCGAGTCCCCAGCCCCCAGTCCCGAGCCCCCAATCCCCAATCCCCATCCCCATCCCCAATCCCCAATCCCCAATCCCCAATCCCACAGATAACTCGATGAGCCTATTCGCATCCTCGACAGGCGCGAATTCAGATGACGTGTGGCGCGAGTTCGCTACATGCGAATCTGCTTTAGGACAAGAGACGTTTCGTGTGAGAATCGATAAGTCGCTGTCGGCTAAACCGTTGCGGCAACATGCCCAAACATCCAGTCGACGTAACTCACAAACCGTGAATCGGGCGACTCCAAATCGTCGTAAATCCCTTTCCGAAAACACGTTACAGCGAGTCCTGAAACGAAAACGACATTTCGCCATTTTCCGAAAACGGCAACTTAAGATCACTCTGCCGGCCGCAAGTGCTTTTTGTAATTAAGCTTTCGTCCACCACCCTTCACCTAACCGCTTATGAAAAAAACCCAAGGGTTGGGACGTTTCTTCTGGCCCGCGCTCGGAAGGCAGGAGCGGCAAAAAAACGGACCGACAATCGGTTGCACGTTTCAAAGACGGAGAACAATGATGAACGAACTCAAACCAGCAACGAAATCGGCACGTGCCGCGAAGCGCAAGGCGAGGTTGCCCGAGTTGTCGCCGTTGCAGTTCGTCGCGATGGGATTGCTGTTGGACGGCGAGCGAAGGATCGACGACTTTCGGGCTGAATTGACCGAGCATGGGGGACCGAAGTCGGCTTCGGCCTTCTCGCAACTGATGGACCGACTCGCCCGGTCGTCCTACGTCACGTATCGATTCGAGCGAGTGACCTGCGAGGGCTTCACGACCCGGAGGCGGATTTGCCGGATCACCGACCTGGGCCTCCTCGTCTGGCAGGCAACCCGACAATTCTACGCCACCTTCAGCACCCCGGCCGCCGACCTGGTTCCCGAAAAGGTCGACGAGACCCAATACTTCCACCTACCGCCGAAAGAACGCCGTGCCCGCGCCACCAAGGAATTTGCCAAGACCTTGGAAGACATCTTCCTCAAAATCCTCAACCAACAGGCACGGTAGTGATGAGCATTTGTTTGAGATGGCAATATCCACACGCCCATTCGCCACAAAAGTGGTCGTCCGAGCGTGGTACCCGGGTGTTTCATGGTATCTGAACTTCTCCTCTTTCGATTTTTTCTTCGATACGACGTGCGATTTCCGCGTTCTTCACCTTTTCTTGCTCCCAGTTAATTCCCTTCTTTTCCATGAAATCCATGCATTTCTTTCTGGCCTGAAATACTTCGCTTTTAGGGTTGATGTTGGCATCGAGTATATACCATGTCACGGTATACCCCATGGGATCCTTCATCTGAAGATCGGCACCAGCTTCAAGAAGCACGTACATCATGTTATACGAATCAAGTACCGCCGCGAACATCAAGGGCGTCCATCCCTCGTGATCTCTCATATTGAGATTGGCGCCGGCTTCAATCAGAATGCGTACATTCTCGGGACAGCGACTACTGATTGCATTGAAAATCGGTGCGGGCTTAGAATTATCTCGGTAGTCGGTCCATAGGTTCACCTCCCCGCCGTGTTTGAGCATGAGCTTTAACGCCTCGGAATCTGGCCGGTTTGCGGCAAGACTCATCGCCGAGTCACCTACCTTAGTTTGCATATTGGGATCGGCGCCCAACTCCAGCAGTTGTTCGGCGCCTTTCAGGTTCGCGCCAGTCAGTGAATAGATGAGTGGAGTACAATCGTCCTTGCCGCGTGCGTTGACATCAATACCTTTTGAAACGAGCAACTTCACCTTTTTTACATCGCCCTTTTTCGCGGCCTCCGCAAGTTCTGCTACCATTGAGTCATCAAAAACACCGTTGCCAGAGGATCCCATTGGTGGGGGGGCACAACTGGTTGCCAGCAGAGCCATAGCGATGACGCCAAAGAAAACACGTTTCAGGTGATCACCAATACGTGCTGTGAAAATAAATTGTGAACTCATGTGTTTCAGAGCTTGAACAATGGTTCGTGACGATCGCGGATATCCTTGCGCGCCTACTCCCCTTCCCTCTTCCTCCCAATGAACCAGTAATACGGCGACTTCAAAAGCGGCACGTAGGGGACGCCGGCGGAGGATTCGTGCAGCGAGATCTGGTCGAAGTGAGACTGGAGGTAGGCCAGGTGGTCGGGCGTGGGGTAGACGTTGTTCACGGCGAACCAGATGGGCCAGAAGGAGCGGGTGAACCAGCGGTGGCGGCGTTGGGCCTCGGAAGGGTGTTTGCGCGAGATGTAGAAATCGACCACGCCGATCGTGCCGCCCGGCTTGAGCATGGACTTGGCCGTCTCCAGGGCAAGCGGCCAGTCGGGGATCATGGTCAGGGAGTAGGAGAACGTGACGACGTCGACCGGCTCGGAGACGACCGGGCCGGCTGTGACGTCGGCCTGGAGCGTCTCGACGTGCTGCCAGCCGCGCCGTTGGATCCGCTGTTTGGCCACGTCGAGCATCGACTGGGAGATGTCGACGATGACGCAGCGCGAGAGGGAGTGGATCCGGTCGCCGAGCTGTTCGAGGTTGGCCCCGGTTCCGCCGCCCATGTCGATCCAGACTGCGCCCTGCGGCGGGTCGATCGCTTGGTACATCTCGGCCCGGCCTTTGAGCAGCCGCTCGCGAAACGCGTCGTAGCCGGCGGCCTGGGCGCCGTAAAAACTTTCCATCCGCGAGGCGTGGTCCTGGCCTCGGATGGGGCGGAAGGTGACTTGGTAGAGGGTTTTGAGGTCGGCGAGGAAAGACATGGCGATGGGGGGATTGGGGATTGGGGATTAGGGATTGGGGGTTTAGCGGTCGTGGAGGCGGACGCGGAGGATGCCGAGCCACTGGTCTTCTTGGGAAATGACGTAGTGTTCGTGACGATTGGGCAGGTCGCTTCGCAGGATCAGGCCGGCCATCATGGGCCGATCGTTTATACGAAACACGCCGGCCACCAGCGACCAGGGCGTTTTCATGCCCCGACGGCCCGGCAGACGGACGTTGGCGAAGAACGCGTGGGCGAAACCGCGGGCGCTCACCTGACGGGGCCAAGGGCGAAACAAGGGCTGATGGGCCGCGGCGACGTCGTCCAAGCCCGGAACGATTGCGTCGATCACGTCGGGCAGGTCCTCCCGCGTGGGCAAGTCGTGCACCCGACCGACCGGCGCCAGCACGATGGCCGCCAGCCGGACCGGCAGGTTATAGAACTCGAGCGTCGGTGGGCCTGGGGGCGGTCCGACCTGTGGCAGCGTTGCCACGTCGATCACCAGACTGGCCGTGCCCACCGCCTGCCCATGGCCTCGGCCGCGAATCCATCGCCGCACCAGCCACACGAGAAACAGCCCGGCTACTGCCAGAGCGGCGCCGAGCATCACGGCCGGATGGGCCCCGATCCATCTGATAATTTGATCCAACCAACCACCGCCCATGACCACGGCCCTCGTGTGAGCAGGAATCTATCCCTAGATCCTACCCCACCGCTGGGGCTAAGGAAAGGGGCGGGGGATTGGGCAGTAGGTCAGGCTGTGCTTGACATGAATAACCAATCGACATCCTGTAGGGAACGGCCTCCGTGCCGTTCCGGGGCATGGAGGAACGCCACAGAGGGCGTTCCCTACAGATGAAAAAATGATGCGAGCCCTAGCGTTGAACCTTGGAAAGGGGCATGAGGGCGCTGGCTTGCTTGACTTGGGGGGGCGACTGGCTCTTGCCGGTGAGGAAGTTGTCGATCGCCGCGTGGTCTTGGAGCCGTTGGTAGTACTTGTCCATGGCGATCCGCAGCTTCTTTTCGCGGAGGTCCTTTTCGATCAAGGGCCGGACCGATGCCTTGTCGATGTCGACCCGCTCGGTGAATCCCTGGCAAAGAAGGATCACGAAGTGCTCGCCTGCCTGAATGACGCCCGAGAGCTCGCCCGGTTTGAGCGAGAAGGCTTCCTTTTCGAGCGATTCCTTGCCGCCGAAGCGTTTGATGGGCGGGACCTGCCCTCGGAGCTTCTTGCTGGTCATCTCGATCGAGTATTGCTCGGCCAGGTCGCCGAAGTGCTCGGGCGTGGGATTCTGTCGGGCTTCGGCCCAGACCTGTTGCGCGCGGCGGAGGTCTTTGAGCACGATCGCCAGGCAGCGTGCCCGGGGACCGTAGTTCGCCTCGTAGGCCTTCTCGATGTCCTCGTCGGCGATCTTCACCTCGACTTGGGCCAGCTTGCGCAGGGCGACCGACGGCCAGACGGCGTCGCGGAGGTAGACTTCTTCCGAGATCCCTTGTTGCTCGGTGACAAGCTTGATCCATGCCTCGACGTCGGGCGTGCCGTCCTTCTTGGCCGGCACCATCGTCTCGGCCGCCTGGGCGATCTCCTTGAGCAGGTCGTCGTTGGTGACCACGACCCCCTGCTTCTTGCATGCCTGTTCGAGCAGCTTGCGATTGATGGCGCCTTCGAGCACCTCCTCGCCGTGCCGGTTGATGCACTCCTCGGCCAGTTGGCGCACGGTGATCCGCTTGCCGTTGAGCACGGCGGCGATGCCCGTGTCGCGCTTGGCCGGATCGTTGAAGTAGTTCTCCATCTTGGCCTTCTTCTGCAGTTCGGCGAAGACTTCCTGCGAAACGGCTTGAAGTTTGTCCCGCTCGATGAGGGTCTGCAAGCGAGCCGCCACGTGGTTGAGCGGGATTTTTCGAGCCGGAATCAAGACCTCGCGTTTCAGGATCAGGAAGAGGCTCTCGACGCGGATGACAGGCGAAATCTCGCCGTCGGCCATCGAAAAGACCGTGTCCTCGATTTCCTTGTGGCCCACGTGCTTCCGGATCGGCGGGATCCAGCCGTTGTCGCTGGCGCTGGGCGTGTCGACCGAGTACTTCTTGGCCAGGTCGCCGAACTTATCCGGATTGGCCACCGCCATCGCGCGGAGCTTCTCGGCTTTCTCGGCGCTCGACGCGGCGATCAGACGCGCGCGAACCGCCGGGCCGAATTCCGATTCGTAGGCTTTTTGCAGCTCCTCTCGCGTCACGGTCAGGCGCGGGCCGGCCAGCTTGCGCAACGCGAGCAGCGACCAGATGATGTCGTTGGCGTACTGATCGGGCTTGATCCCCCGCTCTTCCTCAAGCAACTGGTACCACTGGCTCACCGGAAGGCTGAACCGCTTGGCCATCGACGCAATCTCGTCGTCGATCTCCTGGCGGGTGATCGTGATCCCGCGCCGCGAGCACTCCTGGGCGATCAGCAGCCTGTTGGCCACGCTTTCGAGGACTTCCTTGCCGTAGTGACGCAGGCACTCGCGGGCCAGGTCCTCGCGCGAGATCCGCTCGCCGTTGACCAGGGCCACGACGTTGTGGGCCACCTTGTCCGACGCATCGCCGGCTTGCACCGGGCCGCTGGCCGCCGGATTCGGGGCGGCCGTGGCCGACTCGTTGCCTTGGAAGTAGCGAACGGCGACGATGCCCCCGATCAGCAGCAGGCTGCCGACGATCATGGCGATCCGTCGCCCGGGCCGGGCCGCTCGCGGCATATACTCGTTTCCATCCATGGGATTGTCCGTAGGGCTCATGTCCGTGTGCCTCCGTAACCTTCTGCGGGGAAAGGCTTTGTGATTACATTTTTACCCGGCCTGCACCGACCGGCGGGGCGGCAGTATAGGAACCCTCCCCCGCCCGGGTCAAGAGAAGAAAAAAAGGTGACAGTCACCAAATTTGGTGAACATGGGGTGAGTGCCGGCCCCGATCTTTCGCCAAGCTTCCCAGATTTGGTGACTGTCACCTTTTTGGGGATGACATTGGGTGAAATTGTTAGTAGAGTCCGCGAGTTGCGACAAAGGCGACAAAAATTCTCCGTTTCGACCCTCCACCCCGCAGGGGCGTGTGATGTCTCAGATTCCGCAGCTTCTCTCGACCGCCGTCGATCTTCATAAAGCGGGCCGGCTGACCGAGGCCGAACAGGGCTATCGCCGAATCCTTGCTCAGGATCCCCGTCAGCCGGACGCGTTGCACCTGCTCGGGCTGATCGCGCATCAGCAAGGACGGCACGAGGCGGCGGTTGAGACGATTGGTCGCGCGGTTGCACTCAACCCGAACGTTGCCCTGTTCCACAGCAACCTGGCCCTGGCCCAGCGCGAGTTGGGCCGGCTGGCCGACGCGCTGGCAAGCTGCCGCAGCGCGGTCCGATTGGAGCCAGGCCTGGCGACCGCCCATTACAACTTGGGCTGCATCCTTTCCGAACAGCTCGAAAACGACGAAGCGGTCCGGTGTTTTCAGCGGACGCTGCAAATTCTGCCGACGCACGTCAACGCGCGGAAGTGCCTGGGCGACGTGCTGGTCGATCAGGGCCGGCTGGACGAGGCGACCGACCAATATCGCCAGGCCTTGGCCCTGGACCCCCACTGCGCCGCGGCCCATTTCGGCCTGGGCAACATCAGCGTGAAGCGAGGGCGGCCGGAGGAGGCGGTTGTCCATTACCACCAGGCCGTTTCGTGCAAACCTGACTACGCCGAGGCCTTCGACAACCTGGGCAACGCCCTGGCCGCGACGTATCAGTTCGGCGAGGCGGTCAATGCTTACCGCCGAGCCTTGCAGTGCAATCCGGCCCTGCCCGACGCCCACAACAACCTGGGCGCGGCCCTG
>JAFGFF010000101.1 GCA_016931075.1 Pirellulales bacterium | reverse complement strand
TCCCACGTGCTCCCCTTGCCGCCGCGCAGGAGCCCTGCCGACCCGCCGTCCAACTTGCGAGGCAGCCACGGCCCGTTGTCCGAGGTGAACACGACCAGGGTGCGTTTGTCGAGCCCGAGCCGGCGAAGCGTGTCGAGCACCTGGCCGACGCTGTCGTCAAGCTCCTCGACCACGTCGCCGAACAGCCCTCGCCGGCTGCGGTCGGCGAACTTCTCCGAGCGGTGCAAGGGCGTGTGCGGGAACGTGTGGGCGAAGTAAAGAAAGAAGGGCTTGTCGCGGTTCTTCTCGATGAACTGAATGGCCTCTTTCGTATATCGCTTGGTGAGCGTGTTCTGATCGGCCGGATTCTCAATCACCTCAGTGCCCCGCATCAACGTGGTCGGCCGCATGTCGTTCGAGTAGGGCAGGCCGAAGAAGCTGTCGAAACCTTGCGTCGTCGGCAGATATTTTGGCAAATGGCCCAGGTGCCACTTGCCCACCATGCCGGTCGTGTAGCCGGCGTCCTTGAGGGCTTCGGCCAGGGTGATTTCGTCGGCGGGCAGGCCCCCGGCCGAATTCGGATAGAGCACGTGCCGTTTCAGGCTGCACATGCCGCTGCGGATCGGGAGCCGGCCGGTCAACAGGCCCGCGCGGCTGGGCGTACACATGCTGGCCGCGACGTAGAACTGGGTCCACCGCTGGCCCTCGGCCGCCATCCGGTCCAAGTTCGGCGTGGAAATGGTCGGGTGCCCATAGCAGCCCAAGTCGCCGTATCCCAAGTCGTCGGCGAAGAAGATCACCACGTTTGGCCTGACCGGCTCGGCCGCCAAGCACGTTCCGCACCCAAGCCAGCCCCACAACACCAAAATCAAGACCGTCCAGTTCACGACTGGTTTCATCAGCATGTTCCTCCGGATATCACGAAATAACGAACTCACGGTCCCTCGAGGCGCGGAAGGGGACAGGTTCGTGTTTTCGGCCGGCGTTTTTCGTGCAAAACACATCTACTCGCCGAAAAATTAACCAGTCCCCGGCCCGTCAAACATCTTCCAGCCTATCAGATCGTCGCGGCATCCGCAGGCAGCCCGTCACGACTTCCGCCCATCTTCGGCCGGTCGTGTTGACCGGTGGTAAGATCTAACCCGTCTTGTGAAAATGACTTGCGTCGAATGCCGCCGAACGAAAATGGTGATTTGCACGGATGATTGATCCATGCACGATCGATACACGGGCACCATGTTCCACGCTCGCGTGGACATGCGGAGGTTGTGACACTCCAGGAAAGCATGCCCACGCAAGCGTGGAGCATGGCACCCAATTATTTCCCGCCCTCAGATCCGTATCTGGCTAGTTTGGCGGTTGTCGGCGGCGAAGGGGCGGACGTCGAGGAGGACCTGGACGGTGAATTCGCCTTGGGTGTCGGGAGGCACTTGCCACAAGTGCCGGCAGGTGAAACCTCAACCGTACTCGAATTGGCCCTGGTAGACGGCCTTGCCGTCCTTGTCGCGGATCTCGAAGCGCGGCTCGGGCGGTTTCTGGCCGTTGACGTAGAACTGGGTGCAACGTTCGCCGCCGACGCCCAGGATGGACAGGGAGAGGTTCACACCTTTCTTCTTCGGATCCGGCGAGGCTGTCACCACGGCCCGGAAGGGCGCGCCCAGCGGCAGCTCGGTCGTCTTTTCCTTGGTGACGGTGATTTCCTTGGCGTCGGCAAACGTCGCACTGATGGCCGTTCGGGCTCCGCCGGTGAAGGCCGAGGCGTCGATCGTGTATTGGGCCACTTTCCACTTGCCGGTGGGCAGGGGCACTTTCTGGCCCTTTGTCCCACCGACGACCAGCACGCCGTGTTCGTCGCTGTAGACGACGGCCCGATAGGCGGGGCTGGAGTTGGTCACCGAGCCCAGGGCCATCTCGGTCGGTTCGAGCGAGAGCCGGTCGCCCGACGGGCTGACGTCGAGCTTGTAAAAGTGCTTGCCGATGCAGACCGTGCTGCTGACGAAGAACCGGTCGCGGCCCATGGTCGCGCCGGCGAACCGCCGGTTGCCCGGGTTGGGGTTGACCAGCAACAGGTCGCCCTCGGTCACGTTGAGTTTGCCGCCGGCGCGTTGAATCGACACGCGGTCGTCAAACCGGCCGTTGCTGTTGTGGTCGACCAGCACCAGCCGGACGGGCTTCTTGCCCTGGAGGATCTGGCCCTGACGCACCGCGGCCGAATAGAGCCAGGCGTTGGCCAAGGCGGTCTGGTCTGTCTGGCGGCAGCCGATGCTCAGTGCGAACGGATGAGTCGTCTCGCGGCCGTCCAGCCGCAGCGGCAACTCGGCCGGCGGGAAATTGGACTGGCTGTATCCGGCCTTGGACTGGACGTTCAGCGCGACCACGGGCGAATCGTCGGTCAGGTCGCCGTTGCCGTTCAGATCGAAGTAACCCCGGTCGTAGCCCTGGGCGTTCTTGGCCACGGCGTCCAGGGCGAACGCGACGTTCGACGCGCCGAACTTCGCCACGCCGAAGAAAGGCGCCGGAGCGACGTATTCCGGCTCCTTATTGACTGTCTGTTGCCACAGGTCGTCGCGTCCCCGGTTCACCGGTCCGCCGACCTGCACGAAGAACGACTGGGGATTGGTCAGCGTACGGAGATAATCCGCCATGGGCCGGGATATCTTTGTTTGCTTTTGCTTTTTGCCGTCCTTCGAGGGATCCAGCGCGACGAGTTCCATGGGCACGGTCTGCTTGCCCAACTCGCCGGTGATTTCGACGTCCCGCGAAGGCTCGCCCTCGTCCGGCGTGTCCTTGTCTTTCGGCTCGTCCTTCGCAGGGCCTTTTTCTTGGGTTTCGTCTTTTCCGTCCCGATCGGTCGGGGTTGGCTTGTCAGGCGTTGTCTCGACAGTGCGGCGACGTCGCAGTTCGGCTTTGAGCCATTGCCGGTCGTCGTCACTGAGCTGGTTGAACGGCACCTCGAGCTTCTTGCCGTCGGACTTTTCCAGTTGGACCTTGCCGCGGTCGATTTGGACCAGCTTCGCCCGGGTCTTGAATAGGCCGTCGCGGCTGGTCCAGTCGCGGAACTCCGTGTCGGCCCCGGCCGGCTTGGCCGCGTTGGGAAATCGTTTGAGAATTTCCGCGCGGTCGGCGTCGCGAAGCGCGTCGAGCGGAACGGTTAGCTTCTTGCCGTCGTCCTTTTGGAGCGTGACTCGCCCGTTCTGGCAATCCAGCAGCGTGGCCTCGACCTGGAACTTGCCGTCCCGGCTTGTCCACGTCCGCCCGACGGCTTCCGCCGCCAGACCGACCGTCGCCACCAACAGTGCCGTGGCCCAGACCCATCTCATGATCGCGCCAAAGCCTCTTCTCGCGGGTCGGAATGGGAAGCCCTGATAGACTGTCGATAAAGGGTGTCACTGCTGGCTTGTCCAGCAGTGCTTTTCCCGGGTTAATCCACTTCACACTGCTGGACAAGCCAGCAGTGGCACCCGGCGTCCCTCATACGTCTAAAGTCTTCCCAACTCGGTTTCAGATTGTTCCCGTGCTCCAATGTCAGGATAACGGAAATCCAGGCTAAAAAGTACCCCACCCAGGCAGGGGGGTGCTCTCGTTTCGATTTGGGTTGCGTTGGTTTCGCCTCGGAAGCGAGCCAAGGTAATGGCGGGCGTGGCAGCCAGCGGGTAGACTGCCTCCAGGTCCGCTGTCCCCAACCGATTTGACAAAACGGAGGAAGCCATGAACGCATCCCTCGCCCGGCTTGTCGTGCCAGTGCTCGTGATCCTGCTCGGCGTGACCTGGCTGCTGAACGTCCTGAATATCATCCCCGGGGTCGACTGGATCTGGACGCTCGGTCTGGCCGGGACGGGCATTCTGACGCTGGTGATCGGCGGCTTCAACCGCCTGACGGTCGTCATCGGCCCGTTCCTGCTCGTGGCTTCCGTCTTCTCGCTCCTCCGCCAAACGGGCCAGCTTCCCCTGGACTACGAAGTCCCCATCCTCACCATCGTCCTCGGCTGCCTCCTCCTGCTCGTGCAGATGCTCGACCTGCCTATGCCGGAGGTCCTCAAGATCAAGCAGGACGGGAAATAGTCGGGCAAAGAGGACGATGTATCAATACTCGGCCGTGAACTCGTATCGGCCTGATTCGACCGAATAGACGGCTGCGTCGACCTCGTTGCGGAGGAACTTCACGCCGGGCGATTCGACCGCCGGGCGGCCGCTTTCTTGAACACTAGCAGGCTGTGTCGTCGGGACGTGGACGGTGGCCGTGGTGTTCGCGGGGATGGCGACGCGCCAGGTCAGGCGTTTTCCCTTTCGGGTCCAGTGGCTTTCGATCGGGCCACGGATGCTGTGGTAGCTGCCTTTGGCCCAGGTGAGGTCGCCGCCGGGGCGAGGACGCAGGACGATGTGCTTGTAGCCGGGCTGGGACTCGTCGAGATTGATGCCGGCGATGACGCGCCACATCCATTCGCCGACCGAGCCGAATGCGTAGTGGTTGAACGAGTTCATCGACGACTTTTGGAACCCCCGGCCCTTGACGTAGCCGTCCCATCGCTCCCAGATCGTCGTCGCGCCGTTATCGATCATCGCGCCCCACGACGGCGGCTCGCGAAGCTGCACGAGCCGATAGGCCTCGTCCACCGCGCCGTGGCGACTCGCTTCGAGAAGGAACCCGACGGTCGTCTGGAACCCGGTCGACAGATGGCCCTTGTACCGAGCCAGCCCGGCGACCATCCTTTTGGCGGCTGTGGGACGTGACGCCTCGGGCAGGAGGTCGAAACGCAGCGCTAGGGCGTAGCCCGCCTGGGTATCGCCGGCGATCGTTCCGTCGGGTTTGACGTACTCCCGCTGGAAAGCCGCTCGAATCCGTTCGAAGAGTTTTTCGTATTCCTTCGCCTCGGATTCCTTTCCGAGAACGGCGGCCATCTTGGCGACGATCTGGGTGCTGTGGGCGAAGAAGGCCGTGCCCAACAGGTCTTTGGGCACATTCGCGCCGCGCCGGGGCATTCCCTTGACGCTCCAGCGGTCGGCGTTGAGCCAGTCGCCGTAGTCATTCCCTCGGCCCTTGCGGAAGATCAAATCGGGATTCTGGGCATGAATCCAATCGACCCACCGTCGGGCCGCGTCGAAGTGCTCGGCCAGCATCCGCCGGTCGGCGTAGTTCTGGTACTGTCGCCAGGGGACGATCGTGCCCGCGTCGGCCCAGCCGGGCACGCCCGGGATCGCGGGCTGCCCGTCGCCCGGGTCGGGAGCGAAGCTGGTGAACCGCCCGTCGGGCCGCTGGGCGTCGCGGACATCAGGCACCCACTTACTGAAGAACCCGGCCATGTCGTGTTGGAACATGGCCGTTTGGGTGAAAATCTGGATGTCGCCCATCCAACCCAGCCGCTCGTCGCGCTGAGGGCAGTCGGTCGGGATGCTCATCAGGTTGCCGCGCAGTCCCCACTCGGCACAATGCAGGATCCGGTTAATCCGTTCGTCGGAACATTCGAACTGCCCTGCCCGGGGCGCGGAAGAGTGAAACACGCGTCCGACGATCGACTCCTTGGTCGGCCGCTCGGGCATGCCCGTCAGTTCGACGTAGCGGAAGCCCATGTACGTGAAATGCGGCTCGAAAGTCTTTTCGCCGTCTCCTTGGAGCGTGTACTGTGCGGTCTGTTTCGCCCGGCGGAGGTTGGCCGTGTAGAGTGTGCCGTCGTCGTTGAGCATCTCGGCGTGGCGGACGCGGACGGTTGTTCCGGCCGGGCCGCGGACCTTCAGACGAACCCAGCCGACCATGTTCTGCCCCATATCGAAGATAAATACTCCGGGCTGGGGCTCCGAGATGTTCTTGGGCTTGAGTTCCTCGGTCACGCGGATCGGCTCGTTTCGCTGGCGGACGAGCCGGGGCAGGGCGTCGTCCTTGCCCAGCGGTTCCGTCTCGCACGCGACCCAGTCCGAATCATTGAACCCCGCCTTGTCCCAGCCGGGCTGCTCGCGTCGGGCGTCGTACGTTTCGCCGTTGTAGATCGTGGCGTCGACCACGGGGCTTCGGTCGCTGGCTCGCCAACTCTCGTCGGTGGCAATGACTTGTCGCGTGCCGTCGGCCAGTTCGATTTCCAGCCGCATCAACAGTCGCATCCGCTCGTTGCCGAAGAATCGGCCGAGAAAAATGGGGCTCATCTGCCAGCCGGCCCCGAGCATCGCGCCGACCGCGTTTTCGCCCGGTTTGACGAGGTCGGTCACGTCGTAGGCCTGGTAGGGAATGCGTTTGCGATAGTCGGTCCACTCGGGCGCGAGCAACTGGTCGCCCACCCGACGGCCGTTGATCCGCAGTTCGTACATCCCCAGCCCGGTCACGTAGACCGTTACGCGGCGGATCTTATCGGGCAGCGAAAATGGCTTGCGGACCAGGATCGATCCGGTCTCGGGCGGTGTGCCCTTGGGTCGCGACTTGGGCGTATGGGCCGGGTGCGAGATCCACTTCGCGCCCCAATCGGCCTTGCCGAGCACGCCCACCGACCAGAAGGCCGGCCGACTCCACGGCGAGGGACGCCCCTGCTTGTCCCAGGCACGCACCTTCCAGTGGCAGCGTTGGAAGGCGACCAGCGGATTGCCGGCGTATTCGACGTGGATCGTCCCGTCCGAGTCCACCCGACCGCTGTCCCACAGATCGCCCCGGTCCTCGGCCAGGATCTCCGGTGACGACGCGACCAGCACCCGATAGGCCGTCTGACGCTGGCCTCGCTCATCGCTGGTCAATTCCCAGCTCAGCCGAGGCCTGGCAACGTCCATTCCAATCGGATCGACCAGATATTCACACCGCGGCCGCTCGACGGAAAGGCCTTCCGCCCGGCTCGCATTGGATGCTCCAAAAATACCAAGCAACAAGCACAACGTGATTTGCGTCTTCATTGGATTCCTCGTCGGAAGATGGTCTCTTAGCACAACCCGGAGGTGGCGCCGCTCCGAAACAGCCCCTCTTTTCAGCCCACTTTACCTCGGGGATGGCCTCGTGTCTGCCCCCTGTCGGCCAACTTCTGTCTGTCGGTTGGAATGAAACAAGAAATGAAGAAGGCCGGCCCTGGGAGAAGGGTCGGCTTTCGGGATCATTCATTCGTAGGTCGTGTGGACCGTCAGTCCCACCACCACTGGCCCTTGGCCAGGTTGAGTTTGACCTGTTTGTGCTGCTCGGCCAGCTTGCCCTTCTTGTCCTCCAAAAGGTTCTCGGAGTCCAGGGCCTGCTTGGCGTCGATCAACACGCCGCCGCCCAGCGGGGTCACGAACATGTTGCCTTTCCAGATCGCGTTCACGGCCGTTTCGACCTGTTTGGGAGCCGGATACGTCTCGACGGCCAAGGCCTTCTCGTCGCCGAACATGCCGAGGTCCCAGTTCGATCGGGCGTAGAAGTCTTCCTGCTGGATGTAGGCCGCGGCGACCGACAGATCGATCACGTTGCGCAGCTCGGCGTAGATCGGCGAGCGGGCGGCCAACTCGGAGTACTTCCGGGTGAAACCGTTGACGAAGGCCGAGCTGGCCCGATTGCCGCGTGCAGCCTGGGTACGCGTGCCGTCGGAGTTGACGACCTCGTTGGCCCCGATCAGCTTGACGCCGTCGCCGACCAACTCCATGGCCAGGCCGTCCTCGCTCGAGCGGACGCACTGATAGTCGGGCACGAAGTACCAACGCTCCATGGCGTTGGCGGCGATCGTGGCCGGATTGGCCAGTTGGACGTAGCTCTTGATTTGCACGGGCGGGGGTTCAAGACCGATCCCGATCAGCTTCATCCGGTAGTCGGCCTCGACCAGGACCTGGGCGAAATGCGTCTCGGGCGACACGCCCGTGATGGTGACTGTTTGCAGACCCAACGCCTCGCGATAGCCGTCGGCGATGCCTTTGGCGACTTGAGGGTTCCTCGGGTCGGCGCCGCCCAGGCTCCGCTGGAACTGCTTCTGACGGGCGAGCCCTTCCTGCGTCGGGTCGATCGAGCAGCTAATCATGGGCGTGCCGTTGCCGCCGGGTGGGAACGCGCGAAGGGCGACGACCAGGTCCTGCAACTGCAAGGTGGGCCGGCCGTTGTTGATGCCCACCACGCGACCGGTCAGGTCGGTCATCCAGCCTTCGGCCGGACCGGCCAGAACGATGTCGTTCGTCTCGGGATAGAAGAAGACGTACTGCACGCGTTGCAGCCCGGCCAGGTAACGCATGGTCGGGTCCAAAACGCCTTGATGATCCCGCAACGTCGCCTCGAGCCGATTGAGCGAGAGATAACGCAGTTTGCTGTGCTTGGCCACGTCGGGATCGAGTGATGCCTGGGCCGCCGCGATCCGCTGCCGGGTGAGCATCCCGGTCGGGTCTTGAGCCTTCACCACCCGCAACACGTTCTGTGCGTCGATCTTCACCCCGGCGGGGGCCATGCCGACTTGGGCCTGAGCCGTGGCCGAAACGCCCAACGCGACGGCCGCGACCAATAGACCTACCGCGTAGCAACGAAACGCTTGCCTACGCATGAGCTTCTTCTCCTGATGTCCGGTAAACACGGTGTCCGGCGACACTCCCACCCGCACCACCGCGGGCGGCGGAAGGGAGCGCAACGTTGACGGTCAATAGAGTGCCCGACCCCGGACCACCGAGATCAGGGCGCAACCATACCCCTGATTCTAATTAGGCAAAGTGGGTAACGCAAACGCTTCCCCCCCAAACCTGGGCAGGATAACGGGTTGGAGAGACCGGCGGAAGCTTGCTGCCCCCCATGTCGGGGTGGTTTCCGGTGCATGCGGCTTTCCTGTAGGTCAGGCTGTGCCTGACGGAGCATCGCGTATAGTTTCTCTATGTGAACAGGCACACTCCCGTAGACGCGGCGTCTCGCCGCGTTCTTTAAAGCGGCGGGACGCCGATTCTACTTTCCGCCGAGTGCCATGCAGCCGTTGCACTCCGGACGCGACGGAGCCCGTCCCTCCAGGCTGGACTACCCTTGACATCCAGGGTCCTTGACGGTCGGCAACCCGATGCTCTAGCATGGTTTGCGACCGATTGCCGGGGACCGTGGGAGGTGTCCTCGGCCCAATCTTCCCCCCGATTGAAGGATTCTCAGAGAGGAGTTGCGATGCAGTCGCCTGCGGTGAAGCGTGCCTTGATGAGTGTGAGTGACAAGACGGGCCTGGCCGAGCTGGCCCAGGGGCTGGTCGCGGCCGGCGTCGAGATCTACAGCACCGGGGGCACGCGGAAGCATTTGGAGGAGGCGGGCGTCGCCGTGCGGGACGTGTCGGCCTACACGGGCTTTCCCGAGATGATGGACGGGCGGCTCAAGACGCTCCACCCCAAGGTCTTCGGCGGCATCCTCTGCCGGCACGACCTGCCCTCCGACATGGAAACGCTCGAAGACTACGACATCGTTTCCTTCGAACTGGTCGTGGTGAACCTCTATCCGTTCGAGGCAACCGTCGCACGCTCTGGAGTGACGATGCCCGAGGCGATCGAGAAGATCGACATCGGCGGCCCCTCGCTGGTCCGTGCGGCGGCCAAGAACCACGCCTTCGTGACAATCGCGACCAACCCAGCCCAGTATCCGGCCATCTTGGAACAAATCACCTCGGGCGGCTCGACCGGGCTGGAGCTGCGTCGCAAGCTGGCCGGCGAGGCGTTCGCCCACACGGCGGCCTACGATCGGGCAATCGCGGCCTTCTTCGCAAAGATCGAAAGTCCGGGCGAGTTCCCCGAAAAGCTTGCGATGAGCTGGAACCGCAAGGCCGAGTTGCGCTACGGCGAAAACCCACACCAGAAAGCGGCCCTCTACAGCGAGCCCAGCCCGGCGGCCGGCAACCTGGTCGGGGCCGAACAACTCAACGGCAAGGAGCTTTCGTACAACAACCTGCTCGACCTGCACAGCGCGTTGGCGATCGTCCGTCCGTTCGGCGAGCCGGCCGTGTCGGTCATCAAGCACAACAACCCGTGCGGCGCGGCCGTGGCCGACGACCTGGCCGAGGCCACCCGTCGGGCGATGGCCGGCGACCCGCAAAGCGCGTACGGCTCGGTCCTGGGCATGAACCGGCCGGTCGACGCGGCCACGGCCGAGGTCCTAGCCGAGCCGGGCCTGTTCGTCGAGGCGATCGTCGCGCCCGACTTTTTGCCCGAGGCGTTGGAAATCCTTACTACCAAGCCCAAGTGGAAGGCCAACGTCCGGCTGATGAAGGTCGGCCCGCTCGGCGAGCCGGCCGCCGCCCTGGCCTACCGGTTCCTCGACGGCGGGCTGCTGGTCCAAGAGGCCGACGTGTTGCCCGACGTCGAGACGGAGTGGACCGTGCCCACCACGACAAAACCGACCAAGGCCCAAATGGCCGAATTGCGGTTCGCCTGGGCCATCGTCCGGCACGTCAAGTCGAACGCCATCGCCGTGTGCAAGGACCGGATGCTGCTGGGCGCCGGGGCCGGGCAGATGAGCCGGGTCGATTCGGTCGAGATCTCGATCCAGAAGGCGGGCGATCGGGTCAAAGGATCGGTCCTGGCCTCCGACGCCTTCTTCCCGTTCCCCGACTCGATTGAGCGCGCCGCCTCGGCCGGCATCGCCGCGATCATCCAGCCCGGCGGCTCCCGCCGCGACGACGAAGTCATCGCCGCCTGCGACCAACACGGCTTGCCGATGGTCTTTACGGGCCGAAGGCATTTCAAACATTAACAGAAGAGTCAACCACGAAATTCTCAAAAGACACGAAAAGTATTTTGATATCAGATTATGAGAGTGGAGAGTAGGGTGGGGCACACTTGCCCCACCATACCTTCTCCTTCATGCCCTCTCTCTTCTTTTTTCGTGTGTTTTGTGTATTTCGTGGTTCCCTTCGTGTCTTAAACACACGTGTCCTCATGTCCACGATTCTTGACAAGATTGTTGCGACGAAGCGGAAGGAGATCGAGCAGGCCCGTGGGGCCGTGCCGGTGGAGGCGTTGCGGCGGCAGTTGGACTATGTGCCGCCGCCGCGTGACTTTTTTGGGGCGTTGGTCGGGGGGCCGCCGATCCGGCTGATCGCCGAGGTGAAGAAGGCCAGCCCCTCCAAGGGCGTCATCCGCGAGAATTTCGACCCGGCGGTGATCGCTCGGACCTATGAACAACACGGGGCCACGTGCCTGAGCGTCTTGACCGACGAGTCCTACTTCCAAGGTTCGCTGGCCGCCATGTGTCAGGTCCGCCGGACGGTCGGGCTGCCCGTCTTGAGGAAGGATTTTATTCTCGATCCCTATCAAGTCGTCCAAGCCAGGGCGGCCGGGGCCGATGCGGTGCTCTTGATCGCCGAGTGTCTCGACGACGAGCAACTCCGCACGCTGCACGACGCGGTGGTCGAACTGGGCATGACGCCGCTGGTCGAGCTATACGAGCCGGAGAACGTCGCCCGGGTGGTCGACGTCGGTGCGAAGCTCATCGGCGTCAACAACCGCGACCTGCGCACGTTCGAGACCGACCTGGAACACACGATCCGGTTGCGCGAACGGATCCCCTCCGACCGGCTCGTCGTCGGCGAGAGCGGCATCCGCACCCGCTCCGACGCCCAGCGCCTCGAATCAGCCGGCGTCGCCGCCATGCTCGTCGGCGAAAGCCTCATGGCCCAGCCCGACATCGGCGCGGCCGTGGACGCACTTCTTGGGCGATGATCGCTTAAACCAACCGGCAGAGCTTGCGGCCGGTGGTGCTCAGGGGATAGGCGTCCAGTTCGGCGCGGCGGAGCCATTTGGCGGTCGTTGCGCCGTTGGCAAGACGGCCCGAGACCGGCTTGGCCTCGTAGCAGTCCAGCGTGATGCGGTAGCGTGTCACGCCGTGCGTCATCGTGGTCAGGCGTTCGCCCGGCTCGATTCGCAGGCCCGTCTGACGTCGGGTGTTCTCGATCAGTTCGCGTCGCAGATTGTCCGGGTGTTCGGCGTGGACCTGGAAACGAGGAAAATCCCATAGCCCGGCCCAACGGCCGCCGTCGGGCTGACGCAACAGGAGCACGCGGCCTCGACGACGAATCAGCAGAGCCACCTCGTGTCGCGGCTCGGGTGGAGCCTTGGGTTTGGTGGCCGGAATTTGATCGACCAGCGACTCCGCCCGGGCCGAACACATCGCGGCCACGGGGCATTCGTCGCAGCGGGGCGTCCGGTTGCGGCAGACCTCGCTGCCCAACTCCATGAGCGCCTGGTTGAACGTCCCAACATTGTTCCGAGGCAAGACGGACTCGGCCATCGCCCAAAGGATCTCTTGGGCCGGCTTCGATTGCGGTTCCAGCGGCAAGGCCAGCAACCGGCAGAAGAGGCGGATCGTGTTGGCTTCGAGGATCGGCTCCCGGGCGTCCAGGGCGATCGACAGAATGGCCCCGGCCGTGTACCGCCCGATGCCCGGCAGGGCCCGAACCGCGTCACGGTCGGTCGGAAACCGGCCCGCGTGGTCTAGGACAATAGCCCGGGCCGCCTCGCGCATCTGTCGTGCCCGGCGGTAATAACCAAGTCCTTCCCACAGCCGCAGCACGGCCTCCTCATCGGCCTCGGCCAAGGCGGTGACGTTGGGAAAGGCCGCAATGAACCGCTCGAAATAGCCTTGGACCGTGGCCACCTGGGTCTGCTGGAGCATGATCTCGCTGACCCAGACGCGATACGGATCTCGCGAGCGTCGCCATGGCAGGTCCCGCGCGTGCCGCGCGTACCACCTGCGCAAGCGTTCTCGAAAACGGCGTCTCCACGCGGCGTCCGGAAGCGGCAGCAGGTTCGAAGCAGTCATGCCCGACAGTATACTACGGCAGCTTGAGGCCCTTCAATTCATATTGCACGCTGCTGCCGACGAGCGAGCCGGGCGTTTTGTAGACGAACTTGCACTTGGCCAGCGACTCTTCGATGGCGAAGAGATAGACCAGGCCGATTTCGTTCTCGCCGCGCTGGGCCGTTTCGTAGCCGTCGTTGTCGATCTTCTTTCCGTCGGGCCCTTCGAGATAGGCCTCGTTCTGATAGATCCAGTCGCGGTGCGATTCCAGGGCGTCGCCCGCCTTGTCGAACTTCACGACGATCCAGACCTCCCAGACCTCGTTGTTCTTGCGGACCTGGCGGAGCATGACCTGGGCCCCCGCCTTGCGCTGCTTGACGTCCTTGGCCTTAAGAAGATTGTCGAACCGGAACGTGGCCACCCGGCCGGGCAGAAGCGTCCGGAGGCTGCCGGTGAACTTGGCGATCTCCTTCACGTCGCGCGACGGCAGGTCCAGCGGGACGGTCAGTTCGACGGCGATGTTGTCGGGATTGATCGTCACTTCCAGTTCCTCGGGGCCCCGGCCTGTGGCGACCGGCTGGCCCCGCTCGTCGACCGCCTTGACCTTGGCCAGCGGCTGGGTCAGGATCACGGGCGCGAGTCGCGGCTCCCAGAGGATGCCCAACTTGAGCATCAAACTGCTCTGCTTCGGGTCGATCAGATTGCGCCGGGCGAAAAACTCCAGCGGCATGATGCGAAACGGCCCGGTGACGCTGCCGATCTCGGACGCCGGTTTTTGGTCGCCCGGTCGCGTCATAAGGCACACGGCCCGTTCTGGTCCGAACGGATACACGGCCGTGCCCGACTGGCGGCAGACCTCGTCGATCGCCTCCCAAAAGGGTGTCTTGTTGAACTTCACCTTCAAGGTGGGGTCGTTCTTCGGCTGACCGAAACGGTCTCGGAGGTCGATGATCTTGTTGCCCGTCTGCTTGGTGATCGCGGCCAGGCATTTTGACAGCGGGATGGCCGGATCGTCGAGCGTGACGTGCGAGGCTTGCACGGCCGCATCGGCCGCCGCCTGTTCGAGCTTCTGACGTACCCGCGCAAGACGTTGTTTCACTTCGGCCGACATCCGCCCGGTCGGCTCGGGCAGCAAGTCGATCGCCTCCGGCCCCAGCTTAATCAGTTTCTCCTCGGCCTCGTCCCGCTCGGCCAGCGTCGACGCGTCGAGCTGCCGAACCAGCCGCCGCACGGCCACCTTCATAGCCTCGTCGGCCTTGGCCGCTTGGACCTGAAACGCCATCATAAAAAAGGTGACTGTCACCAAATATGGGTAACATGGGAAACGTGACATCTTACATCCTCCTCAAATTACCTGGATTTGGTGACAGTCACCTTTTTAGTCCCTTTTTTAGTCCCTCGGTATTGTAGGTGAACTGAAGCCCAAGTGCCACCCGGAGAACCGCGCCAACCGGGGGGGCAGAGTCCGGCGGAAGCCACGATCATGCTTCCGATGCCCTGTTCACGCTTCGGGTGCCATGGCCACGCTTGCGTGGCCATGCGGCTTGTTTCGCGGAAAAACATGCCCACGGCAAGCGTGGGCATGGCACCCAAAACACTACCGTTGTCCAACCTGCAACCTAGACTTGGAAAGACCTTTTTCCAGGCGTTTTCAAACTTCGCATAACCAACGGGAACAGACCGATGCGGATCATTCGTGCGGCGTGTGTCGCGGGGATCGTGATCATCGTTGCGGCTGCCGGCGTCGCCTCGGCGGCGGGACCGGGCGGCATCGAGGGCATGGTCGAAGTCACGATCCGCGGCCAGAAGGTCGAAGGCATGCCGATCGCGTGGAACGCGGCCCAAATCCATCTGCTCGGACGCGACGGGCGGCTCTGGTCGTTCGCTCCGGGCGAGGCGACCGACTTCCGGCAGACGTCCGATCGGTTCCGGCCCTATTCGGTTTCCGAAATCCGTGGGATGCTCCTGCGCGAGTTGGGCCATGGCTATCGGGTGACCGGCACGACACACTACATGGTCGCCCATCCGGTCGGCCAGCAGACCCAATGGGCCGAACGGTTCGAGGAACTCTACCGCGGATTCGTCCGCTACTTCTCCGTCCGCGGGTTCCGGCTCGAACAGCCGCCGTTCCCGCTGATCGGAATCGTCTGCCGTGATCGGGCCGACTTCGATCGCCAGGCCGCGCGCTCCGGCAGTTCGGTCGGGCAAAACGTCCTGGGCTACTACTCGCTCGATTCGAATCGCATCCTGCTCTACGACATCGGCGGCGGAAAAGGCTCGGCCGCCGACTGGCGCCAGACGGCCGACACGGTCATCCACGAGGCCACGCACCAGACGGCCTTCAACACGGGCATCCACAGCCGGTTCTCGCCCCCGCCCGACTGGGTCGCCGAGGGGCTGGCCACCCTGTTCGAAGCCCGGGGCGTCTACGACTCGTCCAAGTTCATGAGCCGCCAAGACCAAATCAACCGCGGCCGCCTGGACAACTACCGCCTGTTGATCGAACGTCCCAAGCGACCCGACCTGCCCCAGAAACTGGTCTTCTCCGACCTTCTTTTCCGCGCCCAGCCCAGCGTCGCCTACGCCGAATCCTGGGCCCTGGCCTACTATCTCGTCCAGACCCAGCCCCACAAGTTCGCCCGCTACCTGGCCGTAACCGCCTCTCATCCCCCCTTCGAACCCGTCAGCCCGGCCCAACGCACCCACGATTTCACCTCCATCTTCGGCTCGAACTGGAAACTCTTTGAAGCGCAGTTCACACGGTATATGAACGGCGTGAAGTAGCCGAACAAACCGAGCGGGGGACGTGAGTCCCCTGTTCTGTCTCCAATTTATTTTTGGTTACTGTCGCGATCACTCAACCAGCGCGCACAGACAGTGTTGGCCGTGATGACGACCTCGATCGGCGCCGCTTTGGAGCGGACAAACTGGCATGAGACCTGACCCGGTCAGGTGGTCCTTGCTAATGCCAGGTATGGGTTTCTTG
>JAFGFF010000100.1 GCA_016931075.1 Pirellulales bacterium | reverse complement strand
GGGCATCCAGCACGCCATGAACCTCCGCCTTCGCGACGAGGCGGCCTTCTTCGCCGAATATCAAAACGAGCCGATCGTTGAAACCGAAGGAGAGGAGATGCTCGCGGCCGAGGAGATCGCCGCGAAGACAAACGGCTACGAGCGGGGCGTGCTCCCGCTGGCCGCGTCGCACTTGACGATGTTCGTCGACGTGCAGCAACGGGCCCTCTTTTGGCTGATCGCCGCGTGGGAGGAGGACTTCACTGGCTACGTGGTTGATTACGGCACATGGCCCGATCAGCGCCGCGCGTACTTCACACTGCGAGACGTCCAGCGAACGTTAGCCCGGGCAACACCCGGCGCCGGCCTGGAAGGCTCGATTTTCGCCGGCCTGGAAAAGCTCTGCGAGGAGCGCTTGCCGCGGACGTACCGCCGTGAAGACGGCGCCCAGATGAAAATCGATCGCGTGCTGATCGACGCGAACTGGGGCCAGTCCACGGATGTGGTCTACCAGTTCTGCCGTCAGTCACCGTATGCAGGGATCATCCTGCCGAGCCACGGCCGGTATGTGGGGGCATCCTCGATTCCGTTCGCCGAGTACCGCCGCAAGCGGGGCGACCGGATCGGCCACCACTGGCGGATCCCCTCGACCACCGGCAAACGTCAGGTCCGCCACGTCTTGATCGACACGAACTACTGGAAATCGTTCGTCCACGCCCGGCTGGCCGTGGCCATGGGCGACCCCGGCTGCCTGTCCCTGTTCGGGCGCGACGAAAAGGCCCATCGCCTTTTGGCCGAGCACCTCACGGCCGAGTTCCGCGTGAAGACGATGGCCCGCGACCGGACAGTCGACGAATGGAAGCTCCGCGCCACCCGGCAGGACAACCACTGGTTCGACTGCCTCGTCGGCGCGGCCGCTGCGGCCAGCATCCAGGGCGCGACCCTCTCAGCCCTGCCCGGCCAGGCCGTGGCGGCTCCACGCCGCCGAATCAAGCTCTCCGGGCTGCAGCGGGGGCAACGATGACATGGCGAAACGGCTTGACCGGCACACGGAAGTCTTTTTCAGAAGGCGAGTTACGGCCTGGTTCCCTCTTGATTTCCAAGTGGGAATGGATAAAAATACCAGCGCATCGAGTTTTTTGCTGGTATATTTATCCATGGCCAAGAAAGAAGACGCATCGAACGATAACCGCCAGCAAGCCGTCGAGTACTTCCGCCGGCATGGAGGGATGCTACGGACCAAGGATGTGCTCGCCGCAGGCATCCATCCGCGTACCCTGTATGCGCTGCGCGACGAGGGAATCGTCGAGTGCCTCAGCCGGGGGCTCTACCGTCTGGCCGACGGGCCAGTGCTGGCGAACCCAGACCTGGTGGCCGTTGCAAAACGCGTACCTGAGGGTGTAGTGTGCCTCATCTCGGCACTGTCCTTCCACGAGATCACGACACAGATTCCCCATGAAATCTATCTTGCCATTTCGCGGAACGCCGAGGCCCCACGCATCAACTATCCGCCTGTGCGAATCTTCTGGTTTGCCGGAAAGGCATTCACGGAGGGGATTGAAACTCACCGACTCGATGGAGTTCCCGTTCGCATCTACAATATAGAGAAGACGCTGGTGGATTGTTTTAAGTACCGAAACAAGATTGGCATGGATACCGTTCTCGAAGCTCTGCGGCTGTACAAAGAGCAGAGGCGCCTCGACGTGCAGGCCCTCATGAGATACGCAGAAATCCGTCGCGTCAAAGACGTCATGCGTCCCTACCTGGAGGCCGTCCTGTGACGAAACGAGGCATCAAGGACGTTGCCGCTTCCGTCCGGGCGAGACTCTTGGCCAACGCCAAGAAGACGGGACGGCCGTTCCAGGAAGTACTGCAGTACTTCGCAATGGAACGTTTTCTCTTTCGCCTGTCCGTTTCGCCGCACGCGGAGCGGCTGGTGCTCAAGGGTGGCCTGATGCTCACGGCCTGGCGGGCTCCTTCCACCCGCCCCACAAAGGACATCGATCTGTTAGCCCGGATGCCCAACGACGTCGAATCAGTGGTAGACGTCGTTCGCGATATCTGCACGCAGAAGGCCGAACCGGACGGACTTTTGTTCGACATCAACAGCATCGAGGGTCGCGTGATTAAGGAAGACGCCGACTACGAGGGCGTACGTGTGAGCTTCCTCGGCTATCTGCAGAACGCCCGCGTGAACATGCAAATCGATATGGGCTTTGGAGACGTTGTTGTCCCCGAAGCCATGTTGTTGGATTACCCGACCATCCTGGACCACACTCCACCAAGACTGAGTGGATACAGCCGGGAAACGACCATCGCGGAAAAGTTCGAAGCGATGGTCAAGCTGGGACAGATCAACAGCCGCATTCGCGACTTCTTCGATCTCTGGCTGTTGCTTCGGCAATTCGACTTCGAGGGCGAGTTGCTGGCCCGGGCCATCCGAGAAACATTCGCCAATCGCGGGACAACGATAAATCCAGTCCCCGTTGCCTGGACGGCCGAATTTGCCGGGGATCCAAGCAAGATCCGTCAGTGGACGGGTTTTCTCAAGAAGTCCCGCATCGACTTCGCCCCGGTCGCGCTCCAGGAGGTCGTCGACGAAATCGCCGACTTCATTGGCCCGGTCGCGCAAGCAATCTCCTCAAACGAGCCGTTTTCCGCGCATTGGACTGCTCCAGGGCCGTGGACGTAGCCGTTATCGTCACCCACGATTGGCCACCCTTGCCTTTGGCGCCGTGTTTCACGAACCGGCACTGGACCATCGTTGACCTCTCGGCCCTACCCGGCCAAACGGCCTCTCCCCGCCGCCGAATTAAGTTCTCCGGGCTGCAGCGGTCCGGTGCTAAGCCATGAAGGGTGGTGGTAGCTGGGCTTTGGAGACCTCCTTGTCCTGCTACACTGAGCGGTAGGCCCGCGTGCTTCGGTTTTTCGCACCGATACAACGCAATGCCATTGCATTGGCGTGCTCGGGACACGCCCTCCTTGGCGCCCAGCCCCCAATTGGCCATCGCTGCTACTGTGGTTGAACTGGCGAAAGCACCCCCCTGTGGCAGGGTAGGGGCAACACGGCTCTTGCCTGCGTGGGCTTCTGGGAAAGACACGTCAGTCACGTAGTGTCTTGCCGACACAGGGCGCGTCCACTGCCGAAACCCTTCAATCCCTTCTGGCAAAATGGGAACGCTTTGACCAATGTCCCTCATGTTCCCGTACCTTCTGAGAGAATTGCTGTCCACACGAAGCTGCGGTATACTGGGCCACACTGAGCCGTCGTCACGGCAGGGAACTATTCAGGAGGTTGTGATGCAATACCGACATGGCGACGTCATGATCGAGAAGGTCCAGTCGCTTCCCTCACGGAAGCGGAAGGCGCGGCACACCATTCTTGCCCACGGTGAGATCACGGGCCACAGCCATCGTATCCAAGAACAGGGCCACGCGTCTCTCTACGAAACTCCGTCGGGCTTCTACCTGCACGTGACCAAGGAACCCGCCACCGTCGTACACGAAGAGCACGATCCGATCGCATTGGGCAAGGGCTACTATCGCATTTGGCGGCAACGCGAGTATTCGCCCGAGGAGATTCGTGTCATTCGCGATTGAACCGGTCGCCTCAAGGGCGGGTTTCGAACGGATTTCGGGCGAGCACGTTGGAGCGGAGGTAGTGGCGTGGCAAGCGTACAGGATCTTACCCCCAAGCAAGCGCGCGAGTTCCTGCTGAAAAAGAAACGGGGAGCGATTCGCGTCGGGGGGTTGATTGACCTTCGGGGAGCGAAGATCGACCAGCTCTCGGCTTCGATCTCGTGTCACGGCCTGGACGCCACCGGGTCGGAGTTGATGTACCTGCCGGACGACATCCAGATTGAATCGCGTCTTATCCTGGACAACTGCGCGAAACTCGAAACGCTTCCCGAGGGTCTTGTGTGCGGTTCGATTAGCCTGCGGAATTGCGGCTACCTGATTGGTTTGCCCGAGGGTTTGAACACTTGGTTCCTCGACCTGAGCGAGTGTGGGCAGTTCTCGACCTGGCCGACCAAAGGGACGATCCATCGAGGGATCCTTCGGTTGCGAAACTGCGTTCAAGTTCAGACGCTGCCCGACTGGCTGGGGATGCTCGGCCAGTTGGATCTCTCTGGCTGTGCGACTCTGGCTGAGGTACCCGACGGGATTCGTGTCAGTGGCTGGATTGACGTGGGCGGCACGAGCATCACGGAGTTGCCCGCCAGCTTGTCCGACGCTCCGCTTCGCTGGCGCGGCGTGCCCGTGGACGAGCGAATCGCCTTCCATCCCGAGTTGCTCTCTGCCCGCGAAATCCTCGCCGAGCGCAATGCGGAGATACGGCGTGTGATGATCGAGCGCATGGGCTATTTGCGTTTTGCGGAAGAGGCCGGCGCCAAGGTCCTAGACAAGGATGAGGATGCGGGCGGTCCGCGGCGGTTGCTGCGTATCGAATTGGATGATGACGAACCGCTGATCGGGCTGGCATGCTCTTGCCCGTCGACGAGTCGTCAGTATTTTCTGCGTGTCCCACCTACCACCAAGAAATGCCACCAGGCGGCTGCCTGGATTGCAGGGTTCGACGATCCGAAGCGGTACAGGCCGGTTTTAGAAACATGACTGAGCAAAGGAGTACGAGAAACCATGGAACGGCGCGAACTGGTTTTTATGGATGCCAAGTCCAGCAAGTTCTGGAACATCGAATTGGATGGGGACAGTCATACCGTGACCTACGGCCGCACGGGGACCGACGGACAGTCGAAAACGAAGGAGTTCCCCTCCCAAGAGAAGGCCAAGAGCGATTTCGACAAACTCGTCGCTTCGAAGCTGAAGAAGGGGTATGTCGACGCCGCCGGGGAAGGCACCGGCGCCGACGGTGACTCCGATCTGCTGCCGGCCGTCGCCTTCGGCTCGGTCAACAAACAGGCTGACATCTACGAGAACCTCAAGACGTTCGTCGGCAAGAAAGTGGCTGACTACAATCCGGACAAGAAGCCAGCTCGTGGCGGGAAGACGATCTACCGTTTCCGCTCCGACTGGGAGGAGGCGAATCTCTTGCCTCACTTGGAGCATTTCCTCGCGAGCGAGGCTGCGCTCGAAGCAACCGGGATCGTTATCGGCTGCTGGTCCGGCGACGATTCGTCGGCCAGCCCCGAGCCCGTGGTCGACATGCTTGTCGAGCACAAGGACCGCTTGCCGAGACTCGTCGCCATCGCTTTCGGAGATATCACCTCCGAGGAGAATGAGATGTCGTGGATTCAGCAAACCGACATGTCGCCCCTTCTCGAGGCGTTTCCCAACCTGCAAGTGCTCCGGACGCGTGGCGGCGAGGGGCTGCAATTCAGCCAACCGAAACACGAAAAGCTGCGGGCACTGGCACTCGAAAGCGGCGGACTCCCGGTCGAGGTTGTGCGCTCCGTTTGCATGTCGAAATTCCCGAACCTGGAATATTTGGAATTGTGGCTCGGCACCGGGGAATATGGTGGAACCAGCTCGGTCCAAGACCTTCAGCCGATCCTGTCGGGCAAGCTCTTTCCAAAACTCAAGTACCTCGGCTTTCGGAACTGCGAATATGTCGATGACATCGCTACGGTCGTCGTCAACAGTCCGATTGTCGAGCGGATCGAAACGCTGGATCTGTCGCTTGGCGTTTTTACCGACGTGGGGGCGCAGGCACTCCTGTCGTTGCCTGAGGGGGGCGCGTTGAAGAAGGTCAGCATTCACTACAACTACGTGACCAATGAGATGCTCAAGAAGCTCAATGCACTCAAGGTTTCGATCGACGCTTCCAAACCGTCCAATATGGATGATGACGACGAGTGGCGTTTCGTTGCCGTCGGAGAGTGAGATGAGACTCTGCATCGTTGGCAACCCGGAGAACCGCCGGGTTCGCGACTTTCAAGCGGCCGCCGGGCGGATCGGCTTTCCAACGCCGGAGTGTGTCAGTTGGCGTGAACTCCTGGACGAGCCGCGCGCGGCGTTGGTGCGTCTTGCCACGACCGATATGGTGCGTCTCGACTCGCCGGGCGAAGACGACGGTGTTCTGCAACGGCTCGTTCAGCTCGGGGGAGGCGAGGGGGGCTTGGCGTTCGGGGAGATCGGCTTCTTGCACGAGCAGTACCAGGGATTCCGTGCGGTCCTTGACCGGCTCTGTACACTCGCCACTCCGTTTCAGAACTCTCCCGCCGAGGTGAAGGTCATGTTCGACAAATGGGCAAGCCACGCACGATTCGCCGCGGCCGGTCTTGCCCGGCCGGCCACGTGGTTGGCCCCTACCACGGTCGAGTCCTTCCGCGAGCTGCGTTCGGAATACTGCTCGACGAGTTCCGGCCGGTTGTTTCTGAAACCGCGTTACGCCTCGTCGGCATCGGGGGTTTGTGCGTATCGCTGGTCGCGCGATCGCGAGCAGTTGATTGCCCCGATCGAGATTCAGCAGGATCGAAGCGGCGTTCGGCTCTACAATTCGCTGAGGATTCGTCGATATACGTCGTTTGAGCAGATCGACGCGATTCTGGGACGACTGTTGCCTCAGGGCATGGTCTGCGAAAGCTGGATTCGCAAGGCCTGGCTGCCCGACGGGCAGTTCGATCTACGGATCGTGGTGATCGGTGGAGAAGCCCGGCACGTCGTCGTCCGGCGGAGCCACTACCCAATGACGAATCTGCACTTGGGGAACCAGCGTGGCAGTGTCGACGAAGTTTGCGAGTCCTTTGGTCGGCGAGTGCTTGACATGTGCAAACGCCTGGCCGAGCGCGCGGCGGCCTGTTTCCCCGATTCGCTCTACGCTGGAGTCGATGTGCTCGTTCGGTCGAAGGCCGAGCCGTTGGTGTGCGAGATCAATGCCTTCGGCGATCTACTGCCGAACGTGACCCATCGTGGCGAGACCACCTACGAGGCCATCCTGCGATCCTCTCCTTGTTGTTCAACGGCAAGCCATGCATACCAAACCTGACGATCAACAAACGGTCGTGGACCTGCCATGGGACATGGCCGAGTTGGTCGGTGAAATTGATTTTCTGCTCATCACGCTCGACACGCTTCGTTTTGATGCGGCACAGGATGCGTGGTGCGAAGGTCGATTGACCACGTTGGCGCCTTATCTGGGCAGCGACGGTTGGGAACGTCGTCACACACCTGGCACCTTCACTTATGCGGCGCACCACGCCTTTTTCTCCGGATTTCTGCCAACCCGTGCCGATCCGGGGCTGACGCCGCGGCTTTTTGCCCCGCGTTTCCCGGGCAGCGAAACCACGACCAGCAGGACGTTCGTTTTCGAGGAGCCGACCCTTCCCGAGGCACTCGCGGCACGCGGCTATCGGACCATTTGTATCGGTGGAACGGGGTTCTTCAACCCCGCGTCGGCGCTCGGACGCGTTTTGCCGGGGCTCTTCAGCGAATCGCATTGGCGGTCCGAGTTCGGTGTGACCGACCGCCGGTCGGAACGGAATCAGATCGAGTGCGCCATGGATCGACTCGCGGAGGCGGGTTCTCGGCGGACCTTCCTGTTCGTCAACATCTCCGCCATCCATCAGCCCAACTGGTTCTACGGCAGCCAGACCAACCGCGATACGCTTCAGACACACAAGGAAGCGCTGATTGCGGTCGACCGAGCACTGGCTCCGTTGTTCGAGCTGTGCCAACAGCGTGGGCGAACGTTCTGCGTGGTCTGCTCCGATCACGGCACGGCCTACGGCGAAGACGGCCACCACGGCCATCGTGTTGCCCATGAGGTGGTTTGGAACGTTCCCTATGCGGAGTTCCTGCTGTGACACGATCTCTGGCCGATCGAATGCGCGACGATCAATTCGCCGGATATGCGTACGCCTATCCTCACAAGACCTCGTATCGTCCATTGGAGCCGCCCGTCCGTCTTGCCGAGGCCTGGCGGTGGGAGGACAAGACGGCCCTGTTCCTCTACGTACACATTCCCTTCTGCGAGGTCCGCTGCGGATTCTGCAACCTGTTCTCGGCAAGTCGCCCGGAGCGATCGTTCGTGGCGCGGACGCTTGACGCGATCGAACGGCAATCCGAGACGGTCGCCGCGGAGGTCAAGCCGGAGAACGCGAGCGTGATGGCCGTCGGCGGCGGCACCCCCAGTTTTCTCTCCGTGGAGGAATTGGATCGGCTCTTCCGCGGAATCGAGACCGCTTGGCCGGTCGACTGGAACCACGTTCGGGTCTCCTTCGAGACCTCGCCCGCCACGATCGACGCAGAGAAGCTCTCGCTGCTGAAGTCGTACGGTGTCGAGCGGATCAGCATGGGAGTACAGGGTTTCTCGGCCGACGACCTGCGTCACTTGGGCCGTCGCCAGTCGCCCGACGACGTCGAGGCGGCCATCGCAGCCATCCGCGACGCCGGCTTCCCGATCTTCAATTTGGACCTGATCTACGGCGTCGACAGCCAGACCGAACAGAACTGGCAGCGGACTGTCGAGCGTGCGATCGCGACTCGAGCGAACGAGATCTATCTCTACCCGCTCTATGTTCGGAAAGCCACTGGCCTCGACAAGAACGGTAGAACGCCATCGGCGCGACGCCGCGCGTTGTTCCTCACCGCTCGGGACGCGCTGCTGGCCGCCGGTTTTCACCAGGAATCGATGCGGTTCTTTCGTCGCCATCGGATCGACACGACGACCGACTACTGCTGCCAGGACGACGGGATGATTGGGCTGGGGCCCGGTGCTCGATCGTACACGCGTTCGCTGCATTACAGCTTCCCGTTTGCCGTCAGCCAGACGAGCGTGAAGCGGATCATCGCCGATTTCAACGCTCGGCCGCGAGACCAGTTTGCGCTGGCCCACTATGGCGTGTGGCTGGACCGGGAGGAACAACGCCGACGGTACTTGATCAAGTCGTTGCTGCGCGCGTCGGGGCTCGAACTGCCGGCATATCGGGCACGCTTCCAAGGTGACGTGGAAGACGACTTCCCGCAGCTGGCCGAGTTGAGGCAACTTGGCCTTGGTGTCCGCGACGAACAGGTGCTGCGGCTCACCTCCGAAGGACTCTCATGGAGTGACGTGGTCGGCCCGTGGCTCTATTCGAGCGACGTCACCGCCCGCATGGAGGCGTTCGAACTAGTATGAGCGTCTGTCATATCCTCTACCGTGGCTCGCTGACAAGCTGCAACTACGGTTGCGACTACTGCCCCTTCGCGAAGACCACCAACTCCCGCGACGAGCGGAGGCAAGACGCGCAAGAGTTGGATCGCTTCGCCGATTGGGTCGAGAACACGAACCAGCGGCTCGGAATTCTGTTCACCCCCTGGGGAGAGTCGCTCGTTCATGCCCACTATCGGCAAGCGCTGGTCCGTCTCTCCCACATACCTCACGTCCACCGTGTCGCAGCGCAGACGAATCTTAGTTGCCGCTTGGGCGATCTCTCCTCGGTCCGGTGCGAGTCGCTTGCCTTGTGGGCAACATTCCACCCCACGCAGGTCTCCTTGCATCGGTTCCTTCGGCAATGCCAGACGCTGCAAGACCTGGGGATCCGGTTCAGCGTGGGCGTGGTCGGTCTGCGGGAGCATTTCGACGCGATTGGGCAACTCCGCGCCCGCCTCTCGCCCGACGTCTACTTGTGGATCAACGCCTACAAACGTGAACCCGTCTACTATAGCGAAGCGGAACTTCACTTCCTGCGCGGCATCGATCCCTATTTCGATCTCAATCGCATCGACTATGCCAGCCAGGCGAAGCCCTGCCGAGCCGGTGACTCCGCGTTCTCGGTCGACGGCCGCGGCGACGTGCGCCGCTGCCATTTCGTCGACAAGCGAATCGGCAACATCTACCGCCACGACATCTTCGCGCGCCTCACGCGTCAGGCATGCCCGAACGCAACCTGCGGCTGCCACATCGGCTACGTCCATCGCCCCGATCTGAATCTCGACAAGCTGTTTGGTGAGGGGTTCCTGGAACGCATCCCCGTCGACTGGCCAAGCGTGGATTCGGACTTCACCATCAACCGCGATCCGCATCCTCCGGTGCCGCACCCTGCGTCGGTCGGCTTTCGGAAGTAACGCCTGAAATGAGCGAGTCGTGCAACCTCCGGGCATGTAACCTCACAAATTGCCTGATGCCCCTGGTCCAGACGCACTGCTCGCAGGCCCTCTTGACACGTTCCGCCTTTGCATCTTGAGCAATGGCCTCTCTAGAGCGGAAGCCCTTACTCCCTCTCGGCATTCTGCCGTCTTCGCCCGAAAAGCGGACAAACCCCAGTTCGCGCCGGGTATGTAATAAGTAGAGGCCGAGCGATTACCACACGCCGGTAAATCGGCTGACACACCAGATAGGGTGCGATTTCCGAAAATCTCACCGGCAACCGGCGAAAAATCGCGTTCGGCGGCCCTTTACTTTATAGAGGGCCAACGTTTTTGGGTTTCACGCGACGGCTGTTTCTCCCAAGGTAACCCCATCAATCGGCCGCGACATCGGTGAGTGAGAACGACGTGAACGACGCGATCCGCGAAAACGCCACCGGCCCGAAGAAGGTCACGGGCGATGCGGGTAGCATCGAGCAGCACCCCCTGCAAGACCAGATCGCGGCGGATAAGTACCTGGCGTCGAAACAGGCGGCTCGTTCGAAGGGACTCGGAGTCAAGCTGGCGAAGATCAGCCCGGGAGGGACCGTTTTGTGATTCTCGCATTGCAAAGATCAACTCGGGAGGGAACGTGTGAAGTGGCCGTTTCGGCACAAGAGGAAGGCCCGCACGTCCCTCCCGGGCCAGCTTCGGGCACGCTACGACGCGGCTCAGACGACGGCCGAAAACGCCCGCCACTGGGCGATGGCCGACAGCCTGAGCGCCGACGCGGCCACGACGCCCGACGTGCGGCGGACCTTGCGAAACCGGGCCCGCTACGAGGTG
>JAFGFF010000099.1 GCA_016931075.1 Pirellulales bacterium | reverse complement strand
GTTACGGTCGACTACAGGCCGGAGAACGTCTGCCTGATGGGGACTTCCACCCCACTGACCAAACTCACTTGCAAACGCACCCTCTTGTCGCTTCGCGACCCCGATAGCGGAGCTATCGCGGCCACCCGCGTGTTGCCCATCACAATTCAATCGGGGGCACCCGGGGATCTCCTGGCCAAACGGGTTTCACGGGCTCAATTCCGAGTTTCCTCACGGCCTTGGTCATTCCTTGCACGTCGTCTACCAGGGGAAACTGCACGCGCCGGGCGTAGAGATCAGCGAGGATTTCGGGCGTAATGGGACCGTAGTAATTGGTGCGTATTCCAGCCGCGCGCAAGGATCGCACTAGATCAGCAGGGGGACGACCATTGCCGAACTGGACGAACTGACACTTGCCGATGACCTCGTCTGGCTTCCATGGTCTCTTGAGGTTGATGAAATGGCAGGTCATGATCGTTGGTACGGCACGCTTTGCTGCTTTGAGGGCCTCAAGATCGCGACACGCCAGAAACGCCTGATGCGTACGGTGCTGTCGCGCGATTTCCCGTGCCGAAAGGACCGCTAGCGTCGCGTCCCCTTTGAGATGGACGTTCAACCAGATGTTGTTCGGCATGATCTGAAGCACCTCGGCGAGCGTTGGAATTCTTGTGCCGCGGAATCGCTTGTCCTTCCAACTCCCGGCATCCAGACGCTTCAGTTCGGACAGGGTCTTCTCCGAGACTCGACCCGTTCCGTCGGTGGTCCGGTCCACGGTCGGATCGTGAATGACGACAGCTTGCTTGTCTCGGGAAAGATAAACGTCGAACTCGATCATCTGCGCCCCTAGGCGGATTGCCTCGCGGAAGGCGGGCAGGGTGTTTTCCGGATGGGACCGATTCGCGCCACGATGCGCACAGATGCCTTTCTCGGGCAAGGGGCCCGACTGGGCAAGAAGTTCCGTCGTGAAAAAAACAAACAGAACAAGTATCCCCAGCCCGATGCTCCGTGGCGTCGCTCTTCGGCGCCGGGGCATGACTGATTGGGTGAACATCATTGGCCTTCCCTAGAAGAATTGTTCTTTTTTGTTTCAATTCACCGCTTCGCGGGTGGCCCGACCAGTTTCAATCGGGGGCACCCGGGTTTTTCGTTCCCAGGTGTCCCAATGAATGCGACTGTTCCCCCGAGGGGGCATGGCAAACAAGACCAATGACGCTCTGTGCCCTAATCCCCCTCATGTTCGTCTTCCTTCCAAGCGGGCCGACCCGGGGTCATGAACCAAATCGCCACGTGCGGTGAGCAATAGCCACAGACTTCGTCCAATATATCCCGCACCAAATCCTCTTGTTCTTCAATCCCATCAACAAAAGGTAGCAGTCGATCCAGAACAAGATAGGCCCTACGTGCGGTGCCACCTTCAGACTTGTAGCGCAACAACAACTCTCGACAGCTCTCGTAATCGCAAGCCCTTACATGACCTCGGAGTTCATTGAAGAGCACTTCGTCGTCCATTAGAGTTTCTCCCACTGGCCTGCTGTGTTCCAGATGACCTTTAAAAACTCCTGCAAGTAACAAAAAGGGGTCAGAACTATTTAATGAGAATCTAGGTAAGCAAAAATAGTCCTGCCCCCTTTTTTGTTTTGGTTTCGATTCACCGCTTCGGCACCTTGCGTGGAGTGACCTTGTGGGTCTTTTGGTAGGCGGCGCGTTGGGCGTTGAGGGATTGGGAGTAGGCGGCCACTTTGTTGCGCAAGGTGGTTAGAAGTTCGGTCCCTTCGTAGTCGGCGATCAGGTTGACCCGTTCGGCCGGGTCATTCTTCAGGTTGAAAAGCTGCTCGAAGTCGGGCGTGCGGCCGGTGAAATCGAGGTCCTTTTCGTGGTAGTGCATCACACCGTCATAGAGGCGGATGTATTTCCAGTCGCCGCGGCGGATCCCTTCGGCAAAGGGCGTGTCCCGGCCCGTGTAGAGGCTCTCGAGGAATAGCTCGTCGCGCCACGGCGTGTCGGGCTGCTCGATCAGGCGTTTGAGGCTCTTGCCGGTCATTTCCTTGGGCGGGTCGATGCCCGCGTAGTCGAGGATGGTCTTCGTCAGGTCCAGGCTCGAGACGAGCTTGTCGACCGTCGTGCCGCGGACGCCCTGGGGCATGGCCGGGTCGTGGATGAAGCAGGGGATCTTGCTGGCCAGGTCGTAGAGCAGGGCCTTGCCGCCCATGCCGTACTCGCCCATCAACAGGCCGTGGTCGCTGGCGTAGATGATGACCGTGTTCTCCCACAGCCCCTTTTGTTTCAGGGTCTCGATCAATTGGCCAACCTCTCGGTCCACGCCGGTGATTTGCTGGTAGTAGCGGATGTGGTGCTCTTTGCAGGAAGTGGGATGGTAGTCGTAGTCATAGACCTTGTCGGCCCGGCCTTGGTACTGGTCCATGATGCGTTTGGGAATGAATCGATACGGATCGGTCGCCGTGTCGGCCGGGATCTGGATCTTCAAGTCCCGGTAGAGGTCGCCGTAGATCGGGTGGCCCTTGAGCTTGGGATTCTCGTTGGCCGGCCGCATCATGCTGAGGCCTTCGGGGATGTCGGGATACATGCTTGTCGTCTGGCTGCCGTGCGGTACCGAAAAGCTGACCGACAGGCAAAACGGCTTGCCTTTCGGCAGGCTGTCGAGAAAGGCCTCCATGCATTCGCCCATGGCGGGCGTGATGATGTCTTCCTTGTAAGGGCGGTACGCGCCGCAGACGGGCGACGTCCGGTGGAAAAATCGGGCCCAGCCATTGTGCCCTCGCCAGAAGTCGAACTTCTTCTCGGGGTGCTTGCGGAACGTGTAGTACTCGATGCCGATCTTGCCGAGGAAGCCCGTGTAGTAGCCGTGGCGTCGCAGCAGGGCCGGATAGCTCAACTCCCACTGTTGGTCGTTGAGTTGATAGGACGAGGTGAAGCCGATGCCGTGGATCCGTTCGTGCATCCCGGTGAACAGCGACGTCCGGCTGGGGCTGCACACCGGCTCGGCCGTGTAGGTGTTGCTGAACCGGACCCCTTCGTTAACCAGCCGGTCGAGGTTGGGCGTCTTGACCCACGGGTGGCCCATCGCACCGAGCGTGTTGTCGCGCTGATCGTCGGCCAGCAGGAAGATGATGTTCCGCCTGGCCGGTTCGTCGGCCCAGGCAAGAGAACCCGTTCCGAGCAGAAACAAAACGAACAGGAAGGCGAAGGACGTTTTTTTCACGGCAAGGCTCCTTGGGGTGGGAGCCTTTATTATAGCCGCTGGCTTGGTCGATATCTTCCCCTGGAGCAATCCGTTCTCTGCCGCGATCCGCCCCAACGGGGCCTGGTTCTCCCAGCCCAGGGCAACGCCCTGGGGAACCAGGTGGCAAGGATTTCATTCTTCTCGGGCCAACGGCCCAACGGTTCGGAAGCGAATCAGTTGGCCCGTTGGGCCGAAACGATCGAGACCAAAACATCCCTTTTCCCAGGGCGGTGCCCTGGGCTGGGAGAACGGCTGGGCCTTCGGCCCGAGTAATGCTACCCGAGACATTGCCTTACGAGGCGAACTCCTCGGCCACTTCCATGGCGATTTGAGCCCACTCCCAGAGGCGTTGGGGCTGGTAGGCGACGGTCGAGATGTCCTTCATGATCAACTCGACGTGGCAGCCGGGCGCCTGCTGGAGGAAATCACGCAGATCGGCCCGGGCGCGCTCGGGATGCCAAGTGGCCTCGGCCAGAACGGCCGGATTGGGTTTGCGGCTGAGGACGAAGTCGCCGCCCAGGCCGTCGATCGCTCGTCGCGAGTCGCACCACGGCGTCACCGACACCTTGCGCAAGTTGGGAATCCGCCGCAGGATGTCGGCCTTGCCGTCCAGCGGTTCACAACAGCCGTAGTAGTTCAGGCCCCAACGCTTCAGCCACCGCAGGTCGTGCTCGATGGCGAACTCCCAGTGCATCCGGGGCGAGACCTCCGAGAAGATTTGGGCGTTCGAGCAACCCCACATGTTTTTCGGCCGGACGTGGCCCGGGTCGAACGGTTCGCCGGGCAGATCCTTCGTGTAGCCGTATCCACCCGAGCCGATCCGCGTATTGTTGCAGTCCAGCGACAGCAGGTTCATCGACTCGAACTGGTCCAGCTCGACCATCCAGGCGTCGACCATCCGATCCACGCCCGCGTGGACCAGGTCGGGCCGCTCGATCAGGTCGGTCATCGCCTTTTCGACGCCCCACCAGCGGATCAGGTAGTCCCACGGCGTGAACCAGATGTGCGTTTGGCCCTGTTTTCGGACCGGCATGATGCCGTCGTAGGTCTCGCACATCGCCTGGTAGCGAAACTCGGTGGCCGCCTCGTTGTGGGTGACCACGGGCATCTTGATCTTCTCAAGATCGTCGAAGTCTTGAATCTGAACGTTGAAATGGCGCGAGACGATGTCGCTCGCCTCGTCGGTCTGGACAATGTCGACGTCCTCGATGATCCCGAAATCGGTGCTGTGCACGGCCAGAGGGCAGGCCAGGTAGTCGTTGACGATCATGTCGCCCGGCAGGTGACGCCACTGGTAGAGCGTCCGCCGCAGCTCGCGTTCCTGGTCCTGGGCCCAAGGCTCCTCGGTCACGAGCGTCAACTCGTCGTCGACGTTCATCTGCTGCCAGCAGATCTCGTTGATCCAGACCATGGGCCGGACCGACTGCAGGTCGTTGAGCTTCTGCCAGAGGACGGCCTTCTCGGCGTGGACCGGCAGGGCAGCAATCTCGGCCAACTCCGAGGCCAACTCGCGCAGCACGCTCTTGTCGCGGGCCGAAATCCGGATCTCGTGCGCCATCGGGGGCGGCTCGTAATGGCTCGGGTCGTGAAGCATGGTATCTCCCGGGCAAATCGGGACCGAATAGTCCATTTCGCAGATCGGCCCGTGCGATACGGGCTGGGCCGGAGACAGTCATTATAGACTTTAATGATGGTATTTCCCAAGAATCCCGGGTAGGATATATCGCAGGAGTTATTACACATATCACAGGCTTTCATTCAGGACGGGTGCCATGCTCCACGCTTGCGTGGGCATGTAGTCTGGGCATTTCGAGCTTCCAAATGCCCACGCAAGCGTGGAGCATGGCACCCGGTTTTTTTCTTTATCAGACCGATCGAGAACGGTTCATGCTTACCGCCCGAATGCTGGCGAGTCTGGAACTGGAGATCCTGGCGGTCGAGCGGACCCGGCCGGGTCGATGGTGGCGGTACAAGGACGTTTCGAATCCCTACGCGAGGCTCTACCTGATCACCGACGGCGAGGCCTTTGTCCGGCATCATGGCCGACGGTTCGCCCTGCGGCCGGGCAGCCTCCACGTGATCCCGGCCTCCACGCGGGTCGACCTCCACTGCCCCGAGGTGTTCGAGGTGCTGTTCGCCCATTTCACCAGCCGGCTTTGCGGCGGGCCGGATCTGTTCTCCGTTCTCGATTGCCAATTTGAAACGACGGCTGGCCAACAAGAACGCAATCTGTTTGAGCGACTGCTTGCGTTGAATCCAGACGCGGGCTTGCGCGACAGCGATCCGTACAAATCAGTCGCCCAGACGCAGGCGCCGCGTGCTGCGACCGTTCAAAGCGGGTCGGAAGTTGCCCGGCACGTCGAATCCGACGGACTGCTGCGTCAATTGCTCGCGCCGATTCTCCGCACGGCGACCGAGCGTTCAATCGCTCGGCTGGCGAAGATCGGCCGTTTCGAGGACGTGTTAGGCTACCTGGACGATCACCTGGATGAACCGCTGACGCTTGGCAAGCTGGCCGCCCGGGCGCACCTGCATCCGACCTACTTTTCGGACCTTTTCCGCTTGACGCTGGGCGTCCGGCCCATCGATTATCTCAATCGCCGCCGGGTGGAACGGGCACAAGTGCTCTTGGGCACGACTTCCTTAAGCGTCAAACGCATCGCGGCCCGGGTCGGTTTCCCCAGCGCGGCCCATTTCTGCCGGGTGTTCAAGAAATACTGCGGTCAGACGCCTGGCGACTACCGCGCGATGGGCGGGGCCACGGTTTGAACGGAGTTTTCCCGGAAGAACACTGCTGGACAAGCCAGCAGTGGCACCCTTTCCAATACACGTTTTCAGACGGCCGTGCCGGCGATGGCTGCTGTTTCGACGGTCTCTTGAAGCTGCTCGGGCAGGAAGGGCTTGGCGATGAAGTCCTGGGCCCCCTTCCGGATCGCTTCAGAGATGAGCTTCGTCTGGTTCAACGCGCTGACCACGACGACCTTGGCTTCGGGATCGTGCTGCAGGATCGTCGTCAGGGCGTACAGCCCGTCGGTCCCCGGCATAACGATATCCATCGTCACCACGTCGGGCCGGGTCTCGAGATAGAGGGCGACGGCCTCTTCGCCGTCCCGGGCTTCGCCGACGATCTCCCAACCGCCGTCCATCAGGGTATCGGCGATCATCCGTCGCATGAGCATTGCGTCGTCGACAATCAGAACTCGTTTGGACATCGTCATTAGCCCCTATTGAAAGTACTGCTGGGCGTGCCGTGTCTTGCGTGCGAGTCGCCCGGAAAACCCTAGGCTGCCGGTCGGCCGGGCAGCGCGGTCCATACCGTTTTTCCGGACTACCGCCGACCGTCCTCTGCCCATCACGTCAAGGTCCCACGGGTGTTGTGCCTCCCGAACCGTTGCAGGCGGCCTAAACGCGACAGGCCGTGGATTTTGCCCGGCATAACCCCTACCGGCCGTCCCGGTCTGGAGTTTTTCCACACCCCGATTCGATGGATAGAACCGGCGGCCTAGTTTTTCTTGACCGGTCTTGGATGCCGGGGCCGGCGACCGCGGAAAGGACAAGGAGTCCGCAAGATGGAACTCAACCGCAACCAGTTCTTCCTGATCGGGCTGGTCATTCTGTTGATCGGCGTCCAGTTCCGGATGGTCGACTCGTTTGTGCTGACGCCGACGTGTACGAAGATTCTGGCCGAACGGACCGGTCACCCGATGGCGGCCGCCATCGACACGGTCGACGCGTTGACGCCCTCGACCGAGACGGTTGCCCCGGCCAAGAAGGTCATACCGCCGGAATGGCTCGGCTGGTCGCTTTTGTCGATCGGTTCAGTGTTGATCCTCCACAGTATGGCCATGAAACGACCCGAGTAAACCCACCGCGACCTCCCGACATGAACGCGACGACCTCCCCCACCTCCCGTTCGGCCCACCCTATTGCATCGAGACTGGCCTTGCTTGCGGCCGTCCTGCTGTGTCTGGCGGCTTTTTCGGGCCCCGGGCCCTCGAATCCCGCGACTCAGGCCGGCGACACGGCCACCGTGCCGACCAATAGTCCCGACGTGTTGCCGGAAGGGGCGCCGCCGGCGAAGACGCGCCTGCGCGAAGGCATGAAACTGGTCGACCAGCTCGGCCATTTCCGCGCCACCGGCGACCGGATCGCCTTCTTCACCCACAACGACACGACGCGGCTCATCGGGCTGGAGAATCTGAACCTGCAACGCGTTGCGACCGCCATCGCCGAGCAGCCCAAGGGCCGACTCTGGAAAGTCACCGGCACGATCACCGAGTACCGCGGCGAGAACTTCCTCCTCGTCGATCGGGCCATCCTCGAGAGTTGGGAGAAATCCCAGACGAAGACGCCCTGAACGCCTGTCGGAAATAGTGTCGGGTGCCACTGCTGGCTTGTCCAGCAGTGTTCTGTTTCTTGAAGACTCCTCGACCGGGCACTCCTGGACAAGCCAGCAGTGGCGCCCGACATTCGACTCGTGTTCCCCTGCCTTCAGGGCGTCGCTACTTTCCTGGAGGATTCTTTCCCGGAAGGTTTCTCCACCGGCCGGTGAAACGGCACTGGGATCGCGCCACCTTCCGCCTTGCCGGGCCCGACTTCGATGGCCTGGGCGAGGGCCGATTGGCTGAGGGGGTTGAAGAACCGGATCGAGATCAGGCCGTTTTGGGGACGGATGTCGTTGAAGACCAGATCGACCGCGCGGCCGTATCCGCCCGCCGTGGCCGCCACGTTCATTTCCTGGACGACCTCCTTGCCCTGGATGGCGATGCTCGTGACGAACTGGCCCACCTGGTCGGGCGGCTGGGCTTCGGCGAGTTTGACGCGCACATGATACGTTGACTTCGGCGAGACGGTGAAATGGACCGTGAAGTCGTTGCCGTGCACGCCGTAGCGGTACAGCTCGGGATCTTTTGTGCCGAGGATATCTTTCGCTCGGGGCTCGGTCCAGAAGGCGATCGGCACCAGGTCGGCCCGTTTTGAGAGCCGCATGACCAGCTCGGTGGCGGGGCGCCACGCGTTCCCTTGTGAGTCGACATAGTCGGTGCGGTTCTTATAGCCAAGAATTACTCGTTGTGGCCCGCTCGGGCCGCCGCCCGAGCCGAAGCCCGTCGCCCCAGTGGCCGCCGACCATTGCAGCCCGTCGATCTGGACCTGATTGCCCTTGGCCAGCGGGTTTCGCTTGCCGAGGATCACGACCTTGAGCGTGTGCTTGCCCGGCTTCAGGCCGTTATTGTAGTAGAGGACCTGTTGGTCGCGGACCAGGGGGCACCAAGCGTCTAGCCCCACGGGCTGTTTCACGCCGTCGAGGAAGACGTCGGCCTTCCCTCCGTTCGGGTCAGCTCGACCGATCAAGCGGACTTGGTTGCCCTCGAAGGTGAACGACGCTTCACTGCCGGCGGTGTCGGCCGCATGAGATTTTCCGCCGAAGGCCGCGGCGTCTTCGACGACGTTCCATTTGCCCGTGTATTGGAGCAAGTCGTCGTCGACTATCTCTTGCGGGTCGTCGCCTTCGACGACGACTTGGGTCTGCCTGTCATGGCGGATCGTGACGATGCAATCTCCGTTGTCGAGCGGTTGAATCGTGTAACCATCCCGGTCGAGCTTCGCGGCAAGGTCAAACACCGTGCCGTCGGCCGTGACCGAGCGCGGCGTGAAGGCCAACCGCAGGACGTCGACGCGTGGGCCGGGCTCGGCGAACGTTTTGTAGGCGATTCGTCCCTTGCCGTAGACGACCGATTTCACGACGGAGCTGCTTCGCATGAGATGATTCTCGCGGCTGGCGCCGAACAGGTCGGGTCGCCACGCCATGCTGTCGAGCGTGTATTTCAAGGGCGTGGGATGGGCCAGATTGAACCAGGTCTTGCTCACGTAGGTCCCGCCGTGGATCAGGTCCTCGACCACGCCCGTTTCGTGGGCGTCATAGGTGCCCAGGAGCGTCATCCGCCGCCCCAACTCCATGGCCCAAGCGTCGTTGGTCTTCTCGCCGTAGCGCAACAGGAACGGGGCCAAGATTTGGGTCGAGTATTGAAGCGAGAGGCCGCAGCAGCTACTCGACTCGGGCAAGGCCCACGCGCCCGAATAAGGGCCGCCTTCGGACTGTGGATTGACGGACGCCCGGGCGAAAAACAACGAGATGATGTTCCGGCAGTCTTGCTTCCAGTTGGGGAACCGGTCCGGATGATCCATCATGTATTGGGCCGCGAAACAAGGCAGGATGACCGTGCAGGCATTGCACTCCCAGTCCCAAAAATGGTGTCCCCAGGTCGGGTCCTCGTACCAGCGTGGCAGGAGTTCTTCCCTGAGATAGCGTTCGCCGGCGTCTCGCGCCTTCAGCAGCGCGCCGTCCTTGCCTTCGTGGCCCAGGCGGATGACGTCGTCGAGGAACAACAGCACGAGGACGACTCCGCCGGTCATTCGGTCGTCCTTCCACTTCTTCACGGCTTCGGGATTGGCATAGCGTCGCCACGGGGCTTTGCCTGGCGTGTGGTTGCAATGCTTGGCCAGCAGGTCGGCCCAGTGGTTGATCGCCTCGAGATATCGCTTGTTGCCCGTCAGACGGTAAGCGTCCGCCAGCCCCAGGCCCGCCTGGCAGGCGTAGTCGAGTTGAATATACCCGTTCGGATCGGCGTGTCCGAAGGCTTTGCCCCGGACTGGACAACTGATGAAGAATTCCGGCCAATCGTGATCGGCCGACGTCAAGCAGTAGTCCAGCAGGTAGTCGGCGTTGATCGTGATCGGGCCGATGGCGGCCGGATCGCC
>JAFGFF010000098.1 GCA_016931075.1 Pirellulales bacterium | reverse complement strand
TGGCTGCTGGCGGCGTCGGCCCCTTGCGGCGTGCGGCCCGACTTGATGGCCAGGATCGGCTTGGGGTTGTCGCCCCGGGTGACCCGGCGGGCCGCTTCGATCAGGCCCCGGCCATCGCGCAGCTCTTCGAGGTAGAGCAGGATGATGTCGGTCTGCGGATCTTGGTGCAGGTAGTCGAACAGTTCGATCTCCGTGACGCCCGCCTTGTTGCCGAAGCTGACGAACTTCGAGAACCCGATGGCCTTTTCCCGGGCGTAGTCCAACACGGCCGTGCAGAGCGCGCCCGATTGGCTGAGGAAGGCGATGCGGCCGGCGTCGGGCATCTTCCGGGCGAACGAGGCGTTGAGCTGGACGTTCGGGTCGGTGTTGATCACGCCCAGGCAGTTCGGGCCGATCATCGCCATGCCGTACTCGCGGCAGATGTCCTTGAGCCGCTGCTCGCGCTCGACCCCCTTGGGCCCGACCTCGCGGAACCCGGCCGAGATGACGATGACCGACTTGATTCCCTTCTCGCCGCATTGCTTCAACGCCCGCTCGACCACGTTGGCCGGAAAGACGATCACGGCCTGATCGACACCGTCGGGGATGTCGGTGACGTAGCGATAGGCCTTGACAGCGCAGATGCTCCGCTTGCCCGGGGCGATCGGATAGACCGTGCCACGAAAGCCGCTGGAGAGGATGTTGTGGAAGATGTCGTAGGGGACCGTGTCGGGCGTCGGGGTGACGCCGCAGACGGCGACGCTCGTCGGACTGAAGACGGCGTCTAAAGGGTGAGACGGAGCACGCTCGGCCGACGCGGGACGCGCCGAGTGGGATGACGCAGTGGACATAGGCTGTTTCTTTCCGGCAGACAAAGACCAAGGACCATAAGGTGAGATTGAATCGGTCACGCGAGGGAAAGGACCAACCCAAGACACGGCCACTTGGAGCAAAGTGCAAACCGTCGCCTGGGGAAAGCGACTCCTCCCTGCTGTACGCTGACCCTCAGACATCCGGCGCCGCGAGTTCGACCCCTCCGGGAACGACTCCTCGACGCCCACCGCCTCCGGGAAGGTTGGATCACCACGAGGCGGGTCTGCCTGACGATCAGAACGCCCAGGGGCCCCCGACCCGACCACACGCGGCCCAGCCGGATGCCCACGCTATGGGCAAGGCAGAACCCGACAGTGTAGTGCCTATGCCCATCCGCGCCAAGCACCTAGGCAGCCTCCGTGGGCAGGAAAACCGAGTGACTCTGCGGAAAGAACGGCGAGATGGGGGGGTTGGGGGCAGGGGATTGGGGATTAGGGATTGGGGATTGGAACCGAGCGGGGGACGTGAGTCCCCTGTTCTGTTGCGGGACACGGGACTCGGGTCTCGGGACTCGGGATTCGGGATTGGGGGTTTGGGAATCGGCCTGGTGGTCAATAGCTCCCCTCTCCCTTTGGGGGAGGGGCTGGGGGCGAGGGGATGATTAGTGGCTAGTGGTCAGTGGTCAGTGGCTAGTATTGGAGATGGGAAAATAAAATATAGGTCTACACACATTGTCAAGCACGGCTTGACCTACAGGTTCGTCTACTGATTAATATCAGACAAATCCGTAGGCCGGGTCGTGATCCGGTGATTCCAGCTAACCACCAGCCACTAGCCACTAGCCACCAGCTACTAATCCACCCGTCCTCACCCGGCGGCTACACCGCCACCCTCTCCCAAAGGGAGAGGATAGGTTTGGCTCACAACCCCAGCACGTCGCGGATCGAGTAAAGGGCCGGGGGCTTGCCGGCGAGGTACTTGGCGGCGGCCAGAGCGCCGACGGCGTAGCAGTCGCGGTTCGACGCGCGGACGGTGACTTCGACCGTTTCGCCCAACATGCCGAAGACGATCGTGTGCTCGCCCGGGTTGTCGCCCGTGCGGATGGCGTGATAGCCGATCTCGCCGTGCGGCCTGGCCCCGGGCCGGCCCTGGCGGCCGTGCTGGTGGACCGTCTGGCCCATGATCTCGGCAATGCGCCGGCCGAACTCCAACGCGGTCCCGCTGGGCGAATCTTCCTTGAACCGGTGGTGGCGTTCGAGAATCTCGACGTCGGCGTCCTGCTGGGCCAACGCCCCGGCGGCCACCTCGGCCAGTTTGATCGCCAGGTTGACCGCCAGGCTCATATTCGGGGCCCAAAGCACGGGTATCTCCGCCGCGGCCGATTCCATGGCGGCCTTTTGTGCCGTGCCCAGCCCGGTCGTGGCCACGACCAGGGCCGCACGGTTCTTCAGAGCGGTGCTCACGGCGGCCTCGGTTCCCTCGGGCGTCGAGAAATCGATCAGGGCGTCGGCCCGAACCTCCAACGCCGTCGAGAGCGTCACGCCCATCTCGTCCACGCCGGCCAACCGCCCGGCGTCCTCGCCCAAGTGAGGGCAGTCCGACCGGTCCAACGCCGCGACCAGCTCCAACTCCGGATCCGTCGAAGCCAGCGCCACCAACCGCCGGCCCATCCGGCCAGCCGCCCCAAAGATCGCCACGTGAACGGGATTCATGTCAAGGTTCCTTATTCCCCAAAGCAATACAGATTACCATCGTCCGAGCCGATGACCAAGCGGCCCCCGGCCACGGCGGGCGAGGCCAACAGGGAGCCGCCCAACTCGAATTGCCAGACCATCTCGCCCGAGGCGGCGTCCACGGCGTAGAGCCGGCCGTCCGTGGAGCCGACGAACACCCGATCGCCGACCAGCACGGGCGAACTGTCGACGTTGCCCCGAGCGGTGAACGTCCACCGAGGTTCGCCCGAGGCCAGGTCGACGGCGTGCAGACACTTGTCCCGCGAGCCGACGTAAACCGTCTTGGGTCCGACCGCGGCCGACGAGCGGAACGGAGCGCTTCGTTTTTCGGGTTTATATTGCCAGACCTCTTCGGCCTTCGTCCAATCGATGCCGAACAGCACCCGGCCCTCGGTGCCCACGACAAGCAATTCACCCCGCACGGCCGGCGTATTGCCGGTGGGCGAGCCGAGCGGGACGTCTCCCGCCGGCTGGCCGGTGATCAGGTCGATGATGTGCAACTGCTCGTCGCATCCGGCCACGAACGTCCGGTCGCCCACCACGGTCGGCGAACAGCGGATCTGGTCACCGCTTTCGTACATCCAGACTCGTGTTCCGCCTTGCCTTTTCAGACAATAGAGTTTCGAGTCCTGCGAGCCGAACAGGACGCGGTCGCCGTGGAAGTTGGCCGCCGAGTCGATCTCGCCGTCGGTGTCGAAGTGCCACCGGGGCTTGCCGGTCCGGGCGTCGAGGCAGTAGAACCGGCCGTCGATGTCGCCGACGAACACGGCCCCGTCACGCACGGCCGGCGGGGCCAGGAAACCGACCTCGGTCGGGTATCGCCATTTTTCCTCGCCCGACTTCAAGTCGACGGCGTACAGATTCCCGTCGGTGCACCCGGCGAAGACGGTCCCGTCGGCAATCACGGCCGTCGCCTCGAAACCGCCCCCGTCGATCGCCCCGCCCTTGGCCACGAACGTCCAATGCAGCCGCAGCTTCGCCGGCAACGTGCCCGAGGTGACGCCCGAGGCTTTTTCATCGCCTCGAAAAACGGGCCAATCGCCGGGCAGGAGATCGGGCAACTCGGTTGGTCTACTCTTGGGCGCACGCTTCGTCGGTTCCACGGGGCGACAGCCGGTCCAAAAGAGAAGGAGACCGACCAGAAGAATCACGATCCCTCTGCGGACGAAAGTTAGCTGAGACCGTGCCATATCCGTAGGTCAGGCTGTGCTTGACACAAACCGCCAATCCACGTTCTGCAGGGAACGCCCTCTGTGGCGTTCCGGTTATAAGGCAACGTTTCTCCGTCGGAACGCCACAGAGGGCGTTCCCTACAGGCCATGGATTGTAGAACACAGGCCATGGCACCCGGCCCAACCCAATACTAACCACTGGCCACTAGCCACTAGTTTGCCCACCCTCACCCCCGGCCCCTCTCCCAAAGGGCGAGGGGAGCTTTTTGTCTACGGCGAGTTCGGCGTGTTGGCCGGGTTGGGCGTGCTGCTCAGTTGGGAGAGCACTTGAAGAACGCCGTTGAGATGGGCCAAGCGAGGACCGAAACGATCGACGAACTCGTTGAGCATGAACTCCCCGTCCATCAACACGTCGGCGTTCTCGCGGACCTCTTCAGTCAGGCTGATCAGGAACTCGGTCTGCACTCTGCTCAGCGCCTCGGCCGCCTCGCGGCACGCCTTGGCCAAGACCGGATTGGCTTGACGCCACTGGCCCAACTCGGTCGCACGCTGACGCTGGGCCGCGCCGACCTGTGTGACTAACTCCTCGAGCAGCTCGTTCTGCCGGTCCTGCGCCGAGAGGATGTCCTGCAACAAGCGGGTTTGCTCCGCGGCGTGCGAATCGCCGTGACTCGCAACGACTGGCCTCACGGCCCCCCCAGAGGAGTGCGATACATCGATTTGACTGAACATGGGCGGATCGGGACGTACAGGTTCGCTCATGGTTGAATTTCCCTTTCAGACTCCTAGTATAATCACCCGCCCCATGGTCAGTCGAGTCTCCGTCCTCGGGTTCTTGTCGTACCCCCCTCTTTCTTGCCCCCGCTGCCAAGTGGGATCTCCGGTACAAAGGGGGTTTTGCCCCTCAGTTCGAGATGGTTACGGACCGTCAATCGTGCGGATTGTGCGGTGGATTGGCGTTATGGGACCGAGAGATTTTTCATTGTGTCCTGACATTTCGAACGCCCATTTCTCGACAATCTAGCAGGCTCCACCGCACGATGGCCTTTGATCGGATGGGCCGGCTAAAGTCGCCAAGCCCTACGGCCCGATTCACGTCCAGACTCTGCACTGAGCCCATCCAACTTTGGGAAATACCAGTAAAGCAAGGAAGGCTAGGGAATCGCACAATGGCTTCCCACGAGCAACAGAAGGCGGCAACCGCTTCGACGTTGGGATTTGTTACGGTTGTGGAAGATGCCGAAGACGGGCTGTTTGGGGGCTACTTGGTTTTGAACCTGGCCGGGCGGCCGGTCGAGTTCCACTGCACGGCCCCGATCCGTCCGAATCGTGCCCAGGAGATTCTCTATGGGCCGACTCTCCAGCCGTACCTGTTCGGCGAGCAGATCGGACGCACGCTCATCGAAAAGGCGACCGCCCGCCCGCTTGTTGTTTGTACCGACCATGCCTCGATGTTGGCCGTGCGCGACGTGATCGACTTGCCCGTGGCGTTAGTGCTGGGCGATCAGAATAAAACCGAATCCGATTTGTCTGGGACAATCAACTCGTCCGGTCGTCAGTGGCGGATCGATGCCGCACACGGCCCGGAAGCCCAACAGCCGCATTTTGAACTGGGCCGCAACCGGCTGGCCGTTTCGCCCAGCGCGGCGACCGATCGTCAGACGATTCTCGACCGGTTGGGTCCGGTGGCCGGCAGCTTCGATCTGGCCGAGCCGTTCGGCCGTATCCGCGAGGCCATCGACGAAGCCCGACGAGGGGGACGTTAGTCGTGAAGCCTGTCTTCCAGGCGATCGATCCGAGCGAAGGCCTGAGCTGGCGCGCCTCCGGGCCGCCCGAGGTGTCTTCGTTTGATGTTTGCCCGGCGCCGCCCACGGTCCATAGCGCTTCGGCCGAGGAGCTTTTATATCTTCCGGTGGACACAGCCTGTCCGTTGGAGTTGGCGAGTCCACGGCCCGTGGTGGTTAAGGTCCCGTTGGGCGGAACGTGCCGGCCTCGGGTTCGGAGCTTCTCGTTTTTAAACCTAGACGGCACTGGCATAGCCAGTGGCACCCATGGGCCCACATCGTGTGCCACTGTCTCTGCCAGTGTGGAGTTGGGGGGAAACTCCGGCACTGGCATAGCCAGTGGCACCCTGGTGACGACGTCCACTCGAATCCGGCCACCGGAAGACGTCATCAAGCTGGAAGACCGGTTGAACTACGTGTTGCAGCCGTCGCTCGAGGTGCTGTTGACCGAACGGGCGTTGCGGTTTCCACATCAGCCGTTTGCGTTTCAGTACCAGGGCGTCGCGTTTCTCTACCCGCGTCAGGCCGCCATCCTGGCCGATGAGATGGGCCTGGGCAAGACGATGCAGTCAATCACGGCGATTCGACTCCTGGTCCATCGGGCCGAAGTTCGTCGGGCCCTTTTGGTCTGTCCCAAGCCGCTGGTGACCAACTGGCAGCGCGAGTTCGCCCTATGGGCCCCCGAGCTGCCGGTCACCGCTATCGAGGGAAATCAAGCCAAGCGGGCATGGCAGTGGGAACTGCCCGACGTGCCGGTCAAGATCGCCAATTACGAGTTGTTGCACCGCGATCGGGCCTTGTTGGACCGAGACCATCCAGCGTTGGACTTCGACCTGGTTGTTCTGGACGAATCGCAACGGATTAAAAACCGCCACAGCGCGACGAGCCAAGCCGTCCGGTCGTTGCGGAGCCGCCGCCGCTGGGCCCTGACCGGCACGCCGGTTGAAAACAGCACGGAAGACCTGGTCGGGATCTTCGAGTTTCTCGCCCCGGGCTTCCTCTCGCCCGACATGCGGCCGAGGCGGATGGGCCGGACGGTGGCCGACCATGTTCTACGCCGCACGAAGGAGCAGGTGCTCGTCGACCTGCCCCCCAAACTGTTCCGCGACGCCGAGCTGAGCCTTTCGCCCGAGCAGGCCGACGCCTATCAACTGGCCGAGGGCGAGGGCGTCGTCCGGCTGAACCAGTTGGGCCAGGAACTTTCGATCCAGCACGTTTTCGAGCTGGTCCTGCGTCTGAAACAGATCTGCAACTTCGACCCGGCGACCCAGGCCAGCGCGAAGCTCGAACGGCTCGAAGCCGATCTGGAAGAAGTGGCCGACAGCGGACGCAAGGCGATCGTTTTCAGCCAATGGGTGCAAACCCTCGAGCAGCTCCGCGACCGCCTGGGCCGGTTCCGGCCGCTGGAGTATCACGGCCGCGTGCCCACCGCCCGGCGCGACGCCGTGTTGGCCCAATTCCGCGACGACCCGAGCTGCCACGTCTTGTTGATCAGCTACGGGGCCGGCAGCGTGGGCTTGAACCTGCAATTCGCCAGCTACGTCTTCCTCTTCGATCGCTGGTGGAACCCGGCCGTCGAAGACCAGGCCATCAACCGTGTCCACCGCATCGGCTCCTCCGGCCCGGTGACCGTCACCCGATTCCTCATGCTCGACACGATCGAAGAGCGGATCGCCCGGATCCTGGAAGAGAAGCGCGAACTCTTCGACACCATCTTCTCCGACACGGCCTCCCAGCGCAAGCTAAGCCTCACGCAAGACGAGATCTTCAGCCTCTTCGATCTCAAGTCCCCGCCCGAGTCGGCTAAGGCGGCATAGAGAAAAAGTCTGTTAGAACGGGCAGGGAACACTAATAACCACTAATATCCGCTAATAGTTATAGGTAATAGGTTGACCGATTTTTTGCGAGGTCGGTTGCCAACTCTCAAGTGATTAGCGAAGATTAGCGTTGATTAGTGTTCCTTTCCTCTTTCATCAATCCGTGTGAGGGCAGCGATGTACAAGCAGGAGGGGTATGATCTGATGGGGGCGGCGTTTGAGGTGTACAACCAGTTGGGCTATGGGATGGCGGAGGAAGTCTATCAGCAGAGTATGGAAATCGAACTGCAGATACGGGAAATTTCCTTTCGGTCAAAAGAGCAACTGTCCGTTTTCTATAAAAGGCGGCGGTTGGAAACGCATTACACGCCGGACTTGTTTGTGTTTAGGGCGATCGTGGTTGAATTGAAGGCAGTGACAGAACAGGTGTCGGACCACGAGGCCCAACTTTTCAATTATATGCGGATCGCTAGGCAGCCGGTGGGCTACCTCCTCAATTTCGGACACAAAGGCGAACTGCAGTGGAAGCGGTTTGTTCTTTCGGATCTTCATGCGAAAGGGCAGGAAGAAGAATGAGAACGCTGATTTCCGCTAATCTAAACTAATAGGAGTTGAAGAACCGGGCCGATGTGCGGCCACAGACAGGCAATAACGCCTCATATTCAAGATTGAGAAACATGGTGATTCCCAAAGCGGTACGGACTTGGATTTGTCGAGTGCTGCGGATCTTGCTCGTACTGGGTGTTGTGGTGTTCCTCGCGCTCTGCGGTGTCCTTTGTGGCGAAATGAGCGTGTTCTCGCGTGTCGTCACCATCGTGATGACCACGGTCGCTGCCGGGGTGGTCATGGGGCTGGCGACGCTGATCGGTCTGTTTTGCGGACCGGCCGGATGCGTGGTCAACCTCCGGCGCCACCTGCTCCTTTGGGCCCTGTCCGTCGCGGTGCTGCTCGCCTTGAGTATCGTGTTTCCAAGTATGGGCGTTACGTTCTACCAGCTCGAATCGCCGGAGCACTCCAACCACCACCATGACTGGGACTGGGATTGGGATTAGCAGCTTGCAGTGGCGCCCAACGCGGGGCTCGGGACTCGGGACTGGGGGTTGGGGGCTGGGGATTTGTAATCTGAGATTCCAGATCAAAACCGAGCGGGGGACGTCAGTCCCCTGTTCTGTCATGGTGTGGGATTAGCACACCTTTTGCGAGTCACGCCCATGCGCCCTACTTACCCTTGAGCCAGGCGAGGTCGAAGTCGGCGAGGGTGAGGGTTTCGTAGCGGAATTTTTTGCCGCATTCGTAGAGGCAGAGGATCCGCCCGTTGGGCAACACGGCGAGGCAGGAGTAGGCCGAGGGGCCGGGGTGGAGCACGCGGGCGACAGGCCAGGTGCGGGCTTCGTCGAGGCTCAGACGCACGGTCATGCGCTCGCGATCGGTGGTCGAAGCAGGATTCGAGAAGAGGATCTGGTTCTGGCCGCGGCCGCCAGAGGCCAGCGAGTAGCGGCGGATGCTCGCCTGGCAGATGGGCTCGATCAGCGCCGGATCGTGCGTCACGTCGGACCAGCTCAGGCCGCCGTCGTCACTGGTGGCGACCGCCCGGGTGTGGTGTTGGCGATCGTAGTTGCGCATGTTGAGCATCAGGCGTCCGTCGGCCAGCTCGACGGCTTCGCATTCGTTCACCGCCGGCCGGGCCGTACCGCCGATTTGCCAGGTCTTGCCCGCGTCGTCGCTGTAGATGACGTGCGAATAGTAACCGTCCTTATCCGGCCCCCGGTGGTCGCAGGGAATGATCAGCCGGCTGTTGCGGAGTTGGATACCGGCCCCGGGCCCGGTGGCGTACCAGGTCCAGTCGGGCC
>JAFGFF010000013.1 GCA_016931075.1 Pirellulales bacterium | reverse complement strand
GTATTTGCCCCAGATGCTAGGGCTGCAATTCAAGCAGCCTGGGGTAAATACCCCAGCCGCCCGGCGGAAGAGGAACCTCGACCAACGGCAGCCCCCCAACAAAGAACCCTCCTGGCTCACGGCATGTCCAGCGGACTGGAGGGAACGTGGGCGCTGGCCAAATCAAGCGGTTTTGTGCCCAGATGCAGTGCCCGTGCAGGGTCGCGTTGGAACAGTTCGGGATCGGCGTCAATTGACGCTCGAAGCCCCCCGAAATTTCAGCGCCCATGCGAAAACAAGCGGTTTTCAACCCGGGTGCCATGCTCAGACGCCGCCCGGGAAGTCGTCCCCTGGTCGGGCGGCCTGCCGGCGGCGGATGAGCATGTTGGCGTTGCTGTCCCGAACGGCATGCCCATCCGCCGCTGAAGCGACGTCTGGGCATGGCACCCAGCATTCATTGACCATACGGTCCAAAGTAAACGCACCACGCGGACCACCTTTTCACGCGCAAGAAACCCATACCTGGCATTACCCTAAACCCCTTACAAGGGCCGGGGCTCATGCCAGTTTGCCCGCTCCAAAGCGGCGCCGATTGAGGTCGTTGTCACGGCCAACACTGTCTGTGCGCGCGGGCTGAAGAATCAGACATCCATGCCATTAGCTTAGAACGTATGTTCCCTTCAAGAACGACACTGTTTATTGATGGTGCAGTCGGTTCCACGATCAATAGAGTTGCGCGGTTTGGCCGGAGTGCGGAGCAGAACAGGGGACTAACGTCCCCCGCTCAGTTTGTTCATCGCAAACGCAACCATGCGCGCGAAACTCTCGACCGGAACGGCAATCCGGCTCGCAAGGTCTTTTCTTTGTGCCTGGATGTCCTTCTCGTGGATATGGTCGAGAAGCTCGCTCTGGGCATGGCGCCCAGGCCGACACTCGGATATTCCCAAATCCTACAGCGAGATCCCCGCCCCGATCGGGAATTTTTTGGAGACCTTGACCGGCAGTTTTCCTTGGGGAGTGATTTCGCCCTTGAGCAAACGAAGGAACGAGTCGGTGTAGATGGTCTGGTTGCCGTACCAACCGGACTCGCCGTAGCCGACAACGAAGGCTGCCGCGCCGCTCAGGCGATCGGCGAAGTAGGGATTGCCGTAGGACATGACCACGGTCGCGTCGGGCTTGAGCTTGATGATGTCGTCCAACAGCTTGGCCTGGGTCTTACGAAGCGGGGCCGTGTTGCCGCGCGGGTCGCGCTGGCAGAAGAGCGAAACGATCACCAGGTCGGCCGACTTGGCGGCTGCAAGCGCCTTGGCCGGCAATTCGGGATCGGCCCCCTTCGCGCCCAGGGCGAACTGCTCGATTCCCAAAAACTCCTCGGCCAGTTTCGCGGCCACTACGGCGACGTTCGGGTCCTTGGGATTCTTCTGAACCGAGACATGGACGATCTTTTTGACCTTGCTCAGGTCGGCCGGAAAAAAGCCTTTGTTGACCAGCAGCGTGAGCGAGCGGTCGGCCACGGTGTCCAACAGGTCAACGTGCTTCTGGCAGCGGACCACGTCGTCGATCCTGTTCAGGTCGACGAGCCGATTGCGGTGCAGGTTCAATCGGGCCTTCCAGTAGAGGATCTTTTCGACGGAGCGGTCGATCTGCTCTTCGGAGATCTCACCCGCATTGACCGCCTTGATGAGGCCGTCGATCGTGGCCGCGACGTCGGCCGGCTTGAGCACGGCGTCGTGCCCCGCCTGGACGGCCATGACGCACGCCTTGACCGGCCCGAACCGCTCGGTGACCTTGGGATACCACATGTCGTCGGTCGTCAGGATTCCTTTGAAACCGAGCTTGTCGCGGAGCCAGACGCCGACGAGCGTCTTGTTCACGCTGGCCGGCAGGTCGGAGCCTTCCGTGACCGACGGCACGGCAACGTGTTCGCTCATGACGTACGTCACGCCGGCGTCGATGGCCGCCTTGAACGCGGCGAAGTCCTCGGCCTCGACCTGTTCGGCCGGCTTGTTGTTGGCGGTGAATTGAGTCCCGTCGATCGGGTCGACGTCGCCCCGGCCTGGAAAATGTTTGGCTGTGGCGAGCATCCCGCCGTCTTGATAGCCCCGGATGTAAGCGGCCGCCATGCGCCCGACCAGGTCGACGTCGCCTCCGAACGAGCGGACGCTCGAGGTTGGCTTATCAGGCCGAGTCGAGACGTCGACGACCGGGGAGTAAGTGATGTGGGCGCCGCACGCGCGTCCTTCGGCCGCGCCGGCCTTGCCCACCTCGTAGGCGATCTCCTCGGAGCCGATGGCCGCCAGGGCCATGTTGGCCGGAAACTCGGTGGCGCCCTTCAACTGCTGGCCCGGCCCGCCCTCGAAGTCCATCGAAATGAACAGCGGGATCTTCGATTCCTCTTGCAGGCGGTTGAACAGCGTGGCCGTTTCGACCGGCGTGCCACCGTAGACCACCAACGCCCCGATCTGGTTCTTGCGGACCAGGTCCAGGGCTGTGACGAACTCGGGACTGTCTTCCGCGATGTCCCCTTGCATCTTCTCGCAGATCATCTGCCCGATCTTCTGCTCGAGCGTCATGCTGGCGAGGGTCTCCTTCGCCCACGCCCGGGCGTCCTCGTCCGACGCGGTCAGGGCCGTCGCCGGATCGGACTTGGCGGAATCGGCCGTCTTGGCGCCCGAATTAGCGGCCGGGGAGGCATTTTGATCCGTGGGACCGCACGAGCAGATGAACAAACAGAGACAACAAACGATCACCAGATAACCGTACTTCATCAGATTGGTCCTTGTGGTCATGGAGCAATGGACGCGCGGATGAATTGTTCTCGTTGGCCCCATTCTCGGAAATGGGACTCAAGTAGTGGAGATTGTAGCCGACTCGCCGGGGCCGTGAACCCGGACGGCCCGAAAGACGGAGATCCCTTGGGAAAATGGAGCGAGGGGGTCGACCGCGCGGCCTCCTCTACGCCTGACTTCGCACCCACTCGAACGCACAGCGGCTGAGTTGGAGGCTGTTTTGAAGGTTGAGCTTTTCCTTGATCTTGCGGCGATGCGACTCGACCGTCTTGGGGCTGACGCCCAGCCGGTGGCCGATCTGTTGGACCGTGATGCCGTGGCCGATCATCTCGAACACCTCCAGCTCGCGGCTGGACAAGACGGCGATAGGCTCCTGGCTCAAGGGCTCGCCCGTGGCCGCGCAGCGCAGCAGGTGGTTGGCCATCTTCGGGCTGAGGTAGATCGCGCCTTCCAGGATCTGGTGGACCGCGTCGAGGATCTTGCCGATCGACTCGCGCTTTTCGACGTAGCCCGACGCGCCGGCCTTGAGTGCCCGAACGGCGTAGAGTGTTTCGTCGTGGATCGACGAGGCGAGGATCTTGACCCGAGGGTGCCGTGTGTGCAACTCGTGGATCAACTCGAAGCCGCCTCCGTCTTCGAGCGAGATATCGACGATGGCCAGGTCGGGGTGGGTTTTCTCGACCAGGTCGAGCCCTTCGGTCACGTTATTGGCCTGGCAGCACACCTCCAGGTCTGGTTCCGCCGCGATCAATTTAGACAGTCCGTAGCGGACGATGGGATGATCGTCCACGATCATCACCCGAGTCGTGCGGACCTGGGTCCTGGTCCCGGCAGACATGATTCGTTCTCCTGTCATACGTTACAGATGACTTCCGTCTCCCCGTGCACGTTGCAAAAGAGAGAAAGCCGAGAGATCGGCTACCGTCCGCGCCGCGCGGTTTGGGCGTTGAGAGAAACAGGCTGCCGAAGAGTCGGTGGGGATTATTGAATCCCGCATAGCCAATGTTCGTGCTTCACCGCCGATGGGCCGCTTCGCGGCCTGATCGGCTCCCCCGGTAAGCTGGAAACGTTCATTGGCAATGCAGACCTCAACAGAGTGGGGAGGAGGCGCTTCCACGGCAGGTGGTTGTTGCGAGCGCCTACCGGGCCTTCCAGTCCATGATACGGCCGACCTGGCCTTCCTGGCAGCCATGCCCCGCTCCTCGCCAATGCGGCTCCGAGTGCGAAAAAACCTCACAGCCCGGGCCGGAATTGCTTATTTGTATCATTCCCATCCCCCGACAGGCAACCCTTCCAAACGGTGGATTGTCTCGAGAATTGCCACCGTTCTTCGGTCAGACACGATAATGAAAGGAAGAAGCAGACAGTTTATGGCGATTGCCATCGAAGAGAAATCGATGCCGCACCTAAGCCGAAGTGGGTAGCCCCGATAGCTCTGCTATCGGGGTCGCGAAGCGACAAGAGGTGTCAAAACACAAGATTCATCTGTTCTTCACAGTCGCCAACGGTGCAGCCCAGAGCCCGAAACCTCTATGGCCTGTCGGCCCCCGGATAGCCGAGCTATCCGGGCTACCCATTACCTGTTTGCAATGCAACAGGGAAAAATGGCCACCGATGAGAAAAACGGGTCGGGCAACGCGGGAGGACGCGAGAGGATGGCCCTCCCGTCGGTTGCCCGCCCCTGATCAGCCATGCCGCAGGTCAGTATTGCTCGACGTCCTCGAAATCCCAGATGACGTCGGCCGCCCCGTAATTGGCATACTTGGCCAGGGCTAGTGCCCGCAGCAGGTGGCCTCGTTGCATCTCGGGCAAGCCCTGCTCCGATTCGATCGCTTTAAGGAGCTGTTGGCGGGTGCCTTCGAATGTGCGGCTGTCTTGTTGGCCTTGCTGGTTACGGAATTTGATTTCGACCTTGAATTGGTTTTCATTGACCCGGGTGAGCATCAAGGAATCAAAGTTGTTCCAGCGGACCTCCATCTTCTCCTGAGCCGCCGGGCCGGTCCAGCGCTCGCCCAACGGGCGCCGGAAGACACGATGCCGGCGGGTTTCCGTGGCGATCTGATGTTCGCCCACGGTGATCTTGAATTCCTTGGTTTTGCCCTCGCGAACGATGTTCAAGTTTACTTCTTCTCCCGGCTTATTCTTGCGGATCAGCTTGATGAATTGTTCCGGCGATTGCACCTTTTGGTTGTTGTACCAGAGCACGACGTCGTACATCTTCAGCCCGGCGTTCGCGGCCGGCGACTTCTCCATCACTTGGGCGATCAGCACGCCCTGGCCGTCAGGAAACACTCCCGGAAGCTGGCTCTGAAGTGCCGGTGGGAGCATTTCGAGTCCGAGCCCCAGATAGGGTCGGATCGAGGTGTTGGCTTGCGTCCCTCGGACCGTCTTGGCGATGGAGTCCGAGTTCGGATTCGTTTGCATCGGCTGGGTATCGGCCGACAGGGACAGGGCCACCCCGGCCAGCAGGCCGGCAATCATCACGACCACAACTGCCTTTTTCATCACAATGTCTCCTACAAAAGAGAATCCGTTCGACCGATCGGGACCACCCCGACCGGACGGCACCATAACGAGCACCTATTGAGGTCTGCATTGCCAATGAACGTTTCCCACTTATCGGCGGCGAAGCACGAACATCGACCGTGCAGGGATCAATAAGCCCCACGGGATCAAGGAATCCCATCAAATGTTGCTATACATAACCATCGTAGCGCGCCGGTCGTCCGAGAGAACCGGAGGAACGACGGTTCACGCATGACAGAGTTTCTGCTTACCCTATCCGCCGATTGCTGATTCGAGCGTAGGACGATTACGCAACAGGCGCGGCGAAGACGCGAGACCATGAAGGGAAGGACAAGTCGAGACCGGGCGGTAGACTTCCAGAAGAAGATGGAAGCCTCCATGGACCGCTACGAACCGGCGATCGCGTCGGCGGGGACGTGGGCCAGGTCGGGGGCGGTCCAGTCGGCGCCGGCGACCCGTAGCTCGTCGGCTGGGAAGCTGGTCGTCAGGCCCAAGCAGCGCGCTCCCGCCGCCTTGCCCGCTTTCAGACCGCTGGGGGCGTCCTCGACTACGAGACATTCGGCCGGCGCAAGGCCCAGCCGGTTGATCGCCAGGAGGAAGATTTCCGGGTCCGGCTTCTTGCGAGTGACTTCCAGACCGTTGACGCAGACGTCGAACGTCGACGGCGGCAAGCCGATCTGCGTCAGGTTGCCCAGCATCTTCACTTCGTCGGCGCTGGTGGCCACGGCCAGCTTTCTGCCCGCGCGGCGCTGCCCGGCGATGAACTCATGCACGCCGGCCAGCGGTTGGAGCCGGCCGCGGATGATGTCGAGGTAGATGTCGTAGGTGCACTGTTTGTCGGCCGCCATGTCGAGCCGGACTCCGTACTTTTCGGCCACGCCGCCGATGTAGCGGTCCTCGCCCGTGCCCACGAAAGGCAAAAAATCCTCCGGCTGCACGACCAGCCCATGCCGCCGGGCGAACATCCCCACGGCCGCCTCGCAGATGAACGGCTCGGAGTCGCACAGCACGCCGTCCATGTCGAAGACGATGCCGCGAAGCGGTGATCGGCCGGATGAATGAGAAGGTACGTTCATAGGCCGCATCGTAGCACGCCGTCAGCAGGGCGACAAGCGGTCTTGTTCGACAAAGAAAGCACTACTCTTGACACGACCACAAAATTGTACATCAGACTCCCGTCCTGGCTGCGATTGCTAGCGAGGCAAGGATTCTCGTTTAGACATCATCTCAGTAAACTGCTCACGCGTGACGCGCTGCATGTTATCCTTGGTTTCTCCACTGGGCTCTCGTGTCGTCAAGAATGTTACTGGTTCACCGAGCAACTCTCCGGCTTGACTCACTGCCACCGCGATTCTATCGATGCCTGACAGGGACCCGAGAGGAACGGAAGCCTGGACTTCTGGGCGTGAAATATCTATCTCGTGTTCGATGAAGAAAGGTGAACCGCGTCCTGTTTTCATGGCGATCACTCGCATCGGGCTTCCAGAGTCGCTATTCATATCCAACCGATACTTTTTAACAAGGAGTTCATATTCAGGCGCTCGATCTCCCGATGAGGTGGATTGATCATGCAGGATGAATGTGAAGTAGTCATTGCGAAGCACCTCACCGGTTAGCCCAATCAGCGTGGGAGTGGGTTTCGTGTCTTCGGTCGAACATCCTGGCAGGTCATCTCTCACGCAGGAGAACATACTCCTGCCATCTGGATTGACCTCATATACCATGCCTTTAGCAATTACAGCGAGAACGATCAACATTCCGAACAAGCTGAGAAACACACCTGGTCCGGCATGCTTGAGGCATAGCTGTTTATGCTCGCCAAACGAAACAGAGCACTCTCCCATCGCCTTGGCGGTCCCGGATACTGCAACTCCACGCCGATACAGGCGGAAGCCGAGGAACATGAATGCAACACCCACGAGGAGCGTGAATGTCTTGTAGATCAGTCCCACAATGAGTTCCATGGTAGTGTCCCCTTTTACGTGTTCCACAATTACTGCGTATCCGTGATACACAAGGATAGCCTGCTTTTTCAAAGGGTTAACAGGCGGTGGCGTTCTGGATCGATCGAGAATCCGCATTACGCGGAATAGATACCCAAAGCCTTGGCCTGGAGTGACTTAGTGCAATGAGGCGGTGTTTCGATCCTCGTACCCCAAAAGCTACAAAATGGGGTTCCTACGCTACCAACTCCCCTTTCTACAAGGCAATGGCACTGGATTGCAAACGACTGGGCAGGCAGACCGAAGGTGGCGAATTAATCGCCAGATCGACTCTTCACGATGACTGGACCGACTGTCTGAGTTCGGGAATCGAATCACTCACACTATCTGAGTTCTCGAACTTCAAACTCGATCCGTTCTCAGCAACACCAGCCGGGCCACGTTCAGGGCCCATTTCGAGTAGAAGACGCGGCGCAGGGCGGGGCGGTTGATCATCGGCGGCTCGGTGAGATGAACGCCGGATTCGGAGGCCAGGGCCAAAAAGACGGGCGGGACCTTGCCGTCGGACGAGGCTTCGGCCAGAGGGCCGACGGACAGGGCGTAGTCGGCGCCGAATCGGGCGCGGCAGGCGGCGGCCATCGCGGCGGCCGTTTCGCGGCTGGTGGGTGGATGGGCTTCGAGTACTTCGTCCGACTGTCCAAGCGCGCTGTGGAGGCCGGCGAGGTTGGTCACGACGAGACCGCCCAGGAAGTTGCGGCCGGACTTGTCGGCGGAAGCCAACCCGTGGGCAACCAGCCCTTCGGTGCCCCATTCGACGACGGCGAGCGTTTTGTTCTGTTCGGCCAGAAGGCGGACGACGACGTCTTGCAGCTCTTCGTCCTCTTCGCCGAAGACCAACTCGCCCAGGCATTCGCGGATGGTAGCCACGGTCGGCCCCATGGCGGCCAGGCACTGGGCCTCGGTGTCGGCCTCGGCCGTGATGCGGAGGATGATCGTGGTCTGGCTGGCCGTGATGCCGACGCGGGGCTCGCGGTCGCGGCGGATCAGCTCGGGCAACATGGCCTCGACGTTGCTTTCGCCGGCCCCAAAACACTTGATCCGCCGGTGCCGCCGGACACGTCGGCCCGCCCCGGCCTCGCGCAGCAGCCCGACGACGGTCGCCGGCCACATCTCCTTCAACTCACCCGGCACGCCCGGCAGGGCGAACACGTGGCACGGCCTCCGGCCCGCGCGTTCGATGGTCATGGCAATGCCCGGGGCCGTCCCGGTTGGGTTCGGGATCATCCGGCTCCCTTCGGGGAACAGGGCCTGCACCTCGTTCCGCGGCGGCATCGGCCAGCGCCGTCGGGCGTAGAGACACTTGATGTGCTCCAGGGCCTCGTCGTTGCGAACCAGCTCCCGGCCGGTCGTTCGGGCAAGCGCCTCGCGCGTCAAGTCGTCGGCCGTCGGCCCCAGCCCCCCCGTGGCCACCACCACGTTGGCCCGCTCGACGGCGGCCGAAAACACACCGACATTCGCCTCCAACTCGTCGCCCACCGTCGTATGCCACAGCACCCGCACGCCCAACTCCCCCAACCGCTCGGCCAGCCACTGGCTATTCGTGTCGAGTGTCTGCCCGCTCGTGATTTCGTCGCCGATGGAGATGATTTCAGCTTGCATAAGGATCTAAGGTTTGCTTTCTGTCTACTCACCAGTGTCCGGTTCCAGAGGCAGGCAGGCCTCGCACGTAGAAGCGAAGTCTCGCCGCTTTGTGGAACGCGGCGGGACGCCGCGTCTACGAGGAGCGTCACGCTCTGTGATCCAGTGTACACAACAGACGCACTGCTGGACAAGCCAGCAGTGGCACTCAGAGAAAAAATGGCTCTGGCCTCAAGACATGTTTTCGGAAGGAGAAGCGGAAGAAACCGTACGGCGAGTCCACCACGACCTGATCATGGCCAGCGTCGCGCCGAGCAGGGTGCCGGTGACGGTCCACCAGAAAAGAGCGACCTTTGCAGGTCTCTCTTTATCGCAGGGAGCGTTGAGAGCTTCCACATCAATCCCAAGATCACAGATTCCGAAAATTGTCGCTATAACCGATCCGGCCAGGGCGCACACCAGGATGTAGCGAAACCTCCTCCCAAGCACGGCCAACGGTGTCCCCAAGATCAGCCCATTCAATATGGCCGTCTGCAATCCGACGAGCCCACCCACCATCCACAGCGAGCACAACAGCGCACACAACACGCCTACGAAGATCAACCTCCGCAACGTGAATTGCCCTGGCTGCAGAGGCGGGGCCGAAGGATTGGTAGGCTCGGCTTCCATAGTTGACCTCCCGAGGGCCCAGCACCATCAAGGACCCAGGCCCTCGTTGGAAAAACTGCATCTATAATCGATCACATGAAAGGCGACGTGGGCCGGGCACGGAGAACATGCCCATTCCACCTGAGTATCTCCCGTTTCCCAGATAATCGCCTGACTTCACACGCTGAAGGACCCGAACGATCTCCTTGTGTACTTCCTCCGTATTTTGAATAATCAATACGGACCGGCGGACAATGACCGACTTATCTGTGTCTTTTAGCTCTTTCTCATTCGCTTTTCGAGCCAATTTACCCTCATTGGTAAACAGTTCTGGATCGGAAGCCATTCGGAGGATCGTACCAGGAGCGTCGGGTCGGGTATCGCTTTTCCATGACTCAGGCCGGACCAACTTGGGCAAAAGGACCTCCAAGTCGCGGGCCACGTCCTCGTGCAGGCGGTAATAGATCGTGGTGATTTCGCCCGGCTTCAACTCCCGAGGCTTTCGCGGTGTCGACCCTTTTAGTGCCTCGCGGTACATTTGCAGCAGGGCGAAGACGTTCCGGTGGAGCGATTCGGGACCCATGACGGCCAGAACTCCCGGCTTGGGCATGACCAGGTCCCCTTCGCCAGAACCGGATCCCATCCAGTCGTCTGGGTTCGTACCGTCCTGGATCGCCTCGATCAGCGTATTCTTGTCGTCGTCGGGCAACAAATCGCGCACATCGTAGACGGCCGTCTTGAGCCACGTCTTCGCTTCGTACCGGCTCGTGATATAGACCAGGCCGTCACGCAGTGTGTGTGATAAATCCATATCATTCAACATGGCCTCCAAGACGCATCGGGCCTTGCGATTGCCCAGTTCGAAGGTAACAGGCGTTCGCGGATCCAGCCCTAGATCCTCCAGAGCCCGGTAATCAAATCGGATTTCCACACCCGCATCGACACCAATGCGGTCCACCACCTCGTCGAGCGGCGCTTTAATTGCCGCAACGCTGATGTTTTTCTCCAGTTTCTGACGCAGTGCCAGATGTTGACTCGGGTTGCACGCGAAGGTTTGCCGTCCATGCTTCTGCAGTGCCGTGAGTAAGCCTCGTACTTTAGCGTGCATTTCACATGTCTGACGAACCACAAGAACATCCTTCAGAACGAACAAATCGCCCTCCCCGGAGCCTGAGCCTTTCCAGTTTTCTGGATCGATGACGGTCTGAATACTCTTAACGATGTCCTTGACCGAATAGCCGTCGTCGAGCAGGTCGCCCAGGGAATGGGAGAACGTCGTCAGGTGAACCTTGGCGTCGTCCTCGGTCGTGATAAAGAGAATATCTTCCTCGAAGTACCAGCCCAATCCCAGCCTCTGAGAGCGCAGACGATTCAATAGCAGATAGACTGGCTCATCCTTTAAACGAACGGAAATGGGCGTGTCGAGCGGGAGGCCGATGTCCTCCAGTGGCTTCTTCGCAAACACGGTGGCAATCTGCTGTTTCTCACGAAGCCATTTGGCGACGTCGCTCAACGGCGTGTTGTCAAACTTGACCGTCGCCCGCTTGGCCAGCGGGGCCGGCAGGAACTCCGCAGGGTCGTAGGTTTTTGGCCCGTCGGCGATCTTGGGCGGCACCGGCTTCTTCTCCTTGGCCGGCCCGGCCGGGGGAGCCGTGTGCCCGAGAGAGGTCAGTAGAAGTACCGACAACAAGAGCCCCACGAGTCGAAAAGAATGAGACACGGACATAGCGTACCTCCTTTTGTTGCAAAGACCGCTGGCCAGCACAGCGTAACTCTACGGGTGCCATGGTTTGCCTACTGAGGGCCCGAGCGCCGATTGGACGTCGGGCCCTCGTTGGGGGCTAGGTTTCTACTTGCGATTGGGGCGTTTCATGCTGTTGCCCGGCACGGAGAAGTACCCGGCCCCGAAGTTGCCGTTGCCACCCATGCCCATTCCGCCCATGCCACCCATGGCACCTGGGAACTGGGCACCGCCTGCCGCATCTCCCGACTCGACGCGGCGGAGGACTTCGGCGATTTCCTCGTGCGTCTCGCGGGTGTGTTTAATGATGAGCACCGATTGCGGAACGGCGATGGTCATCGTGCTGCCCGTGGTCTTGGCTCCCTTGCCGGACGCTTCCTCGACGACGGCCACGGTGCGGTATTCGGGTGGCGAGGAGACCAGGGTGATCTCGCCGATCGTGCCTTCATTCCTGGTTCTGACCCAGGACGCAGGCCGCACCATTTGCGGCAGAAGAGTGTTCAGGTCGTGGGCCACGTTGGCGTGCATGCGGTAGTAAACGGTGATGACCTCGTTTGGGTCAACCACGCTCTCCTTCCGTGGTCGTGACTGGCGCAAGGCCGTGCGGTAGGTTTCGAGCAAGTCCAGGACCCGCATCTGGAGGTCTTCCTGTCCGAGAACGATCAGGGTGCCCGGCTTGGTGCTGACCATTTCTCCCTCGCCGGTGCCGCTCGATTTCCAGCGGTCGGGTCCTGTGCCCGACATGAGCGCCTGGATGAGTGCGTCCGATTCCCCGTCGTCACGGCATAGATCGCGGACGTCGTAGACGGCCGTCTTGAGGAAGCCCTCGGCGGCGTCGCGGCTGGTGATGCACAACACACCGTCGCGCATCACGCAGGTCAACTTCAGGTCGGCCGTCAAAGCCCGCAGCACGGTTTGCAGTTTACGATCGGACAGTTTCAGCGTGACAGGAGTGCGTCGACTGATGCCCAGGTCGTTCAGGGCCCGGGTGTCGAGCCGGATGTCGACGCCGGCCTTCTTGGCCACGGCATTCATCGCTGCTTCGAGTGGGACGTCGTCGAGCGACACACTTACATTTTTCTCCAGCTTTTCTCGCAAGGCCAGATGTTGACTCGGATCACAGACGAACGTCTGCCGCCCATGCTTTCGGAGTGCTTCGAGCAGGCCTCGCACTTTATCTTGAATGTCGTGTGTTTGTCGGACGAAGAGGACATCCCCGAGGCTACTGAGATTCCCCTCTCCAACCCCCGCCCCGGCCCAACTGTCTGGTTCAACAGCCGATTCCATGACTTGCACGAGCCCCGAGGCCATGTAGCCCGCGTCGAGCAGGTCGCCGATATTGTGCGGCAGTGTCGTCAGGTGTTTCTTGGCGGCGTCCTCGGATGTGATGTAGAGCACGTCGTCCTCGAAATACCACGCCAGCCTCAGCGCGCGAAGCCGATTCAACAGCAGATAGATAGGTGCGTTGTCGAGCCGGTCGGAGACGGGTTCGCTGGGCAGGATACCCAGTTCGTCCAGGGCCGCTTTGTCCAACAGGGCCACGATCTGGTGCTCCGTGCGAAGCCACTCCAGGATTTCGCGCAACGACGAGTTGGAGAAATCGGCCGTCGCCTGCTTGGCCAGTTTTGCCGGCATCAACGTGGCCGGGTCGACCGTCTTCGGGTCGTCGGCAATTTTAGGTGGCATCGGCTTTTTCTTCGCCGACGCCCCGTTCGGCCCGGCCTGCCCGGGGGTCGTGAACGAGAGAACCACCAACAGAAGCACCACGAGTCGAAAAGAACGAGACACGGACATGACGAACCTCCTCTCGTAGAAAAGAGTGTTTGCCAGCATGGCGCCCGTATGGAAATCGGCTTCTTGCTGGCTTTCTCCGCCGCGGGTGACTCCGGCGCGGCCTGTTCCGTTGACGAAGGCGATTCTACCCGAAAGGGGGATGAATTGCAATCATCTAAGACTACCCAGGCGGGCCTATTTTCGGCTGCTGGACAAGGCAACGATGCCGAAAACGAGGCCGGTTAGTAGGGCCAAAAGTGAAGGCTCGGGCACGGTCGCGTGGCCTTCGGCGCCGTCGAGCCAGTGGGCGGCCAGGATTGAGGCGTCGAGGTCGTCGACGGTGCCGTCGCCGGTGAAGTCGCCGTCGAGCCAACCTTTGTTATTGCCTAACCAGTTCTGGGCCAGGACGCGGGCATCGAGGTGGTTGACCACGCCGTCGGCGTTCGCGTCGCCTGGTTGGTGATTGATGTACAGGAAGGAGCGGGACGAGCTACCGCCGTCGATGTATTCCCCGACCACTCGATTCCCGGAAACGGCCCAGGCTACCGGAGAGGAGGAGCCGGGAGGCGCTATCGTCGTATACGTGGCGCCGTCGTAGAGGAACCCATAGCTTTGGAAGCTGCTATCGAGGTATGCCCCGACGACGTTGTTGCCGGAAACACTATAGGCAAATGTATAAATGGAGCCGGGGGGATCGATCGTCGTGTAGGTCTCGCCGTCGTAGAAGAATCCATGAGAGCTGTAGGGACCACCGCTGTCAGAGTAGGCCCCGACCACATGGTTGCCAGAGACGCCATAGGCAAACGTGTCGACGGCCCCCGGGGGGGCGATAGCTGTGTAGGTCGTCCCGTCGAAGAAGAACGCGGGGCCGGGTTCGCTGTTCTCGTCGCTGTCATAGGTCAAGATCACGTTATTGCCAGAAACGCCCGCGGCATAGGCCGAGCCGTCACGGGGGGGAGTAAGCGTCGTGTAGGTCACGCCGTCAAAAAAGAACGCTTGTCTTCCAGGGCTTTCGTCGAAGTAGCTCCCAACGACGTTGTTTCCGGAAACGGCCGTGACCTCCGTGACCGTGGCACCCGGGTAGGCGATCGTCGAGTACGTCGCGCCATCGTAGAGGAACGAGTGGGAGTCGTGGTTGCTATCGGTATAGGTCCCGACGATGTTGCTGCCAGAGACAGCCAAGATGTTCGTGCGAGTGGAGTCCGGAGGATCGATCGTCGTGTAGGTCGTGCCGTCCCAGAGAAACCCATGGGTTCCAGAATCGGCTTCATAATAATTCCCGACGACATTGTTGCCGGAAACGCTATAGGCACTTGTCCAGGTTGCGCCCGGGAAATCGATTATCATATAATCCGCTCGCGCGTACCCCACACCGACGACGAGAATGACCGCAACCGTCAAGCATCTGTGAAAACTCATGGTTCTTCTCCCCAAATGAGTTGCGAGTGATTACAGAAGGCGCTACTGGCCTGTGTACCGATCCGTTTCAGGTTTCGGAGGCAGACCGGGCCGTGCCAGGGAACCTAGGTTCGACGACGGGACAGAATTACAACACCGACCGCCATACCGGTCAGCAGGGCCAGGAGCGACGGCTCGGGCACGGCAGCGTGGGCTTCGGCGCCGTTGAGCCAGTGGGCGGCCAGGATCGAGGCGTCGAGGTCGTTGACGGTGCCGTCGCCGGTGAAATCGCCGTCGATCCAACCTTTGTTATCGCCCAACCAATTCGCAGCCAGGACGCGGGCGTCCGCCGCGTTGACCATGCCGTCGCCGTTGGCGTCTCCCGGTCCGCCGAGGGAGTAGATGCGGATTTCGGACTGGCCATTTTGGGACCAGTTCACGACGACACGATTCCCGGAGATGCCGGCCACGTTGATGCTGTCGGCTCCCTGCCCGTCGAGCTTCGTGTAGGTCGTGCCGTCGTACAGGAACGCATGGCGGCTATCGTCGATCGCCTCGACATAGTGTCCGGCGATGAGGCTGCCTTCGATGGCCTCGGCCATTGTTTCAGCGGATCCCGGGGGTGTGAGCGATGTGATCGTCGTTCCGTCGAAGAAGAACCCGTGTCGCACACTCTCGCCGTCGAGGTAGTGCCCGACGACGTGGTTGCCCGAGAGGGCCACGGGTTCCGGCCAGTTGCCGGGATAGAAGTACGTCGTTGTTGTGCCATCGGAGACGAAGGCCCCGGCGGAGCACACTCCCGTCACGTAGTTGCCCGACACGTCTTGCAGCCGTGTGTAGCTCGAGCCGTCCGCACTGAACGGCGTGACGGTGGCGCCGTCGTAGAGGAATCCAAACAGAGATGGCCCATCGGAATACTCCCCAACGGCAATATCGCCCGAGACGGCCCAAGAACATGTGAAGGTGGCGCCAGGGCCATCGAAAACCGTGAAGGACGCGCCGTCATGGAAATACCCGTGCCTACCCATCGAGTCGTAGCACTCGCCCACGACGTTGTTGCCCGAGATGTCGTGGGGAATATCATATTGGATTCCCGGAGGCCGAACGAGCGTCGTGTAGCCTGTGCCATCGTGGACGAAAGTGTGATAGCCGCCGCTATCAGAGTAGGTTCCCGCGATGTTGGCGCCGGAGACGCCGCATGCCCGGGGCTGATTGGCGCCGGGCAGATTAAGCACGGTGTAGCTATAGTCCGCCTGAGTGAACACCGCGCTGCAACAGAAGAAGATCGCCGCCAGGAACCCTCGGTGAGTCATCATCGTGATACCCCTTAGCATGTGGCTTGTGACCGCGGAAGGACTCCCCGCATTTCCACAATAGGTGCGTCTAATGGCCAACCTTGTCCAGAAGAGAAGTGCCCACAATCTACACCGGGCGAGTGGGTCGTGAAAGTCCAGGCCATGTCTGAGTTCGCTCGGCAGGTGCGAGGGTCGTTTTCCGTCGCAGCCCTCCAATAAGCCCACCCGATCGGGCGGGCGAATCGGTCTTGGGCCGGGAGGGGGTTTGCTGCTAGAATCGCGACGCTGAGCCGGGCAGGAGGCCCGGGCGGAGTAGTACTTGCACGGGAGCGAGCCGATGAAGGAACGTTTTGGCGCCATGGCAATGGCTGGGATGGCCCCGGTGTTCATAGCTCTGATAGGGCTGGTGGTAATCGGGACTGCAACAGTAGCCTGGGCACAGCAGCAACCCTGGCAGGGCGAGAATCAGGGGCAGTACCAACCTCAGCAGCCGGCCGCGGCGCAGCCCTCGGGCGTCCAGCCGACCCCAGGCACGCAACGCTACCCGGCCGCCGGGCAGCTACAGCAGGGCTACAACCCGCCCGCCGGGCAGCAGCGATGGCCGGCCACACAGCCTGGCACGCAACAGGGCACACCCGCGAGGAACCCGTATCCTTATCAGGGCAATCCAGCCGGCAAGGCCGGGCAGCCCGGTCCACCTCGGGCTGCGCAGCCACCCGTTCCAAGGCAACCTGTGCCGAGAACGCCCGCTCCCAGGGTTTATAACACACCGCCGTTTCCCGCGCCGACAGCCGATCAGCAGCAGTACCTCGATCAGATCCTCAAGGCGTGGGAGGCCAAGAGCGATTGGATCAAGACGTTCGAGGCCCAATTCACCCGATACGAATACGATCCGGTCTGGGCGCTGATGAAAAACGACCCGGAATACCGGCGGACCGGCGTCCTCAAGGAGAAATCGAAGGACATCGGGGTTCTGAAGTTCAAGAAGCCGGACAAGGGTTTCTTCAAGGTCGACGGGCCCCGGCCGGAAATGTGGCTGTGCGACGGCAAGTCGATCTTCGTCTTCGACTTCGACAAGAAGCAGCGGAACGAATACCCCTTGCCGCCGGAACTGCAGGGCAAGGCGATCGAGGACGGCCCGTTACCGTTTCTTTTCGATTCGTCGGCCGAGAAGCTCAAGGCCCGGTTCTGGGTCCGGGCGGTCCGCCCGCCGCCGGGCGTGCAGGACCAGGCGTGGTTAGAGGCCTATCCCCGCCGGCAGCGCGACGCGGCCGATTTCAGCCGGGCCGATCTGATTCTGAACATCCGGACCATGCTGCCCGTGGCCATCCAGCTCCACGCCCCCAACGGCAAGAGCCGCACGTCGTACGCCTTCGAGGAAAAGCGGATGGTGATCAACCATTCCGATCCGCTGGCCATCCTGAAAGGCGACCCGTTCAGCGCCAATCGCCAAACGCCCGGCGGCTGGGAGACATTGGTCCGCCGCGACATGGCCGCCCGCATGTGGGGCGAGCCGGAAGGGACACGCCGATAGGCGTCGTGGAGAAACAGAGGCGATCTATCAACCTGTTGAAAAGGGTGCCACTGCTGGCTTGTCCAGCAGTGTGAAGCGGAAAGCCCCGGAAAAACACTGCTGGACAAGCCAGCAGTGGCACCCGGCGCCCTTAATCCAATGCCATCCGTGCCGGTCAGAAACGGAGACCGGGCGGCGTGTGGTGTTGTTGGGCGTTGTTCGTCCGCCCCAACGGGGCCTGGTTCTCCCAGCCCAGGGCATCGCCCTGGTGATTGGGCTGGCAACGCACACGTTTTTCGGGCCAACGGCCCAACGGACCAGCGGCGGAACGGTTGGCCCGTTGGGCCGAAACATTCAATGCCGCGTCAAACCGGTCCCCAGGGCGGCGCCCTGGGCTGGGAGAACGGCTGGGCCTTCGGCCCGTGAATGGAACTTCCGAAGGAGCGATCCGATGAAGGTGCGATTGGGCGCCGGGTGCCATGCCCAGACTTCGCTTCGGCGAGGGATGGGCATGATGTGTGAAGCGGCAATACCAACATGCTCATCCGCCGCTAAAGCAGCCGTCTGAGCATGGCACCCGGCTTCAGCCACGACGCTAACCACCCCAGCGGGCTCTGGCGGCCGCAAGATACCAGGCCCGTTGGACGAATAGGCGTTTGGGGCCCGGTTTTCCCGCCTGCCCGGGCCGAGTTGCCGGCAATTGACGGTCTGCCCGGGACGGTTCTATAATTCAGTGGTAATCAGCAACCACAACGGGGGGTGACGCCTGTGTGTGTAACCGTTCACAGCCTGCGGAAAAGGTGCCAGGCACCTTTTGCCGGAACGGCCCTTCGGGTGCTTCGCACAAAAGGTGCCTGGCACCTTTTCCGCTGCAGTCGAACGATCGACCGGTCCGGGGATCAGGACCGCAAAGGAGAGCGTTCCATGGATCGTCGGAAAGTCTGGCCGGTTCGCCGCGTGTTGGGGGTCTGCTTGGCGGTCATCTTGTGTGGGCTGTTGCTGCCGGCCGCACGGGCTCAGGACGACAACGCCGAGGGCGAGCGGAAACGGCTGGGGCGTTCGCTCAAGATAACCCTGCCGATCACGGCCCAGACGCAGAATCGGGTCGAGCGTTTCGTCGAGCGGACGCTGACCGAGGCCCGGCAGAAGCAGTTCCAACCCGTGCTCATCTTCGAGCTGACCGTGCCGCCGGGCCAGGAGGATTTCGGACAAGGCAGTCCCCTCGGGGTCACGTCGGACCTGGCCAAGTTCCTCTCGGGCGAGACGACCACGGCGGCCCACACGGTCGCCTACATCCCCCAGCCGATCCAGGGCCACGCCGTCCTGCTGGCCATGGCCTGCGACGAGATCATCATGAGCCCCGAGGCCTCGATCGGATCGGCGGGCATTGACGAAAAAATCATCGACGAGTCGATCCTCCAGACGTATCGCCAGATCGCCTCGCGGCGTCGGACCGTGCCGGTCGAGTTGGCCCTGGGCATGGTCGACCCAAGCCGCGAGGTGTTCGAGGTCGAAACGGACGTCGAAGGGACGAAGTTCGTCACGCCGAAGGAACTCGAAGAGCTTCGCAAGGTCCAGACGATCAAACGCGGGCCGGACAAAATCGTCAGCGCTGGTGAAGCGGCCCAGTTCACGGCCGAACAGGCCCGAAAGCTCGGGTTTGTCAGCGCCCTGGCCTCGAACCGCACCGAGCTGGCCCGGGCGTTGGGGCTCCCGCCTGAGGCGGTCGAGGAGGACTTGCGTCTGGCCGACGCGTGGAAGGCGGTCCGGATCGACCTGCGTCTGCCGATCAACGCCGACCAGATCGACAAGGCCCAGCGTCTGATCGACGACGCGATCGCCAAACAGGGAGCCAACTTTATTTGCCTCTGGATCGACAGTGCCGGCGGGTCGCCGGCCGACTCGATGCGTCTGGCCACGCACCTGGCGCTGGATCTCCCCCGCGACAAGGTCCGCACCGTGGCCTATGTGCCGGGATTGGCCCGGTCCGACGCCGCCCTGATTGCGTTGGGATGTGACCAGATCGTCTTGGGCCCCAATGCGGTCCTGGGCGGATTGGGTAATCACACGTTCACAAGAGAAGAGATCGCCACTTACGGCGACATGATCCGGCAGAAGCTTGCGCCGGCCAAGTCGCGAAGCTGGTCGCTGCCACTGGCGATGATCGACCCGAATCTGGAGGTTTTTCGCTACTCGCGGCAGGGCGTCGACGAGTACTTTTGCGAGGCGGAATGGAAGGAGCAGCCGGCCCACGAAGAGTGGGTCAAGGGCCCCATGGTCGAGAAGGAACTCCGCGGCGAGCCCTTCAAAGCCAAGGGGGCCGAAGCGATCACCTACCGGCTGGCCGACCACGTCGTCGATAACTTTACCCAGTTTCGCGAAATCTACGGTCTGGAGGACGACCCCGCGTTGTCCGAGTTGAGTTGGGCCGACGTGCTGGTCGATGCGCTCAAGCATCGGGGCGTCGGGATCCTGCTGGTGATCCTCGGTTTTACCGCCCTGTACTTCGAGTTTCATGTGCCGGGCGTAGGCATCGGAGGATTTGTCGCCATGGTCTGCTTCCTGCTCTTCTTCTGGGGCCAGTTCCTCGGCGGGACGGCCGGCGTGCTCGAGATCATACTCTTCCTGGCCGGTGTGGCCTGCATCCTGCTGGAAATCTTCGTCTTTCCCGGATTCGGCATCTTCGGGCTCGGCGGCGGGGCCCTGGTGATCGGGTCGCTCGTGCTGGCCAGCCAGACGTTCATCTGGCCGCAGAACCGCTACCAGATGGCCGAATTCCAGTCCTCGCTCATGATGGTCGGTGGGGCCATCGTCGGGATTGTCGCCCTGGCCGTGCTGATGAACCGATGGTTGCCCCAAGCACCCGTGCTGGGCAAGGTCATGCTCAACCCCCTTTCAGCCGATGAGAAAGAACAACTCCACCGGAGCGAGTCGCTGGTCGACTACGTCGATCTGGTGGGTCAGCGGGGCATCACCACGACCCAACTCACCCCCAGCGGAAAAGCCCGATTCGGCGATCGGCTCGTCGATGTGATTTCCGACAGCGAACTGATCGAGCCGAACGTGGCGATCGTCGTCGTCGAGGTGCACGGCAGCCGCGTCATGGTCGAACCGGTCGACCCGGCGTGATTCGATTCCTCTTCCATTCAAATCGCAACGAGCTATGGAATACTGGGCCATCGCACTGATTTTCCTGATCCTGGGCCTGGGATTGGCCTTGTTGGAAGTGTTCCTTCCCTCGGGCGGCCTGCTGGGCTTCCTGTGCATCGTGTCGATCGTCGGGGCCATTTACATGGGCTTCCTCCAAAGTCCAGCCGTCGGAGTCAGTATCCTGGCCATGGCGGGGCTCGGCCTGCCGGCGATGGTCGCCCTGGCCTTCAAACTACTCCCAAACACACCCGTTGGGCGGCGGCTCCTCCTGAACGCCCCCACCGAGGACGATGTCCTGCCCGACGACGAAAGACAGCGAAGCCTGAAAGACCTAGTCGGCCACACAGGCAGGGCAAAGAGTAAAATGCTGCCCGCCGGAGTCATCAAAATTGACGGACGCACGATCGACGCCGTGACCGAGGGGATGCCCGCCGAGCCAGGCCAGGCGGTCCGGGTGATCGAGGTCCGTGGCAACCGGGTGGTGGTCCGTCCGATAGAAGAGGGCTCGGTGGTCCCCGATCCTCAGGCCGACGACGTACTGGCCCGGCCCATCGACGCGATCGGCTCTGATCCGTTCGACGAGGAAAGCTCCGGGGACGAGGAAGACCCGCCGCGGGCGTGACACACGCCGGTCTTCCCCCGAGAGAGCCAGTCCTCGGGTTGACAATTCGCCCGAAGACGGCTAAACCAGTTGGCGTGGAACCAGGGCCCCTCGCGGGGGCAGCGGAAAAGGTGACAGTCACCTTTTGTGCAAAGCACCCGTAGGGCCGTTCCGGCAAAAGGTGACTGTCACCTTTTCCGCAAGCCGTGACCGGTTACCACCCTGATATCGCAGAACCCGAGTCCGAAGGATCGCACAATGACGCTCGTGGCCCCCTCCCTTCTTGCTCAGCAGGCCCCGCAAGACATCACCGGATACTTATGGATCGTCGGCATCATTGCCGTGATCATCTTTATCCTGGTGTTTTTGATGGTCTTCGCCAAGTTCTTCTGGCTCTGGATCCAGGCGAAAACAACCGGGGCGGGAATCGGCATCCTGGACCTGATCGGCATGTGGCTTCGGCATGTCGACTCGAAGGTGATCGTCCGCAGCAAGATCATGGCCGTGCAGGCCGGATTCAGTGACGAGATGGGCATCACGTCCAAGGCGCTCGAGGCCCACTTCCTGGCCGGCGGAAACGTGCCGCTGGTCATTCGTGCGATCATCGCGGCCAACAAGGCCAAGATTGTCGAGTTGGACTTCAAGAAGGCGACGATGATCGACCTGGCGGGACGTAACGTCCTCGAAGCGGTCCAGACGAGCGTCTACCCCAAGGTGATCGACTGCCCAGCTCGCGGTTCTGGTAAAGAATCGCTCGACGGCGTGGCCCAGAACGGCATCCAGTTGAAGGTCCGTGCCCGGGTGACCGTGCGGGCGAACCTCCAGCAGTTGATCGGCGGGGCGACGGAAGAGACGATCATCGCCCGGGTGGGCGAGGGCATCGTCAGCGCGATCGGCTCGGCCACCCACCACGGCGATGTGCTCGAGAATCCGGACAAGATCTCCAGCACGGTGCTCGCCCGACGGCTCGACTCGCAAACCGCGTTCGAGATCGTCTCGATCGACATCGCCGATGTGGATGTGGGCGAGAACATCGGCGCCCGGCTCCAGGCCGACCAGGCCGAGGCCGACTTGCGTGTCGCCCGGGCCAACGCCGAAGGCCGCCGAGCCATGGCCGTGGCCGAGGAACGGGAGCAGATCGCCCACATCGAAGAGAATCGGGCCCATGTGGTCCAGGCCGAGGCCGAAGTGCCCAAGGCGATCGCCCAGGCGTTTCGCGAAGGGACGTTGGGCATCATGGACTATTACAAACTCCGCAACGTCCAGGCCGATACGGAGATGCGAAGCGCGATCGCCCGACCCGCCGCCCGGCCTGGAGGAGGTCCCGTGGCATGAACGGCCAAGCCCTGCTCGTGGCCGATCTCGGCGAAATCGTCGGCGCTGTCGTATTTATTATCATCGCCGGCGTTTCGATACTGGCTCAGTTTCTCAACAACAAGCAACAACAGCAAAGACCGCAGGACCCCCGTCAGCCCGGCGGAGCTCTGGGACCTCAAGCCCAGCATCCGCAGGCGCCGCGGCCTCAGGCGTTGGACGACGAGATCGGCGACTTTCTTCGCCGCGCGGCCCAGAACCGGGGCGGTCAACAGCCGGCCGGTGGACAAGCACCACGTCAGGTGCAACCGCAGTTTGGACCTCGGCCCCAGCAAGTTCAACCTCAGTTACAGCCACGTCCCCAGCAGGTGCGGCCTCAACCTCGACCCGCCCTGGCCCAGCCTGTGGCCCAGGCCCAAGTCGTCGAGCCCGAGCGCCCTCCGGTTGGCGAGGGACTGAGCGACCTGGTGAGGAAGGACGTGGACACCGAGGCATTCACCCGTCGGGCGTCCCAACTCGGTCAGACCGCGCGTCTGGCAAGCCGCGAGGCGGAAGAGCGTCTGCACGAGACATTCGACCACGACCTCGGCCTGCTCGAAAAGAAGGTCACCGGCAAGAAGAAGACCAAGAAGCCCGCCCCGGCCTCCGTCGCCCTTCCGCCCACCAGCGCCGCCGGCTTCGCCGCGTTGTTGCACGATGCCGACAGCCTCCGCCACGCCGTCATCCTCAGCGAAATCCTGCAACGGCCCGAACACCGATGGTAGGAATCGTGTGAGGACTCGGATTAGAACAACTTGAACTATCCTCGCACCTGTTGTAGGAGGCGACTCCTGTCGCCGAATGGGATCTTGGCGGGCGGATTTTCGGCGACGGGAGTCGCCTCCCACAAGTCGGCTGGGTGGCACTGGCGTCTCGCCAGTGCCTGTGGCCGCAACACTGGCGAGACGCCAGTGCCACCCAACGGACATTATCAAATGCACTGAGGTGCTAGGTGGGGTCGCCACAGGGCGGGCATTCGACCCGGACATGATCCTTGACACGTCTTCCATTGTTTCGCCGATCTCCGAAACGAACATGCAATCCCGTCTCCCGATGGAAATCGTTGACCGTGAGACGGCCCGGGTCTTGGCGGCGAAGACACCCACGGAGCGGCTGCAAATCGCCTGGGGCATGTGGCGTTCGGCCGTCCGGATGATGACCCGGATGCTCCGCGCGGAAAACCCGACCTGGACGGACGAGCAGATCCAAGCCGAGGTGGCCAGGAGAATGTCGCATGGAGGCTGACGAACTGCTTCATGAGCGTGTAACTACTGACCTTCGCAAAAGTAGTGAACTGACTTCCAGGTTATGTCGTATGGATGTACATGAACAGGACATTAGGAAGCAAGACCG